>CAZGFR010000008.1:0-64098 GCA_964524485.1 uncultured Anaerolineaceae bacterium | reverse complement strand
TCGCTCATGCTGACCATTGCGCCCGCCTCAGCGCGGATGCGTTCGTTCGGCTGCAACCTGGCGACTGCCAGCGAATACGAGGGACGATGTTCGATAGTAATTTCCATGGTGTAATTCCTTTTTGGTGTTTGAATAGAGAAAAGTATAGTCGCATCCTTGTAGTAAGAACAATCCCTCCTGTGTACGCGTTTCTCAATTCTCTAACATTCCTCTTATCTCCCCTGCCTTGACTTAACTTAATTTCTGCATATATTTAAGCCCGCTTAAATAAAAAGAAGGCTTAAATATGACTGACACCGTCCAAATCAAGACATCCCTGCGCGAGTGGGTGGAAACCGCCACGCACCGCGCCATGCGTGACCAGGCGCGTTACGTCAAGTCGCTGGGATTTTCCATGCCGCAATTCTTCCTGCTGATGCGCGTGTATTACCGGAAACAGTGCGGCATCTCGGACCTGAGCGAGCACATGGAGATCACTGCTGCCGCCGCCAGCCAGACCGTGGACAAACTCGTCCAGGGTGGGTTCCTGGAGCGGACGGAGGATCCCAACGACCGCCGCGCCAAACAGGTGACGCTCTCTCCGAAGGGCCTCGACCTGATTGAGCGGGGCTTTGCTGAGCGCTTCCGCTGGGTGGATGAAATGGAGCAGAACCTCTCGGACGAGGACCGGCACAAGGTCAGCGAAGTGTTGGCCATCCTGGCCGAGGCCTCACGCGAGAACGAGATCGACTGAGGCCGAAACATCTCATCCAACAAGGAAACAACATGACATTGCTTTTACAGAACAAGGTGGCCGTGATCACCGGCGGATCACGCGGTCTGGGGTACGCCATTGCCGAGACCTATGCGCGCGCGGGCGCGAAGGTGGTCATTGCGTCGCGCTCGGCCCGCTCGGTGGACGAGGCGGTGAAAAAACTCCAACAGAACGGTGCGCAGGCGACAGGTCTGGCCTGTGACGTGGGCGACCTGGCCCAAGTCGAGGCGTTGGCCGAGTTGGCGATCCGCACTTTTGGCCGAATCGACATCTGGGTCAACAACGCGGGCATCTCCGCGCCCTATGGGCCTACGGCCCACGTCCCCAGCGCCGACTTCCTGAACACCGTCAACACCAACATCGTCGGCACCTATAACGGATCGGTCGTGGCTCTGCGTCATTTCCTGGCTCAGAAGAGCGGCAAGTTGATCAACCTGCTGGGACGCGGCGATACGGGCGCGGTGCCCATGCAGAACGCGTATAGTTCCAGCAAGGTTTGGGTGCGCAATTTTACCCAGGCGCTGGCGCAGGAATACAAGGGCCGCGGCGTGGATATCTTCGGCTTCAACCCGGGCTTGGTGCGCACTGAGATGCTCAGCAACGTCCAGGCGGTGAACGGCTATGAAGGTCGATTGAATCCGTTGCGCTATGTGGCCATGTTGTGGGGCAATGAAGCCGACGTGCCCGCCGAGCGCGCGCTCTGGCTGGCTTCTTCCGCCACCGACGGCCGCAACGGGCTGATGTCCACCGTGTTGACCAAGCGTCTGATGTTCTCGCGCCTGGTCGCGCTGCCCTTCCAGAAATTGTTCAACCGTTCCGCACAACCGCTCGACCTGACGGTGACCTCTGTCGAGTCCGCGTACAGCGGAGATTAGAAAGGAATTTTATGCAAACCTTCCTCCTGAGGAGCAAGCCCCATGCTTAAACTGCTCAAATATGTCAAGCCTTATCTGTGGATGCTGTTGCTGGCCATCGCGCTGCTCTTCGCGCAGGCCAACTTCGACCTGGCCCTGCCCGATTACCTGTCGCGCATCGTCAACACGGGCATCCAGCAGGGCGGCGTGGAGAACGCCGTTCCGTCCGCCATCCGCCAGAGCGAAATGAATCGTGTGCTCATCTTCATGAGCGCAGCGGATAAGGAGTCGGTGCTGGCCGACTACACCCTCATCGACCAGAACTCCGCCGACTACGACAAATACCTGGCGGAGTATCCCGCCCTGGCGTCTGGTCCCGTTTACGTGCTGAATCCCATTGACCAGGCCGAGATCGACCGCCTGAACCCAATCATGGCCAAGGCCCTGTTGGCGGTCTCAGGCATCGAGAAGGCCCTGGCCGACCCCGCAGCGGCGGCGCAGATGAGCGGCGCCTTCGGCGGCTTCGACCTGTCCAAGCTGCCGCCCGGCATGGATGTATTCACCATGCTGGCGAAACTTCCCGCCGACCAGGTCACGAAGATGACCGACTCGATGGATGCGAAGTTTGCAACCCTGGGCGACAATATGCTCGTGCAGGCTGCCGTCAGCACGGTCAAGGCGGAGTATCGGGCCCTCGGCATGAACACCGATAATCTCCAGAACAACTACATCCTGAATGTGGGCGCCTGGATGTTGCTGTTGACCCTGGCCTCGGGTGTGTGTACCATCATCGTGGGATATCTCTCCGCGAAGATCGCGGCGGGCATGGCGCGCGACATCCGCCGCGACGTGTTCAAGACCGTCGAAAGCTACTCCAACACCGAGTTCGACAAGTTCTCGACTGCCTCGCTCATCACCCGCACCACCAACGACGTGACCCAGATCCAGATGGTGGTGGTCATGATGGTGCGCATGATGTTCTATGCCCCGTTGATGGGCATCGGCGGCATCATCAAGGTCATCGCCAAGGATTCGCCGCTCTCGTGGCTGATCGGCCTGGCCGTGCTGATGCTGGTCAGCCTGATCATCGTGGTCTTCTCGGTGGCCCTGCCCAAGTTCAAGCTCATCCAGAAACTGGTGGACCGCATCAACCTGGTCTCGCGCGAGAACCTCTCGGGCATGATGGTCATCCGCGCCTTCAACATGCAGCCTTTCGAGGAAGAGCGTTTCGACAAGGCCAACAAGGACCTGACCGCCGTCAGCCTGTTCATCAACCGCGTGATGGTGGTGATGATGCCGCTCATGATGCTCATCATGAACGTGTTGATGCTTTCCATCATCTGGTTCGGCGCGAGTCAGGTGGCAGACGCCAACATGCAGGTCGGCGACATGATGGCCTTCATGCAATACGCCATGCAGATCGTGATGTCGTTCCTGTTCCTCTCGATGATGTTCATCATCATCCCGCGCGCCTCGGTCTCGGCCGACCGCATCTACGAAGTGCTGGCGACCGAGCCGCACATCCACGACCCGAAGGAACCTAAGCAGTTCCACGCGTCGTTCAACGGTTCGGTGGAATTCCGGGACGTCTCGTTCCGCTACCCCGGCGCGGACACCGACGCGCTGGCGGATATTAGTTTCACCGCCCGGCCCGGGCAGACCACCGCCTTTATCGGCTCGACCGGTGCGGGCAAATCCACCATCGTCAACCTGATTCCGCGCTTCTACGAGGTGACGAACGGCGCGATTTTGGTGGACGGCGTGGATATCCGCGAGGTGACCCAGCACGACCTGCGCGACAAGATCGGCTACGTACCGCAGAAGAGCGCGTTGTTCTCGGGCACCATCGAGTCGAACCTGCGCTACGCGGACAAGGATGCCTCGCCCGAGATGCTGCAATCGGCCATCGAGATCGCCCAGGCGAAGGAATTCGTCGAATCCAAGCCCGAGGGCCTGGCCGCGGAGATCGCCCAGGGCGGCACCAACGTCTCGGGCGGACAGAAGCAGCGCCTCTCCATCGCGCGCGCCATCGTCAAGAAGCCGCCGATCTACATCCTCGACGACTCCTTCTCCGCGCTTGACTTCAAGACCGATGCCGCCCTGCGCCGCGCCTTCAAGGAGCAGGCTGCGGACAGCACCCTGCTGGTCGTCACCCAGCGCGTCTCGACCATCAAGAACGCCGAACAGATCATCGTGCTCGACGAAGGCCGCATCGTCGGTAAGGGCACGCACAAGGAATTAATGGAAACTTGCGAAACGTATAAAGAGATTGCCTTGTCGCAGCTCAGCATGGAGGAATTATCATGATGTTCCAAGGCAGACCTCAGCAACAACGCCGCGGGGGCGGCGCGCAGATGCATGGTCCCATGGCGGGCATGATGCCGGGCGCCAAAGCCCGCGATTTCGGCGGGACGATGCGCAAGCTGATCGAGTATCTCGGCGCATACCGCCTGCCGATCCTGTTCGTCATCGTCATGGCGATCGCCTCCACCGCCGCCAACATCGTCGGGCCGAAGATCCTCGGCCAGGCCACCACCAAACTGTTCGAAGGCGTGATGGCCCAGTTGAGCGGCAGCGGCTCCATCGATTTCGAATACATCGGCCGCATTGCGTTGATCACGCTCGGGCTGTACCTGCTCTCGGCGCTGTTTGCCTACATCCAGGGCTGGATCATGGCCAACGTCTCGACGGATATTTCCTACCGCTTCCGCCGTGATATCTCGCAGAAGATCAACCGCATGCCGTTGAAGTACTTCGATACCACCACGCATGGCGAGGTCCTCTCGCGCATCACCAACGACGTGGACACGGTCAACCAGACCCTCAGCCAGAGCCTGACCCAGATCATCACCTCGGTGGTGACGGTGATCGGCGTGTTGGTCATGATGTTCTCCATCAGCTGGGTCATGACGCTGGTGGCGCTGGTCATCATCCCGCTCTCGATGATCGCGGTCATGCTGATCGTGCGCCAGTCGCAGAAGTTCTTCAAGCAGCAGCAGGATTACCTGGGCCACGTCAACGGCCATGTCGAGGAAATGTACGGCGGCCACATCGTGATGAAGGCTTTCAACGGTGAGAAGGAGAGCATCGAGAAATTCGATACGTCGAACGACATGCTCTACGATGCCGCCTGGAAATCGCAGTTCCTCTCGGGCCTGATGATGCCGATCATGAACTTCATCGGCAACCTCGGTTACGTGGCGGTGGCCATCCTCGGCGGATACCTGGCCGTGACCGGCAAGATCACCGTCGGCGACATCCAGGCCTTCATCCAGTACGTGCGCTCGTTCACCCAGCCCATCACACAGCTGGCCAACATCTCCAACATCCTCCAGCAGACCGCGGCGGCGGCGGAGCGCGTCTTCGAATTCCTCGACGAGGCCGAAGAGATACCCGAAGCCGAGACCCCGGTCCAGCTTGAGGAGGTCCAGGGCCACGTCGAGTTCAAGGATGTCCATTTCGGCTACAACCCCGAGAAGATCGTCATCAACGACTTCTCCGCTGAAGCCGAGCCCGGGCATAAGATCGCCATCGTCGGGCCGACGGGCGCGGGCAAGACCACCATGGTCAAACTGCTCATGCGCTTCTACGACGTGAACGAAGGCGCCATCTTCGTGGACGGCCACGACATCCGCGAGTTCACCCGCCGCGACCTGCGCAAGATGTTCGGCATGGTGCTGCAGGACACCTGGCTCTATAACGGCTCCATCATGGAGAACATCCGCTACGGACGCCCGGGCGCCACGGATGAGGAAGTCATCGCCGCCGCCAAGGCCGCCCACGTGGACCACTTCGTCCACACCTGGCCTGACGGCTACAACATGGTCCTCAACGAAGAGACCTCCAACATTTCGCAGGGACAGATGCAGCTGCTGACCATCGCCCGCGCCTTCCTGGCCGACCCGAAGATTCTGATCCTCGACGAGGCCACCTCCAGCGTGGACACCCGCACCGAGATCCTCATCCAGAAGGCGATGGACAACCTGATGAAGAACCGCACGTCCTTCGTCATTGCTCACCGCCTGTCCACCATCCGCAACGCGGACCTGATCCTGGTCATGCAGCACGGCGACATCGTCGAGCAGGGCAGCCATGAGGACTTACTTGCCAAACAGGGCGCATATTACGACCTGTACATGAGTCAGTTCTCGAAGCAGGGGGAGGAAGTGGCGTCAATAGCCGCGTAGTAGAAAGAAGAAAGGGGCCCTTGCCAGTGCTGGCAAGGGCCCCTTTCTTTTCATGTCATTGCGAGGGCGCTTTTCCCGAAGCAATCCCGTGATAACAGGAGGTTGCTTCGCTGCGCTCGCAACGACATGCTGCGAGTCGCATAGGGGTTTACTTTTCGCTTGACGGTTATTTGGGTTGGTCGTATAACTCGACATCATGTGGAGCGGAGGATTGCGAATGGGCATCAACTTTTGGGAAATCGGTTTTAGTGCGATTGGTGGGCTGTTTCTGATTTTGTTTATAATCTTCTCCGTTCGCGAGAAGAGCCTTTGGTCTGGATTCGTTATGTCTTTGGCCGTATCTCCCGCATTATTACTTATTGCCACTCCTATTATTGGATTGTTCGGTTTGGTGATCTTGTATCAGTATATCCCTGAAAAAATTTAATTTTACATTGGGGTGCTTTCTACGTTTATAGGTCTTTTCTTTATCAATGTATTTGCCTTTATTCCCAACAATCGCAGACGAAAAATGGCAGGCGACTTTGTCGATAAGGAACAAAGGAAAATCGCGCAACTGACGCAAGGAGCGATATGGTTCTTGTTTGCGTACTGTTTGTTAACAACTTTAGGTGCTTTACTTCCGCGTGATTATGTCTTTGAATCTTATAGACAAAATATTTTTTGGTGGGTTGTCATCATTTATCTGGCGCTTTATTCTTATTACTCATTCGAATATCGCGAAAAGGGATTTGTTCACCGTGGCAAGGTTATTTTGTTTTCCAATATTGGATATGCCAGGTGGGAAAACTCGTGGACCAAAATGAAACTCAAAGTTCGACTAAAAGACACAAAACAGGAAACGACGCTCAAAATCCCTTCGGGCATGAGCGCTTTGGTAAACAATTACATTAAAGCGAACTTCCCTCGTCCCTGACCGATTTTTTACCTTCCCATTGCACAAACCAGGGACGAATCAGCCGTGTAAAGCCAAATCAAACATTTCTCTGCAGGAGTCGATATCCCGGCAATAATTCAAACTTTTCATCCAGGGGAATCCACACGTTGTAATTTAGATAACCCAGTATTCTTACTTGAATTCAATCACCTGCCCTTCTTATCTACAATTCTCACTTCGTTTTTTGATCTCTTCTTCTATTTCTTGCATGACCCCTTTTGAGATTTCCGTGCGCCATTGTTTGATCGCTGCTATCACTTTCTTGCTCATCTGCTGCTATTTCTCTACTCCTTCCCTCTTGTTCATCTTTCCTTTTTCTACTTTTCTTGCTTTATCCCGAAACTTTATTTCACCCCCCTTGCTTCTATGTTTTTTTGTTTATTTCTTAAATGATAGACCTTCGAGTTCGCTGCTTTCCAAAATCAGCTTACTTCGAAGGTCTATTCTTTGTTCTACCCTTTTATTCTACCCTTGTTTCTTAACTTTGGGATGCGTTATGTCTTTTCACACAATGAGAAGGTCAATTATGGAGTCGGCATGGGAAGGCTATAGGTGCGTTGCACGAGCACAGCCATCTCAGCGCGGGTGATGAAGTTATCGGGACAGAATCGTCCGCTCCCGCATCCCGCCGAGATGTGAGCATTGCCAAGTTCCTCAGCCCAGCGGGCAGCCCAATGGGTGACAGGCACGTCCACCCAGACAGTGCCGGTTGCCGCGGGTGGAATATAAGTAGGCCCAGAACGTCCACGCAGGAGGAAGACCGCCGACTGGCCGCGGGAGATCGGGCTATTCGGACAATACAGTGTGCCGCCGCAACCGCCGGTTATGCCATCGGCCCTGAGCGCTTCTATGAAGTAGCGGGCAAAATTGGTGGTGGTATCGGTGAAAGTCAGTGTTGGGGTGCCAGGGTTGAAGTTTGCACCGTGGACTGCGCGTTCAATGAACACAGCCATTTCCGCGCGGGTGATGTCAGCATCTGGGCAGTAGGCCAACGGCGAATTGACGCAGCCGCCGGTGATGCCGTAGGCCCAGATCGACTGGATGTGATCCAGCGCCCAGTGGCCGTAGGGCACGTCCGCGAAGGGAGTGAGAGTGTTGGCGGTTACCATGGCGGAGCCGTTAGTCGTAACTGCCCCGGTCGCGCTGATGGCATAGGCAGTGGCATCCAGGGTCAGCGGGGTGTTGACCTTCTTGAGTTTGTCCACTTGCACAGTGACGTTGAAGGAGCCGTTGGTTGAGACTGCGCCCAGGCCGCAGGTCACGACGCCGGCTGCGGGCGTGCAGGTGTATCCGCCGGTGTTCGAGACAAAAGTGGTGTGACCGGGCAGAGTGAAGGCCACCTGCGCGTTGGTGATGGGCGCATCGGTGGTGTAGTTGAAGGTATACACGTACGGATCACCAGGTTTGACGGTGGCCGCGCCGCTGGCGGACAAGCCCAGGTTGGCAACGGGAATCTGCGTGAAGACAACCGGGCCGCCCACGGTCGGGAAATTGGTGACGGAGATGGAGTAATCACCGTGCGCGATGAGGGTTCCCGCCGGGACCGCGCCGATGGTCCCGCTGACCGTGAAGCTGCCCGTGCCGCCAGCAGCCACGCCGGTATAGTCGCAGGTGACGGGGTTCAAGCCGCTGCAGTGAGCCGGGTCACCCAGCGTGGTAAAGGTCACGTTGGCAGGCGGATAGATCACGATGTGCGGGTCGACGGCGATGCCCGTCCCGTTCTTGTAGATGTAGGTGTAGGTGATGGGTCCGCCCGAGGTGCCGGTGGCGGGACCGGTGGCGAGGATGCTCGGACCGAGGATGTCGCCATCGGTGACTTCATCCACATATACATACCCGGGGTGGCCGCTGGGCGAGCAGCCCGAGGCGGTGATCTCCAACAGGATCGAGTCGCCGGCGCTCACGGGATGCAGGGCCGAGGAGGCCAGGTCCACGTAGGTCCAGTCGAGGTATTGCCAGACATCGCCCGGGATGGTGCCAAAGGCGGGACCAGTCTGCCAATTCTTGCCCGGCTCGCCCACATAGGACGAGAAATCGTAGATGACGTCATTGCCCTTGCTGAGGTTGGTCACCTTGACGCGGAAATAGGGCTTTTCTTCATCTGTATGCGGGAAGGCCGGGTTGACCATGACGGCCGCATACGTAAAGCGGACGTGTGACTTGCCGTCCAGCGGGTCGATCACGGCGGTGGTGGTCTGCGAGATAGTGTTGGCGTTCTTTGGATAACCGCCATCCGTATAGGACAACTCGCTGTTCACGCGCGCCGAGTAGTGCCCGAAAGCCGGGTATTTGACGACGTTATTGGTATTGGGATCCGAGAGGCTGAGGGGAGTCACCAGCGGTCCGCCGACAACCGCGCTCAGGTTCGTTCCCCCCGAGCCCGGCGGTTGGGTATATCCATTGTTGATGAAGGTGCTGATGGTCCAACCTGTGAAGTCACCGGTCTCGAAGTCGCCGTTGGTGAATGCCGCCCAAGCCACGGTGACAATAAGCAGGGCCCCCAGAACTGCAATGACGGTCGCAAGGCCAAGCTTTTTCATTTTTTTGAAGTCTCCTGATAAGAAAAGAATCAAAATCAAAAATGAACTTGCGAGATGGGAATATCGTTTTTCGAGGAAACCTCCTTGGATAGAGTTTTTATGAAGGTCTCTGCAAAAATGGAATAACGGGGGCAGAGAAATAAAACCTTATGGACATCCCCCCGCATGACCAGACAACCTACCTACCTGAATAAATAAGACTAATGTTAGTACAATCTCATCCGCCTGTCTACGGGCAAAATGTGATGTAAATTGGTCAATCAAAATTACCTGATATGCATAACAGGGCGTTCGTAAAGTCGTCTAAGGAGAACAAAAACGCGCTTGAGGTGAATTTTGAAAAAGCATTTATCTTGCGGTGGATAGGTGAAATAATTTTTATACAATCCGATTCCAATGATGAGATGATTGATGTGGCCTACGGCAAATTTAGGATTACATTTGGTCGTGCGAGTGTGGTTTTTCACAAAATGACATCATGATAGCGAATAAGCCGTTTTTTTATCCACCAATACGAACGAGGAAAGTGAGAAACGGTCTTGGGGAGGTTTCTTCCTGGCGCAAACCAAGAGCGAATCAGCCGCAAACCCGAATCTGCGGGTACAATTGGCACTCATATCACCTCGAACGGCAGGGACGCCCGCATGAAGGAAGAACGCCTCAGTGAATTGGACGGGATGCGCGGTCTGGCATCCATCATGGTCATCTCGTATCACATCTTCAAGCGCGGGGAATATTTCACCACCAATCCCATTTTGCATTTCGTCACCGAACTGACCCTGTACCACTGGTACGCCATCGACACCTTTTTTGTGTTGTCGGGCTTCCTCATCACAGCCATTCTGCTGCGCACCAAGGGCGAGCCGCATTTCTTCCGCAATTTCTACGTGCGCCGTTCGCTGCGCGTCTTTCCGCTCTATTACTTTGCCCTGATCGTCATCATCGCCCTCCTGCCCACCGTGGAACCTGATTACATGCCCGAGTTGCCGCGCATGATTCCGCTGCTGCTGCTCTACCAGCAGAACTGGGTCTACATCTTCGGCGACATCAAGACCACCATCTACCTCGCGGTGACCTGGTCCCTGGCGGTGGAGGAGCAGTTCTATCTCACCTGGCCTTTCGTCGTGAATTTCCTGCGCAAGCAGACCCTCGCCAGGCTGGCCTTCACCATCATCGGACTTTCGATCCTCTCGCGCATCATCGCTGCCATCGTGTGGAAGGATGCCAACGCGATGGCCACCTTCTTTTTCTATAACACCTTCACCCGCATGGAAGCCATCTCTTTCGGCGTGTTGATCGCCATCGCCTTCACCGAGCCTGGTTGGAAGGAGAAACTGGCCCGCATCTCGATGCCCGTCTTCCTGGTGGCGTACATCACCCTGCTGATCGTGGAAGTGGTCACCAACCCGGGCATCCCGCATCCCATCTACGGCAACGTCCCGCTGACTTTGGTGGGCTACACCCTGGCCGCCACCTTCGCCGCCGCGCTGATCGTCACCCTGACCACGCGCATCGAGACCTCCTTCATCCGCCGCCTGTTCCGTAACAAGATCCTGGTCTTCTTCGGCAACCACAGCTACTCGATGTACCTCTTCCACCTGCCTGTTGGCCTGATCCTGCTCGACTTCCTCTGGCGTCACGGCTATCGCGGCTGGCCCTTCTTCTTCATTTACATCGGCTCGGTCTTTGCCATCACCATCCTCATCTCGCAGATCACCTGGTTCCTGGTCGAGCGGCCGATGCTGAACCTGAAGAAATATTTCGAATACAAATGACTCCGGGCCCTCGCAGATTTCGCGGGGGCCGATTAATCCCCGCCATGCGAATCCTCGCTGAGATCTACCGCCATCCCCAAGCCGACCCGAACGGCAGAACGGTCCACCGTACAGCCGTCCGCGCGGTCATTTTGCGGGGTCGGGACCTGCTGCTGGTTCACGCGGCGATGGGCGGGTATAAATTCCCGGGCGGGGGCGTGGACGAGGGCGAGAGTCAGGCTGAGGCGTTGAGGCGCGAGGTCCTCGAAGAGTGCGGCGCGACTCTGGTCCGCATCGGGGGGGAAGTCGGTGCTGTGGTCGAATATAACTTCGCCCTCGATGAAGGTTTCGACACCTTCAAGATGACCTCGTGTTATTTCCTGTGTGACGTGGCGGATGGCTTTGGCCCCCAAAACCTGGAAGAATACGAAGCCGACTTGGGTCTGGAACCGCGCTGGGTCTCCATCGACGAGGCTTTGCGTGCGAACCACTCCCTGTTGGAGACCGAGTTCGCGCCCGATTGGCTGAAGAGGGAGGTCTTCATTTTGAAATACCTCCAAGAGAACGCTTTCACTTGAATGCAGTGTAACGACCGATCATAGTTGCAGAGGAATCCTTTATGGACGACCGCATCAAGGAATTGGATGGACTACGCGGGCTGGCGGTGTTGGCGGTGATCGCCATCCATGCCTTCAAACGCGCTTCCGAATTTACCGACAACCTGTTCCTCAACCTCGTCACGCGTTTGACCAGCGCGGGTTGGGTGGGGGTGGATATCTTCTTCGTGCTTTCGGGTTTTCTGATCACGGGCATCCTGCTGCGCACGAAGGAGCGGAGCGACTACTTCAAGAACTTCTACGTGCGGCGTGTGCTGAGGATCTTCCCGTTGTACTACGTTGTCATGGCGGTCATCCTGCTCCTGGTCCCCGTCCTCGACCCCGAATACACGCCCACGATCCCGAAGATTTTGCCGTACATGCTCCTCTATGTGCAGAACTGGACGAACCTCTTCGATGCCCCGCACATGACGGTCTTCCTGGCGGTGACTTGGTCGCTGGCCATCGAGGAGCAGTTCTACTTCATGTGGCCTGCAGTGGTCTACTTCACGCGCAAGGAAACCCTGCTCAAGTTGAGCATCGGCGTGATCGTGGCCTCGATCCTCTTCCGTTTTGTGGGATTCTTCTTCCTTTGGAAGCCGCTCGAGGCGGCCCACATCTATTATTACAATACCTTCACCCGCCTGGAAGAGTTGATCGCGGGCGGACTCCTGGCCCAGGCGTTTACTCTCCCGGGCTGGAAGGAACATATTCAAAAGGTGGCCTTGCCCATGTTTTGGGCGGGTCTGACAGCGTTCTTTCTGCTCTGCCTCGGCAATTTCCCGGCCCTCCCGCATCCTGTGAACAGCATCCCGCTGGCGTTGGGCGGTTATACCAGCGTGGCTGTCTTTGCCTCTGCACTGGTCGCCATCCTGACCACCTTCAAGGATGACTCGCCCTTCCGCTGTCTTTTCCGCAACGGCTTCCTGACCTTCTGGGGAAAGTACAGTTACTCGGCCTATCTGGTACACATGCCGATGGTATTCATCATGCTGGACGTGGTCAGCTACTACCACCTGCTTGGCTGGCGCGCCTACGGGTTGTACCTCCTGCTGGTCTTTGGGTCCACGGCCTTGATCTCTTTCCTGACCTGGCACCTGTTGGAGAAGCACTTCCTCAACCTGAAGCGCTACTTCAACTATGCCTGAATGACCCCGCCGCTGCGGCATTCTGTGGTTAAATTGCCCCAGGAGTCCCGCCATGCCCAACCCATCCGCTGAGTTCGAAGCCTTTCTGCAAGCCTACCCCACCTTTTCCCAAACCGAATCCCTCGACGCCCTGCGCCGCGCGGAATATGCCCGCCTCGACGACGCCGAGCACGTCTATCTTGATTACACCGGCGGCGGCATCTACGCTGAGTCCCAGATCCGCCGGCATCACGACCTGCTGCGCCAGAACACCTTCGGCAACCCGCATTCCACCAACCCCACCTCGCAGGCCGCCACCAAACTGGTCGAAGGCGCGCGCGAGTACATCCTCGAGTTCTTCCACGCCGATCCGAACGAATATCTGGCCATCTTCACGCCCAATGCCAGCGGTGCGCTCAAACTGGTCGGCGAATCCTATCC
Organism: uncultured Anaerolineaceae bacterium; assembly: GCA_964524485.1. Taxonomy (GTDB): domain Bacteria; phylum Chloroflexota; class Anaerolineae; order Anaerolineales; family Villigracilaceae; genus JACPVF01. The sequence goes on along the minus strand of CAZGFR010000008.1, from coordinate 50,908 downwards.
CTTCCCAAATGGACGTTACCTGTTGACCTTCGACAATCACAATTCGGTCAACGGGATTCGGGAATTCGCCCACGCGCGCGGCGCGGATGTGACCTACATCCCCGTCATGCTGCCCGACATGCGCCTGGATGCCGCCACCCTGGACCTTGAGTTGGCCCGTCCCTCGACGAACGGGTACAACCTCTTTGCCTTCCCCGCTCAATCGAACTTCTCCTCGGTCCAGCATCCGCTCGAGTGGATTGAGAAGGCCCACGCCCACGGCTGGGACGTGCTGCTCGATGCGGCGGCTTACGTCCCCACCAGCAGCCTGGACCTCTCCCAGTTCCACCCCGATTTCGTACCGATCTCGTTCTACAAGATGTTCGGCTATCCCACGGGCATTGGCGCATTGATCGCCCGCAAGGAGGCGCTCGCCAAACTGCATCGTCCCTGGTTTGCGGGCGGCACCATCACGGTCGCCTCGGTGCAAGGGGACAAGTACTACCTGGCCGACGGCGCGCCCGCCTTCGAGGATGGCACGCTCGACTATCTCGGCATCCCCGCCGTGGAGATCGGCCTGCGCCACATCCAGTCCATCGGCTACGATGTCATCAAGGAGCGTGTGCGCACGCTGACAGGCTGGCTGCTCGACAACCTGACGCAGATGAAGCACTCCACGGGCGAGCCGCTGGTGCGAGTCTACGGGCCGACCAATGTCGAGCGGCGCGGCGGCGCGGTGACGGTCAACTTCTTCAACAGGGACGGCCAACCCATCGACCATCGCTTCATCGAGCACGAGGCCAACAAGGTCAATATCTCCCTGCGGACGGGCTGCTTCTGCAACCCGGGCGCGGGCGAGATCGCCCTGCAGATCTCCCAAATGGAATTGGCCGCCTGTTTCAGCCAGCCCACCCACCGCCAACGCCTCTCCATCGACGATTTCCGCGTCTGTATCGACGGCAAGGCCAGCGGTGCGGTGCGCATCTCCGTGGGCATGGTCACCAATTTCAACGATGTGCAGTCCTTCCTGACGTTTGCCAGAGGGTTGTTGTCCTAATGCACCAGGAAAAATTCATCCGTGACTTTCTGACCTTGTGGGCCACCATCGACCCGATCAGCACCCTGTTGATCTTCGTGGCGGTGACGCGCGGCATGGACCGCGAGCGGCGCAACCGCACCGCCCTGAAGGCCATCCTGTATTCGGGCGTCATCCTGGTGGGCTCCATTATCATCGGGCAGGTGATCCTGGCAGCGCTCGGCATCAGTCTCGTCTCTTTCCAGGTGGCGGGCGGGATCATCCTGTTCTTGTTTGCGCTGCAATTCACGTTCGGGAAGTTGACGGGTAGCGAGGTCCCGCACGGGGACGAGGATCACGACCTGGCGGTGTATCCGTTGGCGGTTCCGTCGACCGCCACCCCGGGCGCGATCATCGCTGTCATCGTGCTGACCGACAACCACATCTACTCGGTCCCCGTCCAGGCGGGCACGGCGCTGGTCACCATTCTGATCCTGTTCATCACCTACTGGATGATGCGAGTGGCGGACCGCATCCTGCACGCGCTCGGCCGGCAAGGCGCCGAACTGTTGGTGCGCGTCATGGGCCTGATCCTGGCGGCCTTGTCGGTCGAGTTGATCTTGGACGCTCTGCAGGCGGGGGGTATCCTTCTATGAACGGACAGATACGCGCCAACATCAAACCCGGGCTGACCGTGCTGATTGTCCTCAAACAGGACCAGCGCACGGGCAAGTTGACCAAGGGCATTGTCAAGGATATCCTGACCAAGTCACCGACCCACCCGCACGGGATCAAGGTCCGCCTGATGGATGGGCAGGTGGGACGGGTGAAAGAGATCGTGATGGAATGAAAAGAGGCCGCGGGAAGCGGCCTCTTGCTTTTCATGAACGGTTACGGCAATGCGAAAGTGCGGACCAGGAAGACCGCCATCTGTGCGCGGGTGACGGACATGCCTGGACAGTACGAACTGGAACTGCACCCGCCTGTGATGCCCTCGGCGGCCAGCTGTTCGATCCAGGCGGCGGCCCAGTAGTCGGCGGGGACATCGTCGAACTGGGTGCCGCTGGCAGGCGGGGGAGTGTAGGCGATGCCGTGTTCCCCTTTCAGCAGGAAGACCGCCATTTGGTCACGGGTCAGCGCCAGGTCGGGACAGAAATTCCCATTGCCGCAGCCCGCTGAGACCCCGTCCGCGACCAGGGCCTCGATCCAGTAGCGCGCCCAGTGACTCGTGGTGTCGTTGAAGGTGATGGGCACATTCGTGGGCGGAGTGTACCCCGAGCCGTGCATGGCCCGTTCGAGGAAGACGGCCATCTGTCCGCGCGTGACCTGGGCCTCGGGGCAGTACATCAGCGGGTTTATCCCGCACCCGCCGGTGATGCCCGACTGGTACAGCCGCTCGATCCATTCGCGCGCCCAGTAATCGGCGGGGACGTCATAGAAGAGGGTGGCGACCGCCCCGTTCTTGGGGTCGGTGCCGTTCAGGTATTCTTCGACGTTGGTGTAGCCGTCGCCGTCGATATCGGTAATGTTGTCGGTGCCGTTGTTCGGGTTCAGACCGAACCTGGTTTCCCAGACGTCGGGCATGCCGTCGTGGTCGCTGTCGACGCAGGGAGCGCCTGCCGCGATGGTCTCCCACCCGCCCACCTGGGATGGGTCGTCGATGATCTTACCCGTGCCGTTGCGCACATCGTTGACCACGCGCGCGTCGATGCCATCCCGCCGCGCCGACCAGGTCCCGTCACAAGCGAGGGCGGCGCTGTTGCCCGCCGCCGCCAGAACCTGGGCGTAGGCGTCCGTTGCCGAGGTGCTGGTGACCAGCGGCGCGGCATGGCGGGCCGTGGTCAGGAATCCGCGCGAGCCCGAGTCCACCACCAGGCTTTGCGTCTGACTATCGGCGGTGCGGTGCGGACCGATATTGCCCTCCACGTACAGATCCGCGCCCTGGCCGCCGTCATCGTAGGTCTTGATCTCGTACTTACCGCTGGAGGTTTCGGGCCCATACTTGTAGAAGTTGCCGATGAAGTTCACCGGCACGATCGAATTCGATTTCATGTACACGTACATGAAGGTGCCGAACGGATCGTAGGCCACGTTGTTGACCACATCCACCAGGCCGCTGGTCTGGATGAGCGGGTTGCGCTCGCCATTGTGCGCGAACAGGTTGTGATGCACACTGATGTCTTCCGAGCCGAGCGCGTTCTTGCTCTCGCTGTCGGCATAGCCGCCCACCATCAGCCCCTTGCTGTGACAGCCCTTGGAGTGGGTGGAGCAATCCAGCCCTTCGGACACGATGGACCACTGGATGGTGGTGTCGTAGACCTTGTACCAGGTTTCCAGCACTTCGTCGGTGCCCCAGCTGAAGGAGCAGTGGTCGATGATGATGTTGTACAGGTGGACGCCATTTGAGGCGGCCTGCGCGGCGTGATTCTCGCCGCCCGCGCCCGGGCGCGAGGTGATGTAGCGCAGGACCACATCATGCGTTTTGATGAGCAGGGCGTCGCCGCCCGCCGACTTCTTGAGCGTGATGCCGCCGCCTGGGGCGGTCTGCCCCGCGATGGTGATGTACGGATTGGAGATCGTCAGCGCGGAGTTCAGCACGATGGTCCCGCCCGTGCGGAAAATGCAGGTGCGCGGACCGCTGGCTTCCACACAAGCCCGCAGGCTGCCTGCGCCTGAATCGTTGGTGTTAGTGACCTCGAAGACCCTGCCGCCCCGACCGCCCAGCGAATACGCCCCGAACCCCTCCGCCCCCGGGAAGGCGGGGACCGTCCCCGCTGCGGATTGCGCGTAGGCTATCCCGTGCGGGAAGAGCAGCGCGGCGACCGTCAGCAGGGTGAACAAACTCGTGAACCATTTTTTCATTCGGATTTTCCTTTGCAACTTCCTTCGGACCTGACGCCAGACGGAAATCTGCCGTCTGGAGACTGGCGTGATAGGGCCTGCCAGCCTGGCTTTGCGTTCTAGCGTTTGATTTCAGTATCGGTGGAGGGATTTTGTTGCAGGAGGGAAAACGCAATGCCTTATAATGCAAAGCAATTGTGATGGAATATTACCAGAAACCCAATGGAACCGCGGTACCGGAGGCGTTTACAGATGTGAAAGAATCCTTTCATCTTTCCGCCTTCGCGTCTAAAACTGCCGAAAACCATCGCTTTTTTGCGGATAAACGTCCCATCCCAAGGCGACGGTCCGGTATTATGATGGGCCTGGGTGCGGCGGCGCTGGTCCTCTCCACGCTGGCCTGCGAACCGGTCTTCGTCGTCGGCTGGCAGGAACTGGCGCTGATCGTGGCGCTGGTCGCCTTCTTGATCGGCCCGCTCATCTTCCGCGCGGCGCGCGCCTGGTTCCGTTTTCAAGACTCTCGAAAGGATAAGAAATAGGTTATATGATCTCCGTTTCACAACTCGTTCCCACTTTACAGGTGGCCATCGGCCCCGTGGTGCTCATCTCGGGCATCGGCCTGCTGATCCTGAGCATGACCAACCGCCTGGGCCGCGTCATCGACCGCGGTCGCAGCCTGGTGCGAGAACTGCCCGAGATCCCCGAGCGCAACCAGGGGGTCGTCCATCAACAACTGCACATCCTCTCGCGCCGCGCGCACCTGATGCGCAACGCCATCACCTTTGCCACCATCAGCGTGCTGCTGGCGGCCTGCCTCATCATCACGTTGTTCATCACCGCCGTGTTGAAGATCGAGGACGCCTGGCTGATCGGCATCATCTTCGTCTGCTCGCTCGGGTCGCTGATCGTCTCGCTGATCTATTTCCTGCAGGACCTGGACCAGTCGCTGGTGGCCTTCAAACTGGATATCGGCGAATAGACTCTGTTCGAAAGGAATCACCCTTGAACAAATTGCCCCGCCCCGTTTTCTGGACCTTGCTGCTGGTCGCCGTTTTGTTGGCGGGAGTCCTCGCCGCGTGTGGTTCCGCTCCCACGGCGGACCAGGCCCAGGTCCCGCATGATAATTGCGGCCCAATCGAGCCGACCGATGTCGAAGTCAAGAAGATGCTCACCTTCGGCGCGGGGCTGTTCAATTCCGCCGACTGGGTCAAGAGCTACTCCGTGGACCCGTATAAGATCACGCTCACGCGCCGTAACGACGCCATCCAGGCCATCGCTTATTCGGAATATCTCATCTTCACCTGTGGCTACACCCAGACCGACCTTGGCAACTACTTCAACGACCAGGGTTTCAACGTCATCTTCACCGAGTACGAGAGTCACACGCTGGCGAAGTTCTGTGAGCAAAGCGGAACCTCGCTCTATGAGTATGACCTGGTGGACTCGAACATCAATTACCAGGCACGCTACTGGGTGAAGCAGGAGGATGCGAAACACATCTTTGTGTACATGTTGGTCTTCCCACAGTCGAACCCGGGTACGCTGGACACGTTCAGCAAACAGCTATTCCCCCTGCTGACCACCTGCCCCTAGCATGGACCTCCTGCTGAGCTTGCTCTTCCCTGTGTTGGGATACCTGTCTGGTTCGCTGCCCTTCGCCATCTGGATCACGCGCCTGGTCAAAGGCGTGGACGTGCGCGATGCGGGTTCGGGCCATGCCACCACCACCAACACCATCCGCCAGGCGGGCTTTGGTTGGGGCGCGCTGGTGTTAGTGCTGGACATTGCCAAGGGCTTCCTGCCTGTCTGGCTGGCGCTGACGGTAGCGCCGGCTGTCAGTTTGCCCTACGTTGTTCCGCTCACCGCCGCCCTGGCCGTGGCGGGACATTGCTGGCCGCTCTTCGCCCAGTTCCGCGGCGGGATGGGCTTGGCCACGGCGGGCGGGGCCTTGCTGGCGCTTTCTCCGCTGGCTTTCGTGTTGTGCCTCGGCCTGCTGATCCTGCTCACGCTGACAGTCCGCCACAGCGCGCGGGCCAGTGTGTTCACAGGGGTGCTGATCGCCCCGATGCTGTGGCTGTTCAATCAGCGCGGATTGGTCTTCTGGGCCGCCGTCGGCGTCGGCTTGGTGATTGCCTTTCGCTTCCTGATCGATTGGAATCGCAAGTATCGTGAATTGTGGCTCGACCGCGAACAACAGAACAAAAAGGATGGAACCGCATGATCCGACTGCCCGGCCTGATCGACCCGCACGTCCACCTGCGCGAACCCGGCGCCACCCACAAAGAGGATTACGATTCGGGCACATCTGCGGCGCTGGCGGGCGGCGTGACCCTGGTGCTGGCCATGCCCAACACCAAGCCGCCCATCTTCGACACTGCCACCCTCGACCTCGCGCTGGATTCCGCCAAATCGAAGGCGCGCTGCGACTACGCCCAATTCCTCGGCGCGGGGCCTGACAACGGCGACTGGGCGAATCACCCGTCGCTGCCCGGGCGTTCGGCGGGACTTAAGATGTACCTCGACTCGACCTTCGGCCAACTGCGCCTCGACGATATGTCCTTGTGGATGCCGCACTTCCAGAATTGGCCCAAGTCGCTGCCCATCGTGGCGCATTCCGAGAGCCGCAGCATGGCGGCGGCAATCCTGTTCGCGGCCATCTATGACCGCCCCGTTCATATCGCGCACATCTCTTTGAAGGAAGAGGTGCTGCTCATCAAGGCCGCCAAGGAGCGCGGCATCCAGGTCACCTGCGAGGTCTGTCCGCATCATCTTTTCCTCACCAAAGAGGACATCCCCGCCATCAGCCACGGGCATCCGGGCCGGGGCGAGGTCCGCCCAAGGCTGGCGACGCAGGCGGATGTCGACGCGCTGTGGGCCAACCTGGATGTGATCGACTGCTTCGCCACCGACCATGCTCCCCACACCATCGCGGAAAAAGATTCCGACAACCCCCCGCCTGGTTTCCCCGGCCTGGAGACGATCCTGCCCCTGCTGCTGACCGCTGTCCGCGAAGGCCGTCTCACCCTCGATGACGTCCTCACGCGCATGGTCACCAATCCGAGACGCATCTTCCACCTGCCCGAGCAACCCGAAACCTGGGTCGAAGTGGACGAGGATGCCGCCTACGAGATCAAAGCCGCCGAGAGTTTTACCCGCTGCGCCTGGACTCCCTTCGAAGGTTGGAAGGTCAAGGGCAGGGTCCGCAAGGTGATCCTGCGCGGACGGACCGCCTTCGAGGATGGAAAGATCCTGGTCGAGCCAGGCTACGGGAAAAACATACGTACATAAAAGCAGAGAGCGGACTTTAGTCCGCTCTCTGCTTTACATCAACTTCAATAATTCTTGTTCGCGTTCGGGCTTCAAGCCTGCACGCCACTCGTGCTCGGGCGGACGGGTCGCGGCCCAATCGAGCGTGTCGCGCACCGTCTCTGTCAGCGGACGGAAGGTCAGCCCCGCCGCCACCGCCTTGGACACGTCTACGCGCGAGAAGCCCGCATCTTCGGGTGTGTCCGGGACCCAGACGGGCAAATCGCTCCACGGTGCGACTTCGTGCTGTGCCAGGAACTCAGGAGAAGCCCACTTGAAATTCACATCGCTGCCGCTGACTTCCTTGCAGGCTGCGAGCATCTTCCCGAGCGTCAGGGGAGACTCGGGCCCTGTGGCATTGAACACACCGGCCGTCTGCTTCTCGACCAGCGTGAGGATGAAATCCGACAGGTCGCGCACGTCGATGATCTGCACGGGCACTTCGGGATTTTCAGGCGCGAGCACGTCTCCGCCGCGGGCCACGCGCACAGGCCAGTAGGTGAAGCGGTCAGTTGGGTCGTGCGGGCCGACGATCAACCCAGGGCGGACGATCACCGCCCGGGCGCCGAAGACATCCTGCACGGTGCGCTCGCACAAGGCCTTGAGCGGACCATAGCTCTCGCCCGTAACTTCTTCCGTTTCCTTGCTTAGTACGCCGACTGCATCCCCTTCGTCGATACCGATCTTGCTGAAATCCGCATAGACCGAAATGCTGGAGACGAACACATAGCTGCGGGCTGAATCCTTCAGCGCATCCGCCGATAGGCGCACGATGCGCGGGACATATCCGCAGGTGTCGATGACCGCATCCCAGTGGTGGCCAGCGAGTTGGGCCAGGTCTTTCTCGCGGTCGCCGTGGATGGTCTGGACCTGCGAAAACAGATCGGGGTTGGATTTGCCGCGGTTGAAGAGCGTGACTTCATGTCCGCGCGCCAGGGCCGAGTCGACCAGATGCCGACCGAGAAAACGGGTACCGCCGAGGATGAGGAGTTTCATTTCTGCAGCCTGGTCAACTGAAATTCCATCGCCTGGAATTCTTCGCCCTCGGGCGTGATGTTGTAAGCCCTGAGGAGCAGGTGATCAGGCTCGAACATGGACACTTCCGTGCGCCAGTTCCAGTCGGGGCCGCCGGTGGGGTCGGGGTAGCTGCCCAGCACGAAGAATCCGTCTTCGTTGGCGCCGCCCGTGCAGAACATGATGGCCGTGTTGTTGTGGAAAGAGTCCACCCAACTGGCTTCGTAGCGTTCGAGCAGGGTGTTGAATCCGAAGGTGAACATGCCGTGCTGCGGTTCGCCATCGATGGAGCTTTGATAGAGGAACAGCGCAAAGCGGCCGTCCAGTACGAGCTGGATACTTCCGAGGATCGGCGTCTCGCTGGCGAGTTTGTCAGGTTCGAGCCAGAGCTTGGATATTCCCGTCCAGCCGCCGACGAGTTGGGCGAGGAAGTGGTGGGGGGAGGAGGGGGAGTTTGGGAGGGTCATGGTTGGTGGAAAGTGGAAAGTAGGTGGGGTGAAGGAAAGATGAAAGAGAAAAGATACAGAATTGAAGTTTTGAAACTAAAGGTGGTCGAGTAGTTCCGAGCGTAGCGAGGAACGTATCGAGACCACATTCACCTCGAATTTGAAATATTTTCACTTATTGGTGGTCTCGATACGGCGGACAAACGCCGCCTACTCGACCACCGAAGTATTCTCAAAACAAACTGTCAAGTCACTAGGTTTTTTTCTTACCTACATCCTAAAAACGCCAAAATTCTTGTCTTCCTGCGGCCCATTCATCACCACCGAGAGCGCCAGGCCGAGGATCTGCCTCGTGTCGGCAGGGTCGATCACGCCATCGTCCCACAGGCGCGCGGTGGAGTGGTAGGGGTTGCCTTCATTCTCGTATTTTTCGAGGATGGGACGTTTGAACTCATCGGCTTCGGCGGGAGTCAGGGCGGGCTTGCCTTCGCGGGCCAGTTGATCCTGCTTGATGGTCAGCAGCACGTTGGCAGCCTGTTCCCCGCCCATGACGGAGATGCGCGCGTTGGGCCACATCCACAGGAAGCGCGAGCCGTAGGCGCGGCCGCTCATGGCGTAGTTGCCCGCGCCGAACGAGCCGCCGATGACCACCGTCAGCTTGGGGACGCGCGTGTTGGCCACCGCGTGGACCATCTTGGCGCCGTCGCGCGCGATGCCGCCCGCCTCGTATTCGCGTCCCACCATGAAGCCGGTGATGTTTTGCAGGAACACCAGCGGGATGCCGCGCTGGTCGCACAGTTCAATGAAGTGCGTTGCCTTGAGCGCGGACTGGCTGAACAGCACGCCGTTGTTAGCGATGATGCCCACGGGGAATCCGTGGATGCGCGCGAACCCGCACACCAGTGTCGTTCCGTAGCGCGCCTTGAACTCGCGGAAGCGGCTGCCGTCCACCAGGCGGGCGATGATCTCGCGCACGTCGTACGCCTCGCGGAAGCTGCGCGGCAGGACGCCGTAGATTTCCTCCGGGGGGTAGAGCGGCTCCTCGGGGGTGGACCGTCCTCCGTCCACAGCCCACGGTCCTTCGGGGAGTGTCTCCACGATCTCCCTCAATATCTCGATGGCGTGCTCGTCGTCTTCGGCGAAGTGGTCGGCCACGCCCGACAGCCGCGTGTGGACGTCCGCACCGCCCAACTCTTCAGCGCTGACGTCCTCGCCCGTGGCTGCCTTGACCAGCGGCGGGCCGCCCAGGAAGATGGTCCCCGTGCCCTTGACGATGACTGCCTCGTCGCTCATGGCTGGGACGTAGGCCCCGCCCGCGGTGCAACTGCCCATCACCGCCGCGATCTGCGGGATCTTCTTCGCGGACATGCGCGCCTGGTTGTAGAAGATGCGCCCGAAGTGATTGACGTCGGGGAAGACCTCATCCTGCAGCGGCAGGAAGGCCCCGCCCGAGTCGACCAGGTACAGGCAGGGCAGGCCGTTCTCCTCGGCGATCTGCTGGGCGCGTAGGTGTTTCTTGACCGTCATCGGAAAGTACGATCCGCCCTTGACCGTGGCATCGTTGGCCACGATCAGCACCTCGCGGCCCGAGACACGCCCGATGCCTGTGACCACCCCCGCGGCGGGAGCGGCCTGGTCTTCGCCGTTGCTGCGTCGGTCCTCGTACAGATCCCAGGCCGCCAGCGCCGAGAGTTCCAGGAAGGGCGAGCCCGGGTCGAGCAGACGTTCGATGCGCTCGCGCACGAACAGCTTGCCCTGTTCCTCGTGACGCTTGCGGTACTTCTCGCCGCCGCCCTGGCGGACGCGGGCCAGCCGCTCTTTCAGTTCCTTCGCCAGCGCGCGGTGATGCGCGGCGTTCTGTCCGAATTCTTGGCTGTGGGGGTCGAGGTGGGTGGGGAGGATTTCCATGGGCAGAGTCTAGCATAAAAATGTAGAGGCGGCCTGCCGGGTCGCCCCTACCAATTACTCAATTTCTCAAATGTCATTGCTTCGCGACTCCCTCCCCTTCCCTCGTTTGCGTGGAGATGCCTCTACTGTAGCACAAAAATCCCCTTTCAGAAAAGACCCGATGTGATACCATTCGCGCCATGAATTTTTCCCAGATCACCGACGACCTCTTCATCGGCAACACGCCCCTCGCTGCGGATTACGACCAATTGCGGAGCCTGGGCGTGCGGCTGATCATCAACATGCGCTTCAGCCGCGGCCCCGAGCCTGACCCCGCGCCGAGTCCGCTGCGCCTGCTCTGGCTGCGTTCCATTGACAGCCCGTTCTTCCCCATCTCCATGCACAGCCTGATGCACGGGGCGCAGGCCGCGCTCGAGACGGTCCGCGCGGGCGGCAAGGTCTACAGCCATTGCGCCTATGGCAGGCATCGCAGCGTGGCGATGGGCGCCTGCATCCTGATCGCCCAGGGCATGGACGCCCTCTCTGCGATGGAGTTGATTAAGGCCCGCCGCGCCGTGGCCGACCCCGACGCCTTCTACATCCGTCCGCGCATTTTAAAGTTTGTAAAAGAATGGAAGTCATTTCAAGGAGTCGAATAACCATGCTGAAAAAACTTCTGATCTATCTCGCAGCCCTGGCTGGCAGCGTCCTGTTCTTCCTGCTCTTCACGCTGATCTTCATGAACGGCATCCAGATCCATTGCGACCGTCAGGCCGACCAGACCTATGACTGTCAGCACCAGACCTTGCTGCTCGGCAGGTTCCCCACCTTCAGCAAGGAGATCGACCACGTCGTGGATGCCGCCCTCGTGGACGACGGCTGCTCCGACGGGTGCAGTTACCGCACCGAGTTCATCACCTCGGACGGCCGCCAGGTCCCGTTAAATGAGGTCTACACCGACCGCAATCCCGTCTCGATCCAGACCAATGATCTCAAGAGTCTGCTGCACAGCGGGCAGGATCGCTTCGATTATGAGGTCCCGCCGCTCTGGTGGGTGCTCTACCTGCTGATCGGCCTGTTCCTCCTGGACATCATTATCCTGACCCTGACCCTCGGCCTGGGCGCGGTCAAGGACTACTTCGCCCAGCGCGACCAACTTCCCTCCTAAACAAAAGGACTCTGCAACTGGCAGAGTCCTTTTTCTTTCCTTGCTTTTCTGCTACCCCTTCAACGGCGGCGCGTCCTTGTCGTAGACGAAGACCTGGATGTCCAGCCCGTCCGCGTTGAGTAGATCGATGGCGGGCTGGAAGGTCGCATCCTTGATCTTCTGGATGTCACCCGTGGGGGCATATACCGACAGCCGCGCTTCTTCATCCGACATCTTCACGGCTTTGATCTCCGCGCTGGCGCTGGCGGTTTTCACGATGCCTGTTATTTTTTGAATGGCTTCGTCGAGGGTCATGAGTCACTCCTTCGTTACGAGGTCTTCAGTTTGGCCACGGTCACGCCCGCGCCGCCTTCCTTGTCGCCGCCTTCTTCATAGGAAGAGACGTAGGCATGTCCGCGCAGCATGTCGCGCACGGCTTGGCGCAGTTTGCCCGTGCCCTTGCCGTGGATGATGCGCACCCACAGCAGGCCCGTCAGGTAGGCTTGTTCGAGATAACGGTCGAGCTTGTCGAGCGCATCGTCGGCCATCTGTCCGCGCAGATCGAGTTCGATGCCGGGCGAGGACGAGGCGCGGGCCAACGTGGACGCCGCCTCTCGCACCTTGACCTTGGGCGCCTCTTCGACGGGCTCGCCCGACTTGCGCGACAGGTCCGACAGTTTCGCCCGCAGCCGCACGCTGCCGATCTGGACTTCGGCATCTGCCTCGCCCAAAGCGGTCACCACGCCCTCGGCATTTAGTGAACCTACCACAACCTTCTCACCGAGGGACAATGGACGGTTGACCGTGGACGGTCCACCGTCTACGGTCTTCGGTCTCCGCTCGACGGGCGCTTCGACCTTCTCCTCGATCTTCTCGATCCTCTCCTCGACCTTCTGGATGGCCTCCAGCGGCTGGCGGGCCTTCTTCAACTGCGACTTGAGCGAGTCGATGTTGCGCTTGAGCACAGCCACTTCGAGTTCACCTTCGGCGCGCGCCTTGGCCAGCACCTCGCGACGCTCGTCCTCGATCTTTTCGAGGCGGGACTCGAGTTCCCTGGTCTGTGTTTCGAAACGGGCGCGGGCTTTCTCCAGCTTCTCGCGTTCGCGCGAGGTGCGGTTGCGTTCCTTGCGGATGTCGTCGAGCAGCTTGTCGGCGCGGATGTTGTCGGGGTTGATGTCGCCTTTTGCGGCGGAGACGATCTCGGGGTCCAGGCCCAGACGCTGGGCGATGAGCAGGGCGTTGGAGCGGCCCGGCAGGCCGATGGTCAGCTTGTAAGTCGGGCGCAGCGTCGCGATGTCGAATTCCAGCGAGGCGTTGACCACACCCTCGGTCGAGTGCGCGAAGGCCTTGAGCTCGGGGTAGTGCGTGGCGATCAGTGAGGTGATGCCGCGTTCGAGCAGATGGTTGAGGATGGCGCGCGCCAGGGCTGCGCCTTCCTGTGGGTCGGTGCCCGCGCCCAGCTCGTCGAAGATGACCAGCGAGCGGTGGTCAGCCTTTTTGAGGATGCGGATGATGTTGGTGATGTGACCGCTGAAGGTGCTGAGCGACTGCTCGATGGATTGCTCGTCGCCGATGTCGGCCCATACCGAATGGAAGAAGGGCAGCTCGGAGCCGCTCTCGGCAGGGATGTGCATCCCGCTTTGGGCCATCAGCACCAGCAAGCCGACCGTCTTGAGCGAGACGGTCTTGCCGCCCGTGTTGGGTCCCGTGATGACCACGGCGCGCGTGCCCGGGCGCGGGTTGAAGTCGATGGGGACGACGGTTTGGGGATCAAGCAGCGGGTGGCGGGCCCTGGAAATCTGAAAGATGAAGGATGAAGGCTGAGTTTCATCTTTCGTCTTTCCTCTTTCCTCTTTCTTTAAGATCGGCTCACTGGCCCGCAATTCTTCCGCGTATTTCGCCTTGGCAAACACGAGATCGAGCACGGCCAGGTTTTCCACGCCGTAGGTCAGTTCGTCGCGGTGTGCGCCGACCAACGCCGAGACCTCGGCCAGGATGCGGCGTTCCTCGTCGCGTTCCTGTAATTCCAACTCGCGGACGGCGTTGTTCAACTCCACCACGGGCAGCGGCTCGACGAAGAGCGTGGCCCCGCTGGATGATTGGTCGTGGATGACGGCCTTGATCTGGCCCTTGAATTCCGCGCGCAACGGGATGACGTAGCGCCCGTCGCGCTGGGTGATGATCTGTTCCTGCAGCTTGGACGCGGACTCGCTCAGGTAACGTTGCAGGCGCGACATCAACCGGTCGCGCGCGATCTTCACCTCGCGCCGCAGGCGGGCCAGCTTTTCGGAGGCGGAATCCAGCACCTCGCCGCGCTCCGAGAGGATGCGCGAGATGGCGTCGACGATGCCGAACGAATCGGGCAGGCCGAGCGCGATCTCCGCCAGGCGCGGATAGAGGTCCGTTTTGCGTTCGAGCGCCTTCTTCAACTCGCGGCAGGAGATGAGCGTGGCTTTGACGTCCAGCAATTGCTGCGGGTCGAGCACGCCGCCGCGGGCTGCCAGGTCGGCCGCAGGGCGGATGTCGTGCGCGCCGCCGATGCCCAGGTCCTGGATCGAGAGCAGTTTGCGCGCCTCGCTGGTCTCGCTCAGGCGGGCGACCGCCAGGTCGAAGGAAGTGGTCGGTTCCAGCGCGCGCGCCAGTTCCATCGAAGCGGAGAAATCACAGAAACCCGCCAGGCGGGCCAGGATCTTGGGATATTCAAGCACGGATATGGTTTTTGCGTCCATTGGGAGGAATTATAAACCACCGCCAGAAATAAAAAGAGCAGGGAATTCCTGCTCTTTTCGTTATTCCACTTTGCGAGAAATTTTCTTCTCCAGCACGGATCGATACAACTGCTCGTAACTTTGGATCGAGCGTTCCAGGCTGTGACGCTGGACGCTTTCCGCGCCCGAACGCCCCATGGACTTCCACTGTTCGTGGCAGTCGAGCATCTTCGCCATGACTTCGGCGGTGCTGGCCGAGTCCACGGGGCGGAAGAGGTATCCGTTCACGCCAGGCTGGACCAGCTCGGGCAGGGCGCGCGCGTCCGCGGCCAGGACGGGTTTTCCGCAGGCCAACGCTTCGAGCGTGGCGATGCTCTGCAATTCCTCGGGGCTGGGCATCACGAACACATCGGCGCTGTTGTATAGGGCGGGCAGGTCCTCGGGCGGGACGTAGCCCACGAAGGTCACGTGTCCGTTCAGGCCCAGGCTGCGGGCCTGCTGACGGAGCGCCTGCTCCTGCAAGCCAAAGCCGACAATGGCCACCTGGAAGTCGTCACGCTGCAAGCGTGAGGCGGCTTGCAGCAACACGTCCAGCCGCTTCTCGCCGTCGATGCGGCCCACGTAAAGGAAGATGCTGCGGTCGGGGGCGATGGAATATTTGCGGCGCACGCCCAGACGGTCCACGCCCGGGTCGGGGCGGAAGCGCTGCACGTCCACGCCGTTCGAGATGGCGTAGGTCGGCACGCGGATCTTCTGTCCCTGCAGAATCTCCACGGCGGTCTCCGATGGGGCGGTGGCCACGTCCAGTCGGTTGAAGACCGCCAGCATCATGGCCCACAGCGGACGGGCGATCAGGTCCTGCAACGTGGGAAACTTCCGCAGGAAGGGCAGGATATTTTGCGGCAGGAAATGATTCGTCCCCACGGCGGGGATGCCCCGTCGCAGCGCCTCCCGCAACACACCCTGACTCACGAAGTAGTGATCCTGGATGTGGACGATCTCGGGCTGGAACTGGTCGAAGAGGCGGCGGACGGTCCGCGCCGACGGCGCCGAGAGGTAGATGGCGGGATGCAGAATGGACATGTGCAGGGAGGCCACCTTCTCCACCTGCACGCCGTTGACTGTGGCTGAGTAGGCCCGTTCGCGCTCGGAGGGTGTCACCACCATCACCTGATGTCCGATGTGCGCCAAATTCTCCGCCAGGCGGATGACGAAACTGGCCTGTCCGTTGCCGTTCGAAAAGGTCTGTGTGGCGATCAGAATGCGCATGGCTTACTCATTTTTTGTCTGTTGCGAGTGGCGATAGGCGATGTATGCGATGATGCCCACCACGAAGAACGCCGCCCCGCCCAGCGAGATCCACTTCAGGTCCCGCTCCAGGGTCTGGACGTACTGGCCGAAGGAATGTCCCACCACCACCAGCGTCCCCGTCCACAGGCACTCGGCCAGGAAGAGGAATCCGAACCAGCGCTTGAACGGGACCCTGGACAGTCCCGCCGCCACGAGGGTGGGGATCACGAAGCCAAGCGTCATCTTGGCTGTGAACAGGATCTTCCGGATGTGGTCGTGGATATCCTGGTGGATGCGGTCGAGCATGGCTTCCGTGATCCCGAACCAGCGCCCATAGTGGAGCAGCCACTCCCGTTTGCCGAGATATCCCAGGCTGTACCATAGGACGTCGGCAGTCAGATTGCCGGCGCTGGCCGAGAGGAACACGAGATAGGGGTTCAGGTATCCTGCCGAGGAGGCGACGGCGCCTGCCAGGGTGATGACCGGTCCCTCCACAGCGACGAGGAGGGCGAGCAAAAGGTAGGTCCACACCCCGAAGGGCTGGACCTGGTTGGCTAGAAAGAGATCGCTCATAAAGGGAAATGGAATCTTTCAGTTCTCTACGAATTCATGCCGCAAAAGTGGCAAGTCTTCATTCTACCGCGTTTCAAGGGAAGCGGTTGCCCCGCGCCGTCGGCCCGCGCCAAAATCCGCCTAAAAACCGCGCAAAACTGTGTTATACTCTCGCAGCCCTGAAAAGGGCGCCACTTTCTGGGAATTGTTTTGGTCACTCTGAATGATCGCCCGGCGAAACAGTCGGGCTTTTTTGTTGGGACGGCGGACCTGCAAAGGCGAGCCGTGGTAACAGGAACGTTGGACGGAGTCATCAGAACAGCCCGCATTTACGTCGTTGCGAGCGAAGCGAAGCAACCTCAAAATACCAGAGGATCGCTTTGGGCCTCGCCCTCGCAATGACATCAAAAGGAATCTGATGACAACCGAATTTACCTCCCTGAACCTGCGTCCCGAGCTGATGCAGGCCATTACTGAACTTGGCTATGCCGAGCCCACGCCCATCCAGGAAGGCATGATCCCCCTCATGCTGACCGGCGTGGACGTGATCGGCCAGGCCCAGACCGGCACCGGCAAGACCGCTGCCTTCGCCTTCCCCATCCTTCACAACTTCGAACATAACCGCCTGCCGCAGGCCCTGATCCTTGCGCCCACGCGCGAACTGGCCTTGCAGGTCGCGGATGCCATGAACGAATATGGCAAGCACATGCGCGTGCGCATCCTGGCCGTGTATGGCGGACAGCCCTACGCGCCGCAGATCAACAGCCTGCGCCGCGGCGTCGACGTCATCGTCGGCACCCCGGGCCGTCTGATTGACCTGATGGAGCGCGAGGTCCTCGACCTGAGCGCCGTCAAGACCGTGGTGCTCGACGAAGCCGACGAGATGCTCAACATGGGCTTCATTGAAGACGTCGAGACCATCCTGGCTGCCACTCCCGAGGGACGCCAGACCGCGCTCTTCAGCGCGACCTTGCCCGTCCGAATCCGCAAACTGGCCGAGCGCTTTATGCGGGACCCCCAGTCTGTCACCGTTAAACGTAACACGATGACCGTGGCCGCCATCGAGCAGCGCTACTACTTCCTGCACGAGTCGGACAAACTCCACGCGGTCATGAACCTGCTCGAGATCGAAGACGCCACCAGTACCCTGATCTTCGCCCGCACCCGCGCCGAAACCAGCCTGCTGGCCAGCGAGTTGACCCAGCGCGGCTTCCCCGCCGAGGCCCTCAACGGCGACCTTGAGCAGAATGCCCGCGAACGCATCCTCGGCCGCTTCCGCGAGAATCAGATCAAGGTATTGGTCGCCACCGACGTGGCTGCCCGCGGCCTCGACATCGACGACATCTCGCACGTCATCAACTACCAACTCCCTGACGACCCCGAAGTCTACGTGCATCGCATCGGACGCACGGGCCGTGCTGGAAAGACAGGCATCGCCATCTCGCTCTTCAACCCGCGCGAGAAGCGCCGTCTGCGCGACATCGAAGCCTTCACCAAACAGCCATTGACCCTCGGTAAGCTGCCCACCGCGGATGACATCCGCGCGCGCCGCGAGCAGAAGGTCATCGACCTGATGAAGGTCTGGCTGGGCCGCGGACGCTATCAGCGCGAACGCGAGATGGTCGAGCAGTTGGTCGCCGAAGGCCATGACATCATCGAAGTGGCGGCCGCCGCTCTCAAGTTGGCGCGCGCAGGCGAGAAACAGCGTCCCGTGGCGAACGTCGCCGAAGTGGCCGAGAAACCCGCCTTCAGGTCCGAGCGCGGATTCTCGCGCGGCGAGCGTGGCGAGCGCAGCGAACGCGGCTCCCGTTTCGAGCGTGGAGAACGGCCTGAGCGCCGCACCTCCCGCGGCAACGGGCGCCAGTCGCATGAGGAAGGCATGATCCGTTTGCGCATGGGCAAGGGCAAGCTCCACGGAGTGCGTCCGAACGATATCGTCGGTACCATCGCATATCAGGCCGAGATCCCCGGGTCGGCCATCGGCAAGATCCGCATCGAGGACACCTTCTCGTTCGTGGATGTGCCCGAGGTGCTGCTGGACAAGGTCCTGCTGCACAACGGCAACTACCGCATCGGAAAACACAAGTTCGCGCTCGAACGCGCCTGAGAAAACAAGAGACCCTGCAATTTGCAGGGTCTCATTCTTCTCCGAACAACCAATCGAGGAAGCCTTTCTTTTTATTGGGCTTGCTCGAACGTGGGACGGCGATCAACACCACGGTGATGTTGTCGTGGCCGCCGCGCTGGTTGGCCGTATCCACCAGGGCTTCGGCGGCGGCGCGCACGCTGCTCTTCGAGCGCATGATCTGCAGGATCTCGTCATCCCAAACCAGGTCGGTCAACCCGTCGCTGCACAGCAACAGCACGTCGCCGGGTTCCATCTCGTAGCCCTGGTTGCCAAGCGCCTCTTCCTCATCCTCGCCATCCTCCAGATACATGCGGAAGTCCACGTCGGGCAGGTGGACCGAGCCAAGATAACGGCGGATGACGTGCACGTTGGGATGCTCGCGGGCCTGCTCGGGGCTGATGATGCCCTTCTCGATGGCTTCCTGGACCCAGGTATGGTCCACGGTCAGACGGCGGATCTGCATCCCGCGCACCAGGTAGATGCGCGAATCGCCCACGTGGGAGATGTACAGGCTGTGGTCCACGATCCACGCGCAGGCGCAGGTGGCGCCCATGCCTTCCTGCTCGGTCTTGCTGGCGGAATGCGAGGCGATGGCCTGGCTGGCATCGTGGATGGCGGTCTCCAGGATCTTGAGGGGTTTCTTGCCGTTGCTTTCACCCACCCCCTGACTGATGTAATTGACCGCCAACTCCGCCGCGACTTCGCCCGCACGGTGTCCGCCGATCCCATCGGCCACCACGGCAAACAGTACAGGCCGGGGATCGTCCGCGCTGATCGTGAACGATGAAACCGCAAAGCGATCCTCGTTATTCTTGCCGCTCATGCCGGGATGGCTGAGGGCAGCGACGTGCATGTGGGCGTTGGAGGAACGAATCATTCAGCGGGCTTTTCAGGCGTCACCTTCGGCTGGCTTGGCGGCGGAGGCGTACGTAGTTGAAAGCGATACATCAATTGTCCGAAGTGTACCACATCCCCATGTTCGAGCCGATGACCCTCTCGGGGGACGGGTTCGTAGTTGATCCAGGTGCCCGCCACCGAGCCGACGTCCGCCAGGAGGAAACCGCCGTCTTCGGTCTGCTTGAGGCGGGCATGCAGCGGCGAGATGGACGGCTCGTCCAACACGTAGCTGGACTGCACGGGGTCCGTGCCGAAGGTGGTCTCTTTTTCCGCCAGAGGGATCGGGTTGCCGGTGGCAGGTTGCCCATCCGGAGTCAGCGGGACGAGGGAGGCTGGCGCGTCCACGGCCTGGGCCTTGGGAGTCCCCAGCGACCAGGTGCGGCGCTTCTTCGCCTTGTCCGCCTCAGCGGGCTGCGGGATCTCGACCGGAATCTGCACGGGTTGGGTGAGCGGATCGAAGCTGGCCTTCCGCGCCGCGCGCCGCGCCTTCATCGACGGGATGCGCAGCCGCCCGGTCAACAGGATGAAGAGCAGGATCAGCCCCGCCAGTCCCACTGCACCGATCGTGATGGGTTGAATATATCTTCTAAAGAAGGCGCGGATGCCCGTCGGAGGTTGGATGACCGTCACCGTGACCGGCACGCTCAAGGTCGATTTGCTCAGCCCGAGCGAATCGACCACCTCGACCATGAGCTGGTGCTCTCCGCTGCGGTCATAGCCCGTCAGGTCCCAGGTGAAGGCGTCGAAGGGAGCGGCGGTGTTCTCGTCTGCGATCTGACCGTCCACATAGAGCGTGCTGCGCACGAGCGAACGCTTCATCCCATCGGGGAATTCGACGATGATCTGCAGCGGCTGCTCGGCGGGTTCGAGCCGCTTCGCGTTGTACGGGTCGTCGGCCGGGGCCTGGCGCGTGATCTGCGGCGGCGGCGAGACCAGGATCGGGTTCGGCGGCTGGATGTTGAGGGCGAAGGTCTGCTCCTGCGAGGAGACTCCGCCCGAGGGCAGCGTCACATCCACCTTGAGGGTATGGTCGCCGCCGGTGACGAGGGCCGAGGTGTACTTGAAGTTGTAGATGCGTCGCAAAGGCGCGAAATAGGCTTCGGGGTCAGGGAACTGCTGTACGCCCGAATAGGCAAACAGGCTTCCGCCGGTTTGCAGGGCCAGGTTGTTGAAGGCCGCTGCGCTGGTGGTGGCGAAGTAGGTCTCCAGGTCCACGAACCAGACGAAGACGCGGATGTTGTTCTGCGCCGCGCGCTCCACCAACGGCTGGAGGCCCGAGGCGATGGCGGGATCGTCCATGTGCGGCGTGATGAACAGGATGGCGCGTTTCATGCCGGGCCGCGGCGTGGGCGCGCTGACCGTGTCGATGGCGAGCGCCAGCGATTGCAGGTTCGGCACGCTGGCGCGGAAGTCGGGTTGGAAGGTCGTCAGGCTGTTGATGAAATCGGTGGGGGAGGCGTGGCTGATGACGGGTCCGCTCAGGCTGACCAGGCTGACGTCGTCGGCCGGGTCGGCGGGACGCGTCTGCGCCCATCCGCCCAGAATCTGGGTCAGCCGCTGGAAGCGGGAGATGCCCTGCCCGTCGCGCACATCCAGCGGCGGCCCGGGGTTGACGGCGATCACGAGCTGCAGGGGCAGCGCCTGCTCGGTCAGCGAATCGACCGGGTGGGGCTGGCCGTCTTCCATGACGGTGACTGCCCCGGGCTGGAGTCCCGAGACGAAGACGCCCGTCGCGTCGAACACGTCCAGTTGCGCGGAAATGGTCGGGAAGGCCGAGGCGTCCGGCGGATACAGATCCGCGCGCGCCTGACCCTGAGCCTGCGCGCCGATGAACGAGCCGACCAGCAGGCTGAAGGCGACGACCGATCCGAACAGCCTACGCATTTTCCTCTGCAAAGACCGGCGCGTTGCTGGCCGCTGGGGGAGACAGGCGCAGGTAGGTCAGGGTCCAGCCGATCTTCATCATCGCCAGGACGATGCCCTGCACAAAGGCTACGATCGGAATCGCCACCAGGTATCCCAGCCCGAAGATCCACAGAAAATTGCGCGGCAGGATATCTTCGATGATGAGCATCGGCAGGAAACCGATGGGCATGAAGACTGGAACGGTAATGAAAGAACTGAGGAGGGCCAGTCCGACATACAGAATGAGCGCCACGAGCAGAACGGACATCTTGTTCTTGAGGACGAGGTCCCATGCGCGGCGCAGCGCCTCCATCACGCCCAGCCCATCCACGACCATGGACGCCTCGGCCAGTTCCATGACCGCCATGGCGGCATATATCAGGGGATACATAAGGAACGAAAGCGGTACCATGCACATGCTGGCCAATCCTAGGGTCAGCATGGAAGCGACCATCTGAATCCCCATGATGACGGCATACACCGCCATGAAGGTCACGAAGAACAAGAGCATCAGGCCCAGGAAACGCCAGAAGTAGACTGCTGCCTCACGCAGGAGTTCGCCGGCGGAGAGTTTTTCCGCGCCGCGCTCCGCTTTCAATGCGCCCAGCACCAGGGCCGGGCGCATGATCGAACTGATCGCATAACTGGCCGCGATGAAGAACACGAACCCGCACAGCATCAATACCCACGGCCAGACTTCGTTCAGCATGCGGTATGCATCGTTGGAACCCAAAAACAGGAAGACCGGCACGAACATGAGCGGGATGAACAGGAAAGTAACCAAAAGCGTCAGAAACCCCGCCCCCCACAGGATTTTATGCTTCCAGGTAATCTTCCAGATGCGGTTGATCAGTTCGTTGAGGTCGATCATGCGGGATCCTCCCGGTGATGGTCTGTCCGCATTATCATACACGACCCGCCGATTTTCGTCCACAGCGTTCCCCCTGCGATTCCCCGCCCGAAAAAGAAAATCCCGCCTGTGGAATTTCCACAGGCGGGATGCCAGGTCAGGCTTGCGGTTCGTCGGCCAGGATGGGAGCGTTGCTCTCCAGCGGGGCCGCCGCAGCGGGCGTCAGCCGCAGGTAGGTCAGCGTCCACGCGGAACCGATATAGGTGTACAGGATTCCGCTCGCCAGGATGGAGACCGGCAGGTAGGCCACGAAGCACAATCCGCCGATGATGAGAGGTGTCATGTTCTGCCCGTTGCCCGCGAAGAAGGCGATCATGGTCGGGAACAGGACGATCAGCAGCGGGATGGCAATCACCAGGCTCACGCCCAGACCGATCACGAACAGGATGACCGCCATGCCGAGGACCGGGCCGAGGTTGTTGCGGGCCATGTCCCAGCCGCGCTGGAAGCCTTCCCACATGCCCGCATTGTCGCGCACGATGGCCACGTTCGCCAGTTCGAGCACCAACCCCACGACAATCGAGACCGGGATGAGGATGCAGATCAGCGGTAGCAGGCACAGGAAGCCTACACCTGCCGTCAGGATGCCGATCAGAACGAAGGGGATCATGACGACAAAGAAGATCAGGCCGATGAGGAACGACAAGCCGAACACACGCCAGAAGTAGGGCAGGCTGCCGCTGAACAGTTCGCCGAAGGTCAACTGCTCCGCGCCGCTCTCCGCCTGCAGGGTGCCGCGGATCAGGCCGATACGGCCGATGTTCCCGAGGAAGATGGTCAGGACGATCAGCACCAGGAAAACCAGGCCGATCAGGATGAAGATCCACCAGTTGTGGATCATCCACTGCCCCGCCTGCTCAAATCCCCGTTCCCAGTCTTGGAAGAAGGAGGGTGTATTTCCATCCCAGTTGCCGTTTCCGCTGTTGGAACTGCCGCTCCCCGAGCCACCCCCGCGGCCACAGCCCGACAAAATGCCGAAGATCCACAACACCTTGTATTTCCAGGTGATCTGCCAGGCGCGACTCAAGACTTCGCCAAAATCGAATTTCATGTGTAACTCCTTCCGAAAATTCGCGCGAGCCGAAGTCGCGCAACCACTTCACTTACGCTATTCCCACTCGATGGTTGCAGGCGGTTTGCTGGTAATGTCGTAGACCACGCGGTTGATGCCATCCACTTCATTGACGATGCGGTTGGCCACCCGCGCCAGCAGGTCGTGCGGCAGACGCGCCCAGTCGGCGGTCATGAAATCATCGGTCACCACCGCGCGGATGGCGGCCGCCTCCTGGTAGGTGCGCTGGTCGCCCATCACGCCCACCGAGCGCACGGGCAGCAGCACGACGAAAGCCTGCGACGTTTCCGCGCCCTTGCCGAGGAAGCCCGCCTTCGATAATTCTTCGATCAGGATGGCATCCGCCGCCCGCAGACGGGACACCCGCTCGGGCGTCACCTCCCCGAGACACCGCACCGTCAGTCCTGGACCCGGGAACGGCTGCCGCCAAACCATGCTTTCCGCCAGCCCAAGCGCTTCCCCGACCGCGCGGACCTCATCCTTGAACAGGTAGCGCAACGGCTCGACCAACTCGAACTGCATGTCCTCGGGCAATCCGCCCACGTTGTGATGCGACTTGATCTTCTGCGCTTTGTCGCGGTCAGGCGCGGACGATTCGACCACGTCCGGGTAGATGGTCCCTTGCACGAGAAAGCGCGGCTGGCCAAGCTGTTTGGCCTGTTCCTCGAAGATGCGGATGAACTTTTCGCCCACGATCTTGCGCTTCTGCTCGGGGTCGGTCACGCCGTGCAAGGCGGCGAAATACTCATCGGCTGCGTCCACGGCAATCAACTCCGCGTGCAGGTGTTCGCGGAAGGCTGTCACTACCTGCTCACCCTCGCCCTGGCGCATCAAGCCCGTATCCACGAAAACGGCCACCAGTTGATCCCCGATGGCCTTGTGCACCAGCGCTGCCGCCACAGACGAATCCACGCCGCCGCTGACCGCTGCCAACACGCGCTCGTTCCCCACCTGCGCGCGGATGCGCGTCACTGCTTCGTCAATAATGGAAGCAGGCGTCCATTCAGGCCTGGCTCCGCAAATGTCCACAGCGAAATGCTGAAGCAGTTGCGCTCCGTTGGGCGTGTGATGCACTTCGGGGTGGAACTGCACGCCGAAGTATTTGCGCCGCATGTCTCCCATCGCCGCATACGGACTGTTACCCGACTTTGCCAGCGCGATGAAGCCCTCAGGCATGCGCGTGATGCGGTCGCCGTGCGACATCCACACCCTGGAGAGCACATCCAGCATGGTGCCTGGGATCAGGGTCTGAATCTCGGCGGGACCGTACTCGCGCTCCGCAGACGAATCGACCTGTCCGCCGAGTGCATGGGTCAGCGCCTGCATCCCGTAGCAAATGCCGAGGATGGGCAGCCCCGAGTCGAGGATGAATTTCTGAATAGTAGGCGCGCCTTCTTCATATACAGAGCGCGGTCCGCCCGAGAGGATGAATCCCTTCGGTTGAATGGACATGATCTTTTCCTGCGGCGCATCCCACGGGAATAACTCGCAGTAGACTTGCGCCTCGCGCACACGCCGCGCGATAATCTGAGCGTATTGAGAACCGAAATCGAGAATGGCAATGGAATCCATGTGGGTCCTGTAAGGGCACGGCAGGTTGGCAAACGGTCAAGGCCCTTGCGGGGCTGGCCGTGCCCCTACCGTCGATATCAAATGGAAATGCAACTGCGGGAAATCTTGAAACTCCCCGCCGTTGACGATGAGTCGGTAGGCGGGGAGTTGATATTCCTGAACCAGGCTTTGTACAGCGGTGTATAGGTCGGTGAGAAAAGCTGTGTCAGAGGGGTCAAGATCAGCGAGGCTGCTCACAGACTTCTTCGGCAATAACAGCACGTGGAACGGATAGGCAGGCTGCGGATGACGGAACGCCATCAAGGTTCCTGTCTCGCGCAAGCGCTTTACCGGAATCGCAAAACTCATGTGCTCAAACACCCAGCCAATGATGGCCCGAATCCACGGATGCCACAGCCATGTCCTCTTCAACCTGCCGCCCCGCCGGTTATGACGGTTCCCCGAATATGATCTTGCCGTCATCCAGCGAGGTGATACAGGCCAGCGACTCGACCGGCACGCCCAACGGCTTGAGCGCATCGCGTCCGCCCTCGAAGAGCTTCTCGATCAACGCGCCGATGCCGACGATCTTCGAGCCCGCCGCTTCGGCCAGCCGCACCAATCCAAGGATGGTCGCGCCCGAGGCGAGGAAGTCGTCGATGATCAACACCTTCTCGCTGTGAGCCAGGTATTCGGGCGAGACGATCAGCTCCACCATGCGGCCTTTCGTATGGGACGGGGCCAGGGTCAGGTAGACCTGGTCGGGCATGGTGACCGGTTTGGTCTTGCGCGCATAGACCACGGGCAGGCCGAGGTGGATGGCGGTCGTCACGGCGGGAGCGATGCCCGAGATCTCGGCGGTCAGCACCTTGGTCGCGCCGAGCGTGGCGAAGCGCTTGGCGAACTCACGCCCGCAGGCGTCCATCAAGAGCGGGTCCACCTGATGGTTGACGAAGCTGTCCACTTTCAAGATGCCGTTGCCGAGAATCTGTCCGTCCTTGAGAATGCGATCTTCCAGTTGCTTCACGCGAGCCTCCTCTGAGTGGGTGAGTATCAAAGTCTAGACAATTTTACATCGGCGCGCGTCAACCTGCCAGAGTATGGGTCGAACCGCTTCCTTAAATTGCAACTCACTTGCAACCCAAATATGACCAGCGCACCATCGCGCGTCATACGGCTGACTTTAAAATTATGCTATACTGAACATACCTATGCAAACGCAGAATGAATGGCCGCATTGGGCCGCGTTTCTGAAGCGTTATCATCTTGATCACTTCACCGCCTGGGTGCTCGAAGCAGGAGGGCCTCTTGCCCTGCTTGGTGCCCAGGCGCTATATTTTGGGCGCTCCTTCCTTGGTCATCAACAAGTGGACCTGCTGGCCCGCGCCCTCGAAGACGAGACCGAAGTGCGCGCATTTGCCGCCTACCTGCATGGACAGTCCAATGGTTGAGTTGTCGGTCATCCTCCTTTCCTTGATCTTGCTGCTGGCGCTGACCTTCCTGCGCCGCAAATCCCCGCCCCCCACCCTGCGTCCCATACCCGCGTTGACCCGTCTCTACCGTGCCATCGGCTTGAGCGTGGAAGACGGCTCCCGCCTGCACGTCTCGCTGGGCCGTGGCGGACTCCTCAGCGGGCGTGGCGGCGCGTCCCTGGCAGGGCTGGCCATGCTGCGGTACCTCACCGAGCGCACCTCCGCCAGCGATAAGCCGCCGGTGGCCACGGCGGGCGATCCTGCGCTGGCGGTCCTCACCCAGGACACGCTCAAGGCGGGGTACGAAGCCGCCAATGCCGAGGATTTGTATCAGCCCACTACGGGACGCCTGAGCGGCCCGACGCCCTTCTCGTTTGCGGCCGGCGCGATGCCGGTCGTGCGCGATGAGAACGTCTCCGCCAACGTGTTGATGGGTGACTTCGGCCCGGAGATCGCACTGGTGACCGAAGCCGCCGAACGCAGCGACGTCCCGACCCTGGGCGGCACCGACGACCTGCCCGCCCAGTCAGTGCTGTTTGCCGCCGCGCAGGACCCGCTCATCGGGGAAGAACTCTTCGCGGCGGGTGCGTACCTCGGTGCGGGTCCGTCTCACGCCGCCAGCCTGACCGTGCAAGACATCCTGCGCTGGGCGTTGATCCTGTTCCTGTTGGGCGGTGCCGCGCTCAAGATGTTGGGGGTGATCTGATGAAATTCCTGTCTGCTTTCTTTGCCATTGTTTTCGGCTTGCTGGTGCTGGCGGGATATTTCGTACCCGCCCTCGAACCGGTGCAGGCTTTGCTCATCAGTTGGGCAGGGATTCTGCTGGCCGTGGCGTCCTTGATCGGTGTCTTCAACCTGATCACCGTCCACGGCGAGAAGATTCGCAGCCGCGAGAAGAGCAGCGGGTATAGCGCCCTGCTCCTGGTCTCGCTGGTGTTGACCTTCCTTCTTGGCCTGGCGCTGGGACCCTCCCACCCGATTATGCAGGGCGTGGTAGAGTCGGTCATCCTGCCGGTCGAGGCTTCGCTCATGGCCATCCTGAGCGTGACCCTGCTCTATGCGGCCATCCGCCTGTTGCGCCGCCGCGTGGACGCGATGAGCGTGGCCTTCCTATTGACCGTGTTGGCTGTGCTGGTCTGGTCGTTGGCGCTGCCGCCCTATGGTGAACTCGCGCTGTTCGGCAACACCCTGCGCCCATGGCTGACGCAAGTGCTGGCTCTGGGCGGCGCGCGCGGAATCCTGATCGGCGTGGCGCTCGGCGCGTTGACCACCGGCCTGCGCGTCCTGCTGGCCTTCGATCGTCCGTATGGGGGCAAATAATGGCTGACGTCAAATGCACCATCTGCGGGCAGAATAATCCTGCCGATGCCGCCTTCTGCGAAAATTGCGGAGCGTCCCTCTCGAAGCCGGGTGGATCGATCCAGCCCGGGCAGATGCACAGCGACAAGACCACCTCCGAACTCGAACCGATCCTGCCCGATTGGCTGCGCGATATGCGCGGTCAGGGCGACCAGTCCACGGGCGGCAGCGAGGAGTTGCCCTCCTCGTTCCAGACACCGTCTTCCGCCGCGCCTGCCTCGGACTTTTTGGCGGGCCTGCACTCCCAGACCGGCGATGATGAGGAAGAGGTTCCCGATTGGCTGGCGGACATCACCGGCGCGGGGAGCGGGAAGAAGAAGGCCCAGCCCGAAGCCGGCGAATCTCGCCGCGTGGAATTGGGCGGACCCAGCCAGCCCGCGCCTGCCCCCGAGCCCGAAGCTGAGATGCCCTCGTGGCTGTCCAGCCTGTCGCCGCAGGAACCGCCCACAGGTCAGGATGAACTGGGCGACTGGCTCCGTAAAACGGACTCGGCCCCGGCCGAGACTACGCCCGCCGAAGTGGAACCTGCTAAGGGTCCGTTCAGCGGATTCACCGAACCGCTGCCGCCTTCCCCCGAAGAAACCCAATCCGACTGGCTTTCCGGCCTGCAATCCGAAGCATCCATCTCCGAGGAACCCGCCAAGCCCACCACGGGCTCGTTCGGCGATGTGGAACTCCCCGACTGGTTGAAGGGCGAGGAGCCCGAAACGCCCGCGCCAGCCGCAAGCACGGCCATGCCCGACTGGTTGAAGAGCATGGAAGCCGAGGCTGCTGGGCCTCCGCCGCCGGTCGAGATGCCCAAGCCCGTGGACGCCGGCCCGTTCGACTTCAAAGCCCAGGAACCCGAACCTGCTCCTGCCGAGGCGGCCCCGCTCGATTTCGAGATGCCCGATTGGCTGAAAGGCATGGGGCCATCCGAGCCCGCCGAAACGCAGACTCCCATGCCCGATCTCGACACGGCGGATTGGCTCAAGGGGCTGGACCAGCCCGAACCTGCTGCGCCGGCCGCGGCTCCCGCTTCCTCTGATTTCGAGGTGCCCGACTGGCTGAGGGGCATGGACCAGCCCGCGGCTCCCGCTCAGGCCGAGTCCGACTTTGCGATGCCCGACTGGTTGGGCGGCGCGAAGCCCGCGGAGAAGCCGTCGGCGGCGGAACCTGCTTCCGCTCCCGAACCCGCCTTCAACGTGGATCTACCCGACTGGCTCAAGGGCGCGGGCGTCAAATCGGACGAACCCGCCGGGGCGGAGATTCCGCCCGCCGCGCCGATAGCCGCCGCGACTGTGGCGGGCGCGGCCGCCTTCACCGACCTGCCGTCCGAGGCGTTGGCCTCGTCTGCCGAGACCCCGGACTGGCTCTCGGACCTGGGCAAGGCTCCCGCTGCCGAGGCGCCCCGGTTCCCCACCCCCGAAACGGCCCTCCCTCAGCAGATCCCTGTCGATATGGAGGGATTGCCGCCCGCCGAGGAGCCGCTTCCCAGCGGCAGCTTCGACTCGCTCTTCACCGAAATGCCCGACTGGCTCTCGGCCAGCACAGGCTCTGACCAACTGCCCACGTCCGAAGAACCCGATACGACTCTCTCGCCGGCCAGCCTGCCCTCCTGGGTGCAAGCCATGCGCCCGGTGGAAGCCGCCATGAGCGGACAGGCTGCCGAAGCCGACGAAGCATTGGAGACCGAAGGTCCGCTGGCGGGCTTGCACGGCGTGTTGCCGGCCGTGGTTTACGCGGGCGCATCCAGCAAGCCCAAGCCGCTGGCCTTCAAACTCCAGACCGACGACGAACAACAGACGCAGGCCGCCCTGCTCGAACAGGTGCTGGCCGCCGAACTCCGACCCGAACCGATGGTCACGAGCGCTCGCGTCAGTTCCCAACGAATTCTGCGGATCGTCATCGGCGTGTTGCTGCTGGCCGTGGTCGTCGCTGGGCTGGTGCTGGGCACACAGATCTTCCCGATGCCGCTGGGCCGTCCCGCCGAGACGATGGCCGCCTTCAACGTGGTGGATGCAGTGATCCCGCCCGACGCGCCGGTGCTGGTGGTCTTCGACTACGAACCCGCCCTGGCCGGTGAAATGGAAGCCGCCGCTGCGCCGCTGCTCGACCACCTGCTGGTCAAGCAGCATCCGCGCCTGGCGCTGCTCTCCACCTCGCCGACCGGCGCGGCGCTGGCGGTGCGCATGTTCAGCGGACCGCTGGCCGACCTGCCCGGCGTCCGTGTGGTGAACCTGGGCTACCTGCCTGGCGGCCAGACCTCGATCCGCGCCTTCGCCAACGACCCGACCCGCACGGCGACCTTCCCGTCGGATGTGTCGCTGTTCAACCTGGTCCCGTCGCCGGTCTGGCAATCCGAGACCCTGCAGGGCGTGCAGTCCCTTTCGGATTTTGCGGCGATCATCGTCCTCACCGACAGCGCCGAAACCGGCCGCACCTGGATCGAACAAGCCGGGCCGCGGCGCGGGTCCGCGCAGTTCCTGGTGGTTTCCAGCGCGCAGGCCGCTCCGCTCTTCCAGCCGTACTACGCCTCCGGTCAGATCAACGGCCTGGTGAGCGGACTGTACGATGGCGCCGTGCTCGAGCAGAACAACGCCAACCGCCCGGGCCTGTCCCGCCGCTACTGGGATGCCTACAACCTCAGCCTGATCCTGGCGCTGGTCCTGTTGACGGGCGGCTCGCTGTGGAGCCTGGCAGCCGGTCTGCGCGAACGCATGGCTGGCAGGAAGGCTGGATAACATGCCCATCAACCTCGACCTCATCACCGGCGCGTTGGCCTTCCTCTTTACGGTGCTGATCTTCAGCTACCTGCTGGGCGACAATCCGCTCTTCCGCATTGGCTCATATATTTTCGTCGGCGTGACGGCGGGATACGTGGCGGCGGTCGCCATGTGGCAGGTGGTCTATCCACGCCTGATCTATCCGCTGGTGTACGGCTCGCCGGCCGACAGACTGCTGGTCTTCTTCCCGCTCCTGTTGGCGGGTTTCCTGTTCCTGAAAATTTCGCCGCGCACCAGCCATCTCGGGTCGCCCGCCATGGCCTACGTGGTGGGAGTCAGCGCGGCAGTGACGGTGGGCGGCGCGGTGATCGGCACGATCCTGCCGCAGACCTGGGCCACCATCAACCTGTTCGACATGCAGACCTCCCAGTCCTGGCTGGACGTGCTCGAGTCGGCGGGCAACGGCATCATCATCCTGATCGCGCTGGTCGCCACCCTGAGCTATTTCCACTTCGGCGCGCGTCCCGCCGCCGACGGATCGCCGCGGCGCTTTGTCCCGATCGAATGGCTCGCCTGGCTGGGACGGGTCTTCATCGCTGTGACGCTGGGCACGCTGTTCGCGGGCGTCCTGCTGGCTTCGTTGACCGCGCTGATCGAGCGCGTCTCTTCGTTGTATCTATTCATCTCTTCCTTCTTCTAGGCCTATGCCCGTCTCATTGATCGAAGGCGATTCCCTCCTGGCAGTTGACATCGGCGCGGCCACCACGCGCGCGGTGCTCTTCGACGTGGTCGAAGGTCAATACCGCTTCGTGGCCGCGGGCCACGCCCCGTCCACAGCGGAGGCTCCGTTCAAGGACGTAAGCGAGGGCGTGCGCAACGCCATCACCTATCTGCAGAATGTGACCGGGCGCGTCTTCCTCGATACGGACCGCGCGCTGGTCACGCCGTCCCAGCCCAGCGGCGCGGGTGTGGATGCCTTCGTGGCGACCCTCTCCGCGGGACCGACCCTCAAGGCGGTGGTCGTCGGCTTGCTGGCGGACGTGTCCCTCGAATCCGCCCGCCGCCTGACCGAGACCATCTACGCCCGCGTGGTCGACAGCATCGGCCTGAACGATCCCCGCCGCCCGGACGAGGTCATCGACGGGCTGCTGGCCCTGCGCCCGGACATGGTCGTAGTGACGGGCGGCACCGACGGCGGCGCCTCGCGCTCCCTGCAAAAGATCCTCGAACCCATCGGCCTGGCCAGTTACCTGATGCCCGCCGAGAAGCGCCCGGCTGTTTTGTTCGCGGGCAACCAGAAGATGGAGGCCGAGGTCAAGGCCATGCTGGGCACGCTGTCCTCCTCCCTGCACTTTAGTCCCAACGTACGACCCTCGCTCGAAACCGAGGACCTTGACCCCGCCGCGCGCGAACTGGCCCGCCTGTTCGTCAACGTCCGCAAGCGCCAGCTCAAGGGCGTGGACGTGATCGATGCCTGGTCGAACGGGCACATCCTGCCCACGGGCTACGCCACCGGCCGCATGATGCGTTACCTGAGCCGCGTCTACGGTTCGGCCAAGGGCATCCTCAGCGTGGACATCGGCGCGTCGGGCACGCTGGTGGCGGCCGGCTTCAAGGGCAAGTCCACCCTGGGCGTGTATCCGCAGTTTGGTTTGGGCGAGAACCTGCCCGGTCTGCTCAACCTCACCACCCTCGAAAATATCCTGCGCTGGTCGCCGCTCGACATCTCGGTGGGCGTCCTGCGCGATTACCTGTATCAGAAATCCCTGTACCCTTCCACCATCCCCGCCACCCGCGAGGACCAGGCCATTTCGCAGGCCATCGCCCGCGAATGTCTGCATCTGGCGATCCAGGCCGCGCGGCGGGACTTCCCCTCCAATGCCGCATCCCTGAACCCGCGCCTGCTCCCGTTGTTCGACCCGATCCTGGCGGGCGGCGGCGCCCTGTCCGATTCACCCACGCCTGGGCAGAGTCTCCTGCTCCTGCTGGACGCGCTCCAGCCCGTCGGCGTGACGACCGTCATCCTCGACCAGAACAACTTGTTGCCCATCCTTGGCGCAGCGGCGGGACGCAACAACCTGCTGCCGGTGCAGGTGCTCGACTCGGGCGCTTTCATGAGCGTGGGCACGGTGGTTTCACCCGCCGTCCAGGCCGCCTATGGAGCGCAGATCCTGCGCGCCCGCCTGACCTACGAAGACGGCACCGAGGCCCGCTCCGAACTCAAGTTCGGCACCATCGAGATCCTGCCCCTGCCCAGCGGACACGGCGGCACGCTCACCCTCCAGCCGTCCGGTCACGCGGACGTGGGCTTCGGCCCCGGCCGCAGCGGACAGATCCCCGTCACCGGCGGCGCGCTGGGCGTGGTCTTCGACGGCCGCGGCCGCCCGCTCGACCTGCCGTCCGACGCGGTGCGGCGGCGCGAGCTGATCAAAAAATGGCACTGGACTCTGGGAGGCTAATCATGCAGGCTCCATTGATTCACATCCTGCCTCTCACCACCATCATGCGCGAACGCCTTCTGCCCGTGGCGGGCCGCGTGACTGCGCGCCTCAACCAAAAGGTTGGTCCCACCGATGTGGTGGCCGAAGCGGCTTGGGCGCGCG
The DNA here is from genome assembly GCA_964524485.1 of uncultured Anaerolineaceae bacterium. Classification (GTDB taxonomy): domain Bacteria; phylum Chloroflexota; class Anaerolineae; order Anaerolineales; family Villigracilaceae; genus JACPVF01. Next base: position 18,121 of record CAZGFR010000008.1, on the reverse strand, counting down.
AACACGTGCTCATCGACGTGGCGGGCGCGCTGCGCCTCTCCATTCCTGCGGCGGACCGCCTGCTGCGCTGCAAAGTGGGCGACACCCTTCCCGCCAGCGCCGAAGTGGCAGTGGGCACAGGGTTGTTCCCCAAGACGGTCCGCACGCCCAAGGAGGGCAAGGTCATTGCCGCGGGTGGCGGACAGGTATTGCTCGAAACGGGCGAGACCAGCCTGCAGCTACGGGCGGGCTTGCCCGGTAACGTGGTCGAGGTTCTGCCCGAGCGCGGCGTGGTCATCAAGACGGTCGGCGCGCTTGTCCAGGGTGTGTGGGGCAACGGGCGTATCGAAACGGGCGTGATGGTCAACCTGGCCGAGAAGCCCGACGGCGTCCTCACCTCCGCCCGCCTGGACGTGAGTATGCGCGGCAGCATCATCCTCGGCGGCATGTGCAAGGATGCCGAGACCCTGCAGACTGCGGCCGAAGTGTCGGTGCGCGGGCTGATCCTGTCGAGCCTGTTCCCCTCGCTCCTGCCGCTGGCGAGCAAGATGCGCTTCCCCATCATGGTCACCGACGGCTTCGGCAGTTTGCCCATGAACTCGGCCGCCTACCGCCTGTTGAGCACCAATGCCAAGCGCGAGGTCACGCTCAACGCCGAGGCGTACGACCGCTACACGGGCGTGCGCCCCGAGGTCATCATCCCGCTGCCGGTCACCACCGAGCCCGCCCTGCCGCTGGATGTGGAAGACTTTGCCTCCGGCCAGACCGTGCGAATGCGCCGCCCGCCCTCGGTGGGCGCGATCGGCACCCTGGTCACCCTGCGCCCCGGCCTGACCCTGCTCCCCAGCGGACTGCGCGCCCCGGCCGCAGACGTCAAAATGGAAACCGGCGAGACGGTCATCGTACCTCTCGTAAATCTGGAAGTTGTGGGATAATTGGCTATGGACTTGCGGAATGCGATCCTCCGCAAGGTCAATGAACAAGAGGAGAGTGCTCCATGTACGAAGGCGATGAAACCAACTTCGATGCCACACCCCCGGAAGAAAATAACAACCGCACGTTCCTGATCGTGGCAGGCGTGCTGGGTGCGATCGTGCTGCTGTCCATCGGATGCCTGGCGGTCTATGCCCTGGTGTTGTTGCCGCGCCAGCAGGCGACGGCCCGCGCGAATGCCAACGCCCAGGGGACCCAGTCTGCCGCGATGGCCATGGCCCTGACGGCCACCTTCGAGTCTTCGATCATCCCGACCACGACCGTGACCCCGTTGCCCAGCCCGACCCCAGTGTTGGCCCAGGTCGAACCGAGCGCCACGCTGCCGCCCACCGAGAATCCCGCCACCGCCACTGTGGCCGTGGCCCTCACCCAGGTGGCAGGCGCGTCGAATAATCCCGTCACGCCCCCCGCTGCGGGGAAGCAGCTGCCTGACGGCGGCATCGCGGACGAATATGGGATCCCCGGGCTGGTCGTTGCCACCCTGATCCTGGTCGTCGTCATCATCGTCGCCCGCCGCATGCGAACCTCACCCGTCCGAAACCGTTAGGCGCTTGCGGCTGCCGAAAGACCCCAACTATTCACGGGACAGCAGTCACCTGCTGTCCCGTTCGTTTGACAGAGAGAGCAAGAGATGCACATCCGCCAGATCTTTAAAGAACACGAGACCACCTTTAGCTTCGAATTCTTCCCGCCGCGCACGCCCGAATCCGCGGAGACGCTGCGGCAGACCATTGAACAGTTGACGCCGCTGATGCCCTCCTACGTCAGCGTGACGTATGGCGCGGGCGGATCCACCCGCCAGTTGACGCATGACCTGGTCACGCGCATCCAGCAGGAGACCGACCTGACCGTCATCTCGCACCTGACCTGCGTCGGCTCGACCATCCCCGAGATCCACGCCATCCTCGAAACCTACCAGGCCAACGGCATCCACAACATCATGGCCCTGCGCGGCGATCCCCCGCGCGGAAGCGGTCCCTTTGTGCCGATGGAGGATGGTTTCAAGAATGCCACCGAACTGGTGGCCCATATCAAAAAGAACTTTCCCCGCTTTGGCATCGGCGTGGCGGGTTATCCCGAGGGACATCCCGAGACGCCCAACCGCCTGAAGGAGATGGATTATCTCAAGGCCAAGGTCGACGCGGGCGCGGACTTCATCTGTACCCAGTTATTCTTCAACAATCACCTGTTCTTCGACTTTTGCGAGCGCTGCGAACTGGCGGGTATCAAGGTGCCTGTGCTGGCGGGACTGATGCCCATCACCAGCCGCAAGTCCATGCAGCGCATGGCCGAACTCTCGGGCGGATCGGTCTTTCCCGCCAAGTTGCTGCGCGCCCTGGCCCGCGCCGAGAACGATGACTACGCCGAGAAGGTGGGTATCCATTGGGCCACCGCCCAGGCGCTTGACCTGCTCGACAACAACGTCAAGGGCATCCACTTCTACACGCTCAATCAATCCAAGGCCACCATGCAGATCTATGAGTGGCTGGGGGTGAGTTCGTCTAACGCGTTGAGATAAATAAAAAGGACGGTCACAGGAACGTGACCGTCCTTTTTATTATTATTTTCTATACAACGCTCTCAGCCACCTTGCGGCCATAACCCATCAAGGCCTTGACCATCTCGGGCGTGCGGCCCTCGGCGTAGACGCGCAGTACGGGCTCGGTCCCCGAAGGGCGGATGAGCAGCCACGAGTCGTCCGCCAGGATGTACTTCACGCCGTCGCGCTGGCTGACCTCGTCCACTTTCTGGCCGCCGATCTCGGCGGGCGCCTGTTTGGTGAGGAATTCCGTCATCTCGGCCTTGGCCACGGGACGGCTCAGGCGCAGATCCACGCGCTCGTAGTGGGCGGGGCCCACATCCTCGAGCAGATCCTCCACCAACTCCACCAGCGACTTCTTCGACTCGGCGATCATCTCCACCAGCAGCAGGCCCATGATGGGGCCGTCGCCCTCGGGGATGTGTCCCTTGAACGAGATGCCGCCCGATTCCTCGCCGCCGATCAACACGTCTTCCTGCATCATGTAATCCGCGATGTGATTGAAGCCGACCGGCGTCTCGTATAACTTCATGCTATAGCGCTTGGCCAGGCGGTCGATCATGCGCGTGGTCGAGACCGTGCGCACCACCGCGCCGCTCATGCCGCGCTTCTCGACCAGGTAGCGCAGCGAGAGCGCCATGATCTTGTGCGGGTCCACGAACTGACCGCGTTCATCCATCGCGCCGATGCGGTCCGCGTCGCCGTCGGTCACCACGCCAAAGTTTCCCATGCCCGAGCTGACGGCGGAGGCCAGCGCTCCCAGGTACTTGGCAATCGGCTCGGGGTGCACGCCGCCGAAGCCGGGGTTCATCTCGCCGCGGATCTCGGCGATCTCGCAGCCCGTGCCTTGCAGGAAGGATTTGATCACGCCGCGGCCCGAGCCGTACATGGCGTCCACCACGAAGCGCTGCGGGTTCTCGGCGATGATGTCGGTGCGGATGAGGGTCCGCAGGTGGTCGAAGTAGGCGTTGAGCGGATTGAACTTCTGGATCAGGCCCGCGTCGCGCGCCTTGACGTAGTCCATCAGGTTGGGACCGCGCGCCTGTTCCTCGTTGTCGTTGATGTAGACTTCTACGCGGCGGCACTGCTCAGGTAGGGCCGACCCGCCGAACGCGCCCTTCAACTTGACGCCGTTATAGCGTGGCGCGTTGTGCGAGGCGGTGATCATCACCCCCGCCACGGCCTTCTCATGTTTGACGGCGTACGAGATGGCGGGTGTCGGCGCATCCGACTGGCTCAGCAGCACTTTGAATCCGTTGGCGGCCAGCACACGCCCGACCTCGCCCGCAAAGCGGTCCGAGAGGAAACGCGTGTCGAAGCCGATCACCACTTTATTCGAGTCGGTGTCGTCGCTCTTGTTCCAGTATTCGGAGGCCACCGCATCGGCGATAGCCTGCGCCACCATGCGCAGATTGTCGAAGGTGAAGCTATCCGAGATGACGGCGCGCCAGCCGTCCGTTCCAAAATGAATGGGCATGCATCCTCCAGGGATTGTTTGATAATAAGACTTCGGAGGTCTGGCCCGCGACTTTCATGCAAGCCGCTGGAAAGACCTCCGAAGTCTGTCTTCTGTTTAAGGGGCGGGGGTGACTTCGAGGGTTTCGCTTGGGGTGGGAGTCTCGGTTTCGGTCGGCTCCCAGTTCGGGACGGGCGTGGCCGTCGTCAGCACCGATTGCAGGATCCAACCTTCCAGTTTGCGGCCGTTCTTGGTGGCGATGACGTGCGCCCACGTCACACCGCTGACGTCCTGTACGTCGGGCAACACCTGCACCAGCGAGCCGTTGTCGAGCGTGGCGATGTAGGTGCCGTTCGGGCTCTTGCGCAGGTTCACGCCGCCGCCAGAATCGGAACTGATCTTGGCGTACACGGGCGTGGGTTCGATGGTCAATGTGGGCGTGATCGTCTCTGTGGGGGGCAGGGTGGCTTCGAGGGTCAGCGCCACCAGGCTCGGCGTGGCGGTCTGCACGCGCGGGGTCAGGGTCGGCTTGGGAGTCGAAGAGGCTGAGACCCTGGTGGGCGGGACGACGACCTGGATCGTGGCGGTGAGCGTCGCCGACTGGGTCTGCGTAGGGGCGGGGGCCACCGCCTTGGGTCTGGACCCGAGGCCTGGCACCAGCAAAAAGAGCATGGCCAACCCGAGCACGACTGCCGCGCCTCCGCTCGTCACCCAGCCCGCGCGCGACGGGCGGAAGCGGAAGCCCACGAAGGTCAACATGCCCAGCAGGGTGGCCAGCGCGAGGTTCACCACGAAGACCCACGCGGACTTGGGCCACAGGCCCTCCACGCCGCTGCCCAGGCCAAATCCCGCCACGCTGACGGGGGCCAGGAAAAAGTACGCCACCAACACGCTCGGCAGGAAGGGCTTGTCTTCCGAGCGCACAAAGGAGACCACCAATAGGATCGCGCCCAGCGCCAACACGGGCAGACTATGCAGCCAGATCGCTCCGTTCAGGAAGGCGTTGGTGAGCGTCAACGGCAGGAAGGGACGGGCGGCCAGGCCCGCCATCAACCCGCTCAGGAAGACCAGGATCACGCCGATTGACAGGGCCACCGCCGTCTCGATGAAGAAGCGTACTGAGCCCGTGATGAGCGCCAATGTCATGCCCACCCAGGGAGTCATCAAGGGGGCCAGCAGGATGCCCAGCAGCAGGACGGCGGGCGAGTCGAGCAAGTAGCCCAGTCCCATCACCGCGCCGCTCAGCACGGCGAAGACGAAGAACTCGTAGGTGGGATAGGCGCGTTTGGCCAGCGAAGCCATCACCTCGGCGCGGCCTTCCGCGTCGGGGATCAACTGTGCGCGGCGGGCGCGGCGTCGGCGGGCGGCTGAATCCAGCGCGGGCGTTGGCTGAGGGTCAGTGGGGAGGATGGGCGGTTCGTTAAGGGTCATGTTCGGAGGGTGGCGAGAATACGCAAAGGTTTTTCGAGGAGTTCGAGCGCGGCGAAGATATCGGGGACCAGGATGTCGGCGGCCAGCAGGGTTTCCACAGCCACGCCCTCGCGCGACATCACGCATAAGCCGAGGGCGGCTTCCTTGAGCATGGCCGCGTCGTTCGCGCCCTGCCCGATGGCCACCACGGTGTCGGCGCCGAGGCGGCGCACGAAGTCCGCTTTTTGTGCGGCCTCATTCCCGGGCTGAAGCCGTTCGGCGGTGACGCCCAACTGCTGGTCGATGGAAGCCTGGCGCCCGTGCGTGTCGGCGGTGATCAGGTGCAGGGTCACGCGGTCGCGCAATGCGGAGAGGCGCTTGGCGAGGCCGTCGGGCAGATGACCGTCCAGGGCCAGGGTGCCGTTCACGTCGGTCACCACGTGCTGGATGCGCAGCTCGCCACGCCCGGGAATCGTCAGTTCGATCATCCCGCCCATTATACCCGCATGGATGCGCCGCGAGTCGGGAGGAAGGTCAAATCGTCCCACATGATATAATGAAGCGTGCCCCGGCTTTATCGTCGGGGTGGCTATTATCGGAGAACCATGCTGTCCACCCGAACCCCCTTCCCCATTCCTGATACACAAATCCATCCCACTCCTCCACCGCTGATCGAGATCGCGGGCACCCATCGCGAGATGGGACGCCAGATCGGCGAGGCCCGCCGTGAGCAGATCCAGCACAGTGTGGAGAATGCGCGCGAGTTGATCGCCCAATCTTATTCCCAGTTGGAACTGACCTGGGATGGCGCGCAGATCCAGGCCCGCAAGTACCTGCCCTTTGCCGAGGAACGTTATCCGCAATACGTGGATGAATTGCGCGGCATCGCCGAGGGCGCCAACGTCAACTTCGACGAGGTCGTCACGCTCAACACGATGGAAGCCGTGACGATGGACGCCCTGCACCTGACCCGTTGCACCAGTTTTGCCGTCAACGAGGAATTCACCGCCGACGGTCATGTCCTGGCGGCGCACAACGAAGATTGGGTCCCCGAGGACGAGGACGACGTCTACGTCATCTCGGCCCGCCCAAGCGAGGAACCGCCCTACCTGGCCATGACCTATGGCGGGCTGCTGCCCAACGTGGGATTCAACGCCTATGGCATCGCCCAACTGATCGACTCAGTCTACCCGACCGACTCGCGCATCGGCATCCCGCGCCTGGTGGTGGCGCGCGCCATCCTGTCCTCGCGGCGCATCTCGGGCGCCATCGGACGGGCGCTCATCCCGCACCGCGCGGCGGGCTACAATCACCTGCTGGTGCACGAGAGCGGCGAGATGTATTCGCTCGAGGTCTCGGCGCGCCGCTTCGAGATCCTGCACGGCACCGACGGGTACATGGTCCACACCAACCATTACCTGGCGCCGCACATGAAGGAGATCGAGAACGACCCCGAGGAGTTGATCTCTTCGCGCGTGCGCTACTTCCGCGCCCTGCGCCTGCTGCGCCAGAGCCAGTCCCATTCGATCAAGACCCTCCAGTCCATTCAAAAGGACCACGTCAACATCCCCAACTCGATCTGCAATCACAACATTTCGGGGATCGATCCGCTCGACAGGGAGAAGACCATCTGTGCGTTGGTCATCGACCTCACGGCGCGCGAGATGCACATCACCTGGGGCAACCCCTGCCAGAACGCTTATCACACCTATCACCTGGATGCGTAACGAAGGGCGGCCCACGGCCGCCCTTTGAAGTCCTATGGCTCTGATGCAAAGCCTTCCCTTCACGCCAGCCTCGATCGGTTACCTGACTCAACTTATCTTGAGTCTGGTGATCACTCTATACCTGCTCTCCCGCGCCCGCGGGGGAACCGTACAAACCCGTCTGCTGGCGGCCTTCTTTGCCTCGGTCACGATTTTCGTCGGCTTGTTATTCTTTGACGCCGTCTCCATGCCAGGGCCGCGTCTGTATGCAGTTTATCTGGAAAACACTGTGCTGGGGGTGGCGTTGGTCTTTCTGCTTCAGTTCATTTATCGCTATCCCGAACTGTATCCCAACCGCCGCTGGGGATCGCTATTGGCGTTCAGCCTGAGCGCAGCCTATACGCTTTACGAGTTGCAATATGCCATCTATCGGTATGGCCTGCTTCTGCAACAAGGTAAAGTGGAGTACCGTCCGCCCATCGCCGATTATGCCCTGGCAGCCATGTTCGCCTGGGTACTGGTGGCTTTCATGCTCCAGACGGTGGCCGCCGATCCGCGGCCGGTGGCGTGGTGGCATAAACTTTGGAAGCCGCAGGGCAGCGCGCGCAACACCCGCCTGTTTGTGTTGATCTTTTTCCCGCTTCTCATGCTGGCCATCGTCAATATCTTGCAGACAGAGTCGATAATTTCCGCCGCCACATACAGCGCTTTCCTGTCGTTGGGGATCCTGGTCACTCTGTTCCTGTTCGCCAGCGCCTACTTGAACTTCCTGCCCGAGGGATCCTCCTTTCTGGAAAAGTTGTCTGGGGGAACGCTCACCTTGTTATTGATGGTGCTGGGACTGGCAGGTTGGGCGATCTCGCCCGCTTCCGTCGCCGCCTATTCACCCGCATTGACCGATCACCAGACCCTGCGGTACACGCCCAATGCCCAGGGTGGGTACGATGTGGATGTGGTCCCGTTCCATTTCGAGGACGACTTTGGCGAAAAGTTAGACGCCACTTCGCTCAGGGAAACACGCAATCACCTCCTGGGGTTTGAGTTTCCCTTTTATGGAAAGACCTATCAACAGGTTTCGGTCACCAGCGTGGGGGTCATCAGCATGGGAGGGGAGTTAGATCATCCCAACTTGCAATTTGAGTATGGCAGGTTCCCGGGCATCTTTGCCCTGCTGGTGGACCTGGACCCCGCGACGGGCGGCGGGGTGTATGCCCGCGCAGATGGAGACCGCCTGATCGTCACCTGGGATCATTTGCCTGGAGAGAACACCCGCAAGGCGGTCTACACCTTCCAAACCGTGCTGCGGGGGGATGGCAGTTTCGATGTGACCTATAACGGCCTGCCCACTCCGATCCCCTTCGACCCCGACGCGGATCCCTCCGCCAGCCCCTGGCTGCGCGGCGTGACGCCCGGACTGTCTGCGCCGGTGGAACAGGTGGCCGACCTCTCGGCCTCGATCCAAAGCGGACCGAACGGTGCGGTGCAGGATTTCTACCAGGACTTCCGTGTACACCTGGACCGTTTTGCCCGTCCGCTGGCCTGGTTGGTGTTGGCAAGCAGCATCCTTCTGGTGGTGACATTGCCACTGACGATCCACTCCAGCATTGTCAGCCCGTTGCGTGAATTGCTGGATGGAGCCGAGAAAGTGGAAGGCGGCGATTTGAACGTGGAGATGCCGATCCGCTTCAACGATGAGATCGGTTCATTGACCCATTCGTTCAACTCGATGGTGCTGCGCCTGCGCTCGCTGGTGACCATGCTGGAAGAACGTGTGACCGACCGGACGCGCGAACTGCAATCAGCCAATGAGCGCCTGTTGATCGAGATCGACGAACGCGCGGCGGCCGAGGCGCAGATCGTTCAACAACAACGGGACCTGGCCGTGGTCGAGGAGCGGGAGCAGTTGGGCCGCGAGCTGCACGACGGATTCGGCCAGGTGATCGGATTCGTCAATGTGCAGGCCCAGGCGGCGCAGGCCTTCCTCGAACGGGACCAGGTATCGGCGGCGCAGGAAAACCTCGAACGTATCGTCCGCGCGGCGCAGGATGCCCACATCGACCTGCGCCATTACATCCTGGGCTTGCGCGACCCCGCCAGGCCCCAACAGGGATTCTACGGCGTCTTGCAGGAATCGCTACGTACTTTCCGCCAGGCTTGGAATATCGAGACCATCTTTAGCCCGTCTCAGAACACCCTGCCGCTGCTGCCCGAAACGGTGGAGGATCAACTCCTGCACATTATCCAAGAGGCGCTGGTCAACGTCCGCAAGCACGCCGCGGCGCGGCGCGTGGAGGTGCTGATCACCTCGCTGGCCAACGAGATCGTCTTCATCGTCAGCGACGATGGGCGCGGATTCGATCCGCAGACGGCGCCCGGGGTGGACCAAAAGCGCTTCGGGTTGAGCATCATGCGCGAGCGCGCCGAACAGGTGGGGGGGCGGCTTGAGGTCCGCTCGGCGGCGGGACAGGGCACGCGGGTGTTGATCCACGTCCCGCGCGTGCTGCCGTCCTCGAAGGATTCGAAGGACATTCGCGGGTTGCGTGTCCTGCTGGCGGACGATTCGCCGCTCTTCCTGGAGGGCCTGCAAAACCTGCTCACCGCGCGCGGACTGTCGGTCATTGGACGGGCGCGCAATGGCGTGGAAGCTCTCGAACAGGTGCGCACCCTGCGCCCGGACATGGTCGTCATGGACGCGCGCATGTCGGTCGCTAATGGCATCGAGGTCACACGCCTGGTCAAGGTCGAGTTCCCCGGGACGCGGGTGCTGGTGACGACGGAGTCCGAGGAGGACGAGAACCTGCTGGATGCCTTACGCCACGGCGCAGACGGGTACCTGCTGAAGAACCTGGAATCCACTCAATTGTTTGCGCGGCTGGCTTCGGTGGCGCGCGGCGAATCGCAGCTTGCCCCCGATATAGCCACTCGCATGTTGGCCGAGTTCAACCGTTCCGCCGCGCCGCGTTCGGCCACCTTCCGCGCCGAGTCGGTGCCGCAGGAATTAACCGTCCGCCAGTGGGAGGTACTGCGTCTGGTGGCGCGCGGCCTAACCTACAAAGAGGTGGGCGTGCAGTTGAGCCTGACCGAGCGCGCCATCAAGTACCACATGGCGCAGATCTCGGAGCGCCTGAACCTGAAGAATCGCGAACAGGTCGTGGCCTACGTGCGCCAATTCCAGGATGACCGCCGCCGTCGCGGTCCGTGACCCAGCCTGGGCGGCGGATTCGCGCCCAAAATCGCATTTTTAGCCTGTTTTTTGGCCCTGTGAAGGAGAAATCTCCCCTCACAGGGCCTTTTTGCGGGGCTTTCATATTTGTCGAAAGACTGTACTTTGACTGTACCCGTTTTTTCCCTAAAGTACAGTGACAGACAGGGGGCCTCTGACTACCATTGCGGCCAGATACGAGCCATCATGGAAACCACCACTGTCCACAAGATCCTTCTGTATGGAAACTCCATCCTGATCGCCAGGCTGACTTCGAAACTTCAATTGCAGCCGGGCTGGGAAGTTTTCCGCGTCGATGGCGACGAGTCACTGGAGAACCTGGATGAGGTCGAGTTCATTGTGGCCGACCTGCGTGATGCGCGGACCCCGCGGCTGCTCCCCCGCCTGGCGAAGACCTCTGCCACCGCCCTGATCGGTCTGGACGCGCTGACCAACACGATCACGCTGCTGGCAGGCGAGGATCCCCAATCGTCCGCCACGCAAGGGATGTTATCTCTGCTGCGAGAGTCGATGTAAGCCCTGCATTATTTCTGCTTATTGCAGGACCTCTTTCATACAAATCATTGTCAAAGGAGACCAACCGAAAAGATCCTCACCTCCCCTTTCGCGCTCGAAAAAAACGTCACCATTCATTTCTCCAGGAGAATGCAGCATGAAAAAATTCAGTTCGGCCATTGGGCTTGCCCTCGTGGCGACCCTGCTCGTCTTCACAGTTGCCTTCGCGATGTTCAACAACGGCAACTTCGAAACCGGTAACTTCACCGGCTGGACCAAGGAAATTAACTATTTGAATGGCGGAATCGTTGTCGGCCCTCCGCCTTCTTACACTCCCGTCCTCGCCTCTTCTGTGGGCGGGTCAGATGTAGACAACACCTTCATCGTCGATTCGACCTGGCTGACCACCAAGTTCGGCGCTGGCAACACCTGCGACCCATACTCCAATGGCGAGATCTGCCTGCCGTATGCGGGCAACGACTCGGCTGTGGTCAACTACCTGGGCTCGATGAACACCTTCAATAACAATATGAACAAGCTCAGCCAGTCGGGCCTGGTGGGAGTTGGCGATGTAGGCACCGACGGCAATTACCACATCTTCTTCGCCTATGCGCCTGTGTTGGATAAGGGCACCCACACACCTCAGGATCAGCCTTTCATGCACGTCAAATTGATTCGCGTGCGTTCCGGTTCCCCGGACAAGGTTCTGTTCGATAAGTTCTCTTATCCTGACGATGGCAACCCCAACTGGAAGATCAGCCCGGCCAAGAGCAGCGTCAAGTACATGCCTTGGCAGGTGTACGACCTAACCTATGCTCCCGCCGAACTCGGCCCGGGTGACACCCTCACCCTCGAGATTGTGGCCGCCGGCTGCGCCTACTATCAGGGTGCTCACTGGGGTTATGTGTACGTGGATGAATTCGGCCCGATCGCTCCCCCCACCAACACGGCTCCTTCGATCACCTCGATCTCTCCTTCCTCCGGCCCGGTCCAGGGTGGCACGCTCGTGACCATCACCGGCTCCAACTTCACCGGCGCGACGGCTGTCCAGATCGATACCACCACCTATACGGCTGGCAACTTCACCGTTGTCGATAACAACACCATCACCGTCGTCACCCAGCAGCACACAGCTGGCACCGTCGATATTTCGGTTACGAACACGAATGGCACAGCCGCCTTCCCTGGCAGCTTCACCTTCGTGGGTCCGTCCATCACGAATATTGTCCCGAACTTCGGTCCGGTTCAGGGTGGTACGTCGGTGGTCATTACCGGCAGCGGCTTCACCGGTGCGACTGGCTTCACCTTCGGCGGCACGACTGCCTCCTGCACGGTCGACTCTGACACGCAGATTACCTGCACGTCCCCGTCCCACACTGCCGGCGCGGTGGATGTCGTTGTGACGGTACCCGGCGGTTCGGCCACCTCGGTCGGCGGTTTCACCTATGTGAACCCAACCATCACGAGCCTCACCCCGAATTCCGGCCCGGTGGCTGGCGGTACGAGTGTGGTCATCACTGGCACCGGTTTCACTGGCGCGACTGGCGTCACCTTTGGCGGCACGACTGCCTCCTGCACGGTTAACTCTGACACACAAATCACCTGCACCAGCCCGTCTCATGCTGCTGGTCCGGTGGATGTCGTGGTGACGGTGCCCGGCGGCTCGGCTACTTCTGTCGGCGGCTTCACCTACATCGCCACCGCCATCACAGGCATGAATCCCACCTCCGGCCCGACCTCCGGCGGCACGACCGTGGTCATCACTGGCACCGGTTTCACCGGCGCGACTGGCTTCACCTTTGGCGGCACGAACGCTTCCTGCACGGTCAACTCTGACACTCAGATTACCTGCACGACCCCGGCTCACACCGCCGGCCCAGTGGATGTCGTCGTGACAGCACCCGCCGGCATGGCTACCTCTGTTGGTGGCTTCACCTACATCCCCGCCACGCTTACAGTGGCTGCCAGCGGCGCGGCAACGATCAAACCTGGCGATCCGTATGTGTACACCTTCAACTACACCACTTCGCCTACTCCGTTCAATGCCCAGGTCAAGTTCACTCTGCCTGGCCATACCACCTTTGTGTCCAACACTGGCGGATTTACCTGTGCAGAAGCGGCTGGCGTGGTGACCTGTGATCTTGGCGCCATCACTGCCAACGGTTCCTTCACGGTCACGGTTCAGGTGGATAAACTCAAGAAGGTCAACACCCCGCTGACCCTCAACGCCACGGCCTACTCGATCAGTGACAACGGTGCCGGACTCGTCAATGGTTCTGCCACCGTCACCGCCAACACCCTCACTCCCTTTGCGGACGTGCCCTACGGCCACTGGGCGCTGGATCACATCCAGTCGATCTGGGCCTACGGCATCACCGGCGGCTGCCTAAACACGCCCCTGACCTACTGTCCGAACGCTGACATCACCCGCGCGGAAATGGCTGTGTTCATTGAACGCGCAGTCCATGGCCCCACCTTCAACCCTGGTACCCCGGCCCTGACTTTCACCGACACCACCACCAATTTTGCCCGCTACTTCATTGAGGCCCTCAAGTTGGATGGTATTACCGGCGGTTGTAGCGCCACACAATACTGCCCGAATAGCCAGATCTCCCGCGGCCAGATGGCGGTCTTCCTCCTGCGTGGACGCTCCGGGCCTACTTATATCCCGCCTACCGCGACCGGCGCCGTCTGGTTGGATGTGCCTGCCAACCATTGGGTTGCCCGCTGGGCTGAGGAACTTGGCAATGCTCACATCTCGGCGGGATGCGGCAGCGGACGCTTCTGTCCTGATAACTTCATCACCCGTGCTGAGATGGCCGTGCTCGTGCAGCGCACTTTCAACCTGCCCATGCCGACCCCCTAACCTTCATCTCTCTACTGTACGACAGAACGCGCCCGCAAGGGCGCGTTCTTTTTTAGCGGTATAGGTTGTGTTGGAGGATGTATTCGTGGACAGCGGGTGGGACGTAATAGCGGAAGGATTCCCCGGCGGCGGCTCGACGGCGAATCTCGCTGGAGGCGATCTCCAACAGGGGCGCATCCACAAAGCGGACCTTCGGGCGGATGCCCGGCAGCGATCGCTCCAGCGCCGACAGGTCGGCTGAGTCGCCGGGGCGGCGCATCACGCCGATTTCACGGCAGGCAGCCACAAGGTCCACGGCGCGGTGCCAGGTGGGGAGGTCGCGCAGGGAGTCGCCGCCAATCAACAGGATCACGTCTGCCGAAGGGATGTCCGCTTGAATCCGTTTCACGGTATCGCGCGTGTAGTGCGGACCGGGCCGCTCGAGTTCGACGCGCGAGAGTTCGAAGGATGGATTGCCCGCAATGGCGAGTTCCAGCATGGCGAGACGGTGTTCGAGCGGGGTGATGACCTGTCCGCGTTTTTGCGGCGGGACAGGGGTGAGCACCCACAGCAAGCGGTCGAGGCGCAGTTGGGTGAAGGCTTCACTGGCGAGAATCAGGTGACCGAGATGGGGCGGGTCGAAGGTGCCGCCGAACAGTCCGAGACGGAGGTTGGGCATGAGCGTAGTATATCGCGAAGTGATTTAAATCGCCCGATTCATGACCGCGGTTGGATTGTGAGTCCGTTCCCTTTGTGATATAAGGTACTTATTCAGCAGTGGAGAGACTCTGGTGACACCTTTGTGGCTGCACCGCGCGTTTTCACTGCCTTTTTTATCGGTGGGGTGGCTTTCTTGTGCGGATTCCCTTTTAACCGGTCCATTCTTGACATGATTATGAACGCGCCGCATGTTGCGGGCGCGGCATCAAAAATCCATTCAGGAGATTGTCTATCGAAGATGGAAACTGTCATGTCGTTGGGGGCTTGTTGAAGCCGTTGGCGGGTGCGGCTGCCGGCGGTTCTGGCATCCTGGCGCGCTTGCGCGGAGGGCGGGATGTCCGCCCATTCAAAAAAAGGAGAATGCACATGCTTTCGATCAATAAACTCTGGCGGCTGGTGACCATTGCTGCCTTGCTGGCGGGGGCGCTCAATCTGACCCTTGCGCCGGCGTCGCCTGCCCAGGCGCTGTCCAGCGGGGTCGTCATCAGCCAGGTCTACGGCGGTGGGGGGAATACCGGTGCGGCCTACAAGAACGATTACATCGAACTCTTTAACCGCGGCACATCTGCGGTCAGCCTGACAGGCTGGAGTGTCCAATATTATTCTGCTACTGGCACAGGGACCTGGACGGGAAAGACTGACCTGACGGGAACGATCCAGCCGGGCCAGTATTTTCTGGTCCAGGAAGCGGCGGGAACAGGTGGCACGCTCAGCCTGCCTGCTCCTGACGCAACAGGCAGCATTGCCATGAGCGGTTCGACTGGCAAGGTGGCCCTGGTAAACAATACGACTTACCTCAACGGGGCCTGCCCAACGGCTGGCATCGTTGACCTGGTGGGCTATGGTACTGCCAATTGTTACGAGACCAGTCCGACAGCGGCCCTCTCCAACACGACCGCCGCCAAGCGTCTTGCGAATGGCTGTACTGAGACTGACAATAATAGTGCGGATTTTGCCATTGCCGACCCAACCATCAGTCCCACTCCGCGCAATACTGCTTCTCCGCTCAACCCATGTTCCACTGGTACGAGCCTGACCGTCAACGACGTCAGCCAGGATGAAGGGAATTCAGGCGTCACAAACTTCATCTTCACGGTCAGCCTGTCTGCCCCGGCCCCGGTCGGCGGCGTGACCTTTGACATTGCCACCGCCGACGGCACCGCTACCGCGGGCAGCGACTACGCGGCGCAATCGCTCACCGGTCAGACCATTGCGGCGGGCAACACCTCCTACACCTTCACCGTGGTTGTGAATGGGGATACCACCAGTGAGCCGAACGAGACCTTCTTTGTCAACGTGACCAATGTGACCGGCACGGGCGTGACCGTCGGTGACGGACAGGGCCTCGGCACGATCGTCAATGACGATGTGACCATCACATCCACCTATGCCATCCAGGGCAATGGAGAGACCTCCCCCCTGGCGGGTCAGGCGGTGACCACCACGGGCGTGGTGGTCGGCGACTACGAAGGCGCCTCCCCTGCCCTCGGCGGCTTCTACATCCAGGACGTCACCGGTGACGGGGACCCCGCCACCTCGGATGGCTTGTACATCTATAACGGCAGCATCAACAGCGTCAACCTGGGTGACGTGGTACGCGTGACCGGTACGGTGGCCGAATATCAAGGCCAGACCCAGATCGGAACCGTCACAAATGTTACCGTGTTGTCCACGGGCAACACCATCACCCCTGTCGACATCAGCCTGCCCTTTGCCAGCGCGGCGATGGAGGAGCAGTACGAGGGCATGCTGGTGCGCGTCCCGCAGACCTTGTACGTGACCGAGCATTACCTGCTCGGCCGCTTCGGCCAGGTGACTTTGAGCGGCACCGCCAGACTGGCCCAGCCCACTAACGTGGTCCTGCCGGGCGCCCCCGCCTTGGCCTTGCAGGCTGCCAATGACCTGAACCAGATCCTCGTGGACGATGCTTCGCAGGCCCAGAATCCCGACCCGATCGTGTTCGGCCGCGGTGGACTGCCGCTCTCGGCCAGCAACACCCTGCGCGGCGGTGACACCATCACCAATCTGACGGGCGTCTTCACCTACACCTGGGGCGGCAACCCGGCCAGCCCGAACGCCTACCGCATCCGCCCGGTCAATGCCATGGGCGGCGGAGTCCCCAACTTCGTGGAGGCCAACTCGCGTCCGTCCACGCCTCCCGCTGTGGGTGGAAATCTCAAGGTGGTGGGCATGAACCTGCTCAACTACTTCAACACCTTCGGGACCGGGGCTTGCACCAACGGCGTGGGTGGCACAGCCACTGACTGTCGCGGGGCGGAAAGCACCACCGAGTTCACCCGCCAGTCTGACAAGATCGTCAATGCCATCGTCGCGATGAACGCCGACGTGATCGGCATCGTCGAAATGGAGAACGACGGCTACGGAGCCTCCAGCGCCATCCAGGACTTGGTCAACAAGCTCAATGCCGCCACTGCGCCCGGGACCTACGCCTTCATCAACCCCGACCTGACCAACGGCGTGAACTCGCTTGGCACCGACGCCATCAAGGTCGGCATTCTCTACAAGCCGGCTTCCGTCAGCCCGGTGGGGACCACCTCCACCCTCAACACGGTGGCCTTTGTCAATGCCGGCGACCCAGCTCCCCGCAACCGCGCCTCGCTTCTGCAGGCCTTCAAACTGCCGAACGGCGAGACGTTCCTCTTCAACGTCAATCACCTGAAGAGCAAGGGCAGCCCTTGTCAGGCTCCCGACGCCGTCGACGGCCAGGGCAATTGCAACATCGTCCGCACCATCGCGGTCGGGGAACTGCTCAACTGGTTCGCCACCGATCCGACCGGCAGCGGCGATCCCGATATCCTCGTGGTTGGCGATATGAACTCCTACGCCAAGGAGGACCCGATCACGGCCTTCGAGACGGGTGGCTTCACCAACATGGTGGCTCACTTCGGCGGGCCGAACGCCTACTCCTATGTCTTCGACGGACAGTGGGGTTACCTCGATTACGCTCTCGGGTCGGCCAGCCTGCTGGCGCAGACCAACGACGTCGAGGATTGGCACATCAACTCCGACGAACCGTCGGTGCTGGATTACAACACCAACTTCAAATCGGCCGGGCAGATTGTCAGCCTGTACAACTCCGCCCCGTTCCGCGTCTCGGACCATGACCCGGTCATGATCGGCTTGAATCTCCAGCCGAAAGTCAAACCCGTGCTGACGGTGACCGCCTCCAGCCCGGCCATCACCTACGGCGACGCGGCCCCGACCATCGCGCCCCAGTACTCGGGCTTCATCGGCGGCGACGATGCTTCAGTGCTCGATACCGCCCCGACCTGTTCAGCGGGCACGGGACCCTTCACCGCCACCGGCAGCCCGTACGCCACCACCTGCTCTGGCGGCGTGGATGACAAGTACGACTTCACCTACGTGGACGGATCGCTGACCGTCAACAAGAAGGCGTTGACCATCACCGCCTTGAATGCCAGCAAGACCTATGGCGAAATGAAGAGCTTCACCGGCGCCGAGTTCACGACCAGTGCCCTGGTCAGCGGTGACGCGGTCACTTCGGTCACACTTACCAGCGCGGGCGCGGCAGCCTCGGCCAATGCGAGCAGTTACAGCATCGTGCCCAGCGACGCCGTGGGTACGGGCCTGGACAATTACACCATCAGCTACTCCAACGGTTCACTGACCGTCGATCCCGCCACGTTGGACGTGACAGCCAACAACAAGACCATCCACTTCGGCAACCCTGAACCGGCCTTCGACTACGCGGTCAGCGGCTTCATCGCCCCCG
>CAZGFR010000007.1:48356-65023 GCA_964524485.1 uncultured Anaerolineaceae bacterium | reverse complement strand
GGATTGCAGAAATAAGTGATGGAACGGATTTTCATTGAATGATTTCCTCGTTGGTCGAGTAGCCGCGAATGAAATGAGCGGTGTCCACTTGCACCGAACGCAAGTGCGGTGTCGAGACCAATCGTTTTTGCGAATAGAAGTTTGTGGTCTCGATACGGCCTCGAAGAATACTCGGCCTACTCGACCACCAGTGATCAAATTCTTTGTCTCATAACCTCGAACATCAACACCGATCCCGCCACGCCTGCATTCAGCGACTCGACCTTGCCTGACATGGGAATGGAAATCTTCTGTGTAGCCAACTTTCGCGCGGACTCGCTCGCACCCTTCGCCTCGCTACCCACCACCAGCATTAATGGCCTGCGCAAATCGGTTTCCCAGCAAGAAACTCCGTCCATGTCTGCGATGTAAACTTTCAAACCTTCCAACTTGACAACCTGCCCAATCTCTTCCCACGTCATCGCGCGGATCGGCAGGCGAAAATGCGCACCCATCCCCGCGCGGACGACCTTCGGCGCGAAGGCGTCGGTCGTTTCAGGCGGAAGCAGCACGGCCTGCACTCCCGCCGCCGCCGCCGAGCGGATCAACGTGCCCAGGTTGCCAGGGTCGCGGATCTGGTCGGGGATGAGAAGAAAGGTGGGGGAATCGGGAATCGGTAAATCGGTAGATGGCAGGACGGCTAAAATGCCTTGTGGGGTTTCGGTCTCGCTGAGAGATTTCATCAACTCGGGCGTGACCTCTTCACATTCCACGCCGCGCGATTGCAGAGTCTTGACCAGCGACAGTCCACGTTCGCTCAAGGTCGAGTCATACAATGCAAAACAGAATCCCCAATTCCCATGTGCCGCTTCTTCCACTAGCCGCACACCCTCGGCCACGAACGCGCCCGCCTCGCGGCGTTCCTTTGCGCGTCCGAGCAGGGCACGGACCAGTTTCAATTTTGGGTTCTGAGCCGAGGTAATCAAGCGCCCCATTCCTTCCATACATCTATGAAGGCGTCGATGGTGGAGGCATCGAACAGCACGATGCGCACCAACTTCATGCCTGAGTCTGCATGTTCAGAGAAGTAATGTTCAATGGCCTTGAAGGTCACGTTTGCAGCGCGGCCTTTTGGAAAACCAAAGATGCCCGTGGAAATGGCGGGCATCGCAATGGACGCCAGTCCCAACTCATCGGCCACGTGCAACGATCCGCGCACCGCCGCCGAGAGTTTGGCATCCTCGTCGCCATCACCCCACACGGGCCCAACCGCGTGGATCACGTATTTCGCAGGCAGGAGCCCGCCCGAGGTCCAGGCAGGATGGGCGTGGCTGACAGGCCCGTGGGTGCGGATCCACTCGTCGCTTTCCTGTTGAATGACCTCGCCGCCCTTCCGCACGATCGCCCAGGCCACGCCGCCGCCGTGGGCCAGATGTTCGTTGGCCGCGTTGACGATGGCGTCCACCTGCTCGGCGGTTAAGTCGCCTTGCACCAATTGGACAGTTTGGCCTGTGGGCAGGCTGCGTTCGACCAGGACGGTGTTCATGCAAATATTTTACCCCGTTAAAAACGTAGAGCGAGATGTGCATCTCGCTCTACAATTCGGTTCTGTTTTCTTACTTGGCCTGCGCCACGATCTTGGCGAAGGCGTTCGGGTCGCGCACGGCGATGTCAGCCAGCATCTTGCGATTGAGGATGATGTTCGCCTTCTTGAGCGCGGCCACCAGGCGGCTATAAGTGGTGCCGTTCAGGCGGGCCGCGGCGTTGATACGCGCGATCCACAGCTTGCGAAGATCACGCTTGCGAACGCGGCGGTCGCGGGTGGCGTACCACAGGCTTTTGAGCATGGCCTCGTTGGCGCGTTTGAACAAAAAGTGCTTCGCGCCGCGCTGGCCTTTGGTGATCTTCAAAACTTTCTTGTGACGAAGGTGCCCTTGCGGGCCTCCCTTAACACGTGCCATTTCTTAACCTCCTGCGGTCCTGCGGGCGTCGGCGGGTTGCGCCAGTTGTATACACCCGAAAGCCGCAAATCTTGTGGATACGACAAATCGGAAGATTAATCTTCCATGTTGGGGGCAAGGCGTTTGACGCGCTTGATGATGCTGCGACCCTTGACGGTCTGCATCTCGCTCAATTCGCCCTTGGTGCGCTTGGACGTGTTGCGGCGCAGATGGCTCTTGCCGCCTTTGGTGCGCACGAGTTTGCCAGCTCCCGTCAGGCGGAACCGCTTGGAGGTCGCCTTGTGGGTCTTCAGCTTGGTTTTTCCAGCTTTTGCTTTGCGAGGCATGGCTGATTGCTCCTTTCTGACAAAATGAACCGCGGGATGCTTGCTTCCCGCGGACGATCAACATCCTGGGTCTTGCTTCCGTTTTTTGGATCAGGCTTCGGCTTCCGCCTCACCCTTTTCCTTTTTCTTGGCGCTGCCCTTGCCGGGCGCCAGCACCACGAGCATCGTGCGGCCTTCCATCTGAGGCGGGACTTCGATCACTGCCACGTCCGAAAGGTCCTGCGCGATTTCCTTCAGGTCTTCCAGCGCGATCTCGGGATAGTCCATCTCGCGTCCGCGGAACTTGACGGTGACGCGCACCTTGTGGCCCTGGTTGAGCCAGCGGCGGGCATCGTCGACCTTGAAGTCGCGGTGGGCTTCGTTGGTCTTCGGGCGCAGACGGATCTCCTTGACCTCGATCTTGGTCTGCGACTTGCGGGCCTCGCGTTCCTTCTTGGCGCGTTCGTAGATGAACTTGCCGAAGTCCATCACGCGGCAGACGGGCGGCGTGGCGTTCGGCGAGACCTCCACCAGATCCAGTTCGGCATCGCGCGCGATCTGCAGGGCCTGGCGGATGGGGACCACTCCCACGTTCCCACCGTCGGGTCCGATCAGGCGGACCTCGGGAACGCGAATGCCCTCATTGACTCGAAATTCGTTGGCGCTGATAAGCTTCTCCTCGTTATCAAAAACGGACGACCAGCGCAAGGCTGGTTTTTAGCGGGCGAATGATACCATACCCGGCGGCGAATCGTCAACGAAGAGTCGCTTTTTATGGTGGATTCTGCACGTTTAATGGGATCCGCCAAGGGGTCCAGAAAAATGAACAGGCGGAGGATTTTCCTCCGCCTGTCTTCCTTTCTATAGCTCTTTCGCCCTGCGCGCGATGCGATCCTTCGCCCGTGCGATGAACTCGCCCAGCGCGATGTTGTTCTGCTGGCTGCCGTCGCGGACGCGCAGTGAGACGAGG
This sequence comes from uncultured Anaerolineaceae bacterium, assembly GCA_964524485.1. Classification (GTDB taxonomy): domain Bacteria; phylum Chloroflexota; class Anaerolineae; order Anaerolineales; family Villigracilaceae; genus JACPVF01. Next base: position 61,808 of record CAZGFR010000007.1, on the reverse strand, counting down.
CCGGCCGCCATTTCGTTGGCGCCGACCACCAGCATGTACGGGACCTTCATCAGCTGCGCCTGGCGGATCTTGGCGTTCATACGCTCGGAGCTCATATCTGCGCTGACGCGGATGCCCTCCGCCCGCAGTTGGGCCGCGATCTGGGCGGCGTAGTCGTTCTGTCCATCCGTGATCGGGATGACGCGCACCTGCTCGGGGCACAGCCAGACAGGGAAAGCGCCCGCATAGTGCTCGATCAAGAAACCGATCATGCGTTCGTGCGTGGAGAGCGGCGCGCGGTGGATGCACAGCGGGATCTCATCCGCGCCTTCCTTGTTGACGAATTTCAGGTCGAAGCGCTCGGGCACGGCGAAGTCCACCTGGTTCGTCGCCAGCGTGAACTCGCGTCCGATGGCCGACCAGATCTGGACGTCGATCTTGGGGCCGTAGAAGGCGGCTTCGTTCTGGACCTCCACGAAGGGCACCTTGCCGTTCGTCATCGCGCGGCGCACCATGTCTTCCGTCTTGATCCACAGGCGCTCGTTGTCCACGTATTTCTTGCCGAGGCCGGCCTTGCCGTGCAGCGACAGGCGCATGACGTACTTCTCGATCCCGAAGATGTCGAAGTACTTGTTGTACAGGTCGATCACGCCCATGAACTCCTGCTCGAACTGTTCCTCGGAGCAGTAGATGTGCGCGTCGTTCATCTGCATCGAGCGCACGCGCATCAAGCCGAACAATTCGCCCGATTTCTCGTAGCGATAGCACGTGCCGTATTCCGCCAAGCGGATGGGCAGGTCGCGGTACGAGCGCGGACGAGCCCCGAAGATCTTGTGATGCATCGGGCAGTTCATTGGCTTGACGTAATACTTCACGCCTTCCAATTCCATGGGCGGGTACATGCTCTCGGCGTAGTAGGGCAGGTGGCCCGAGCGCAGGAACAGGTCTTCCTTCGTCAGGTTGGGCGTGCGCACGCGCGAATAACCCGCGGCGTCCTCCATTTCCTTGGCGAGTTTTTCCAGTTCCTCGATCATGATGCCGCCGTTCGGCATCCACATCGGCAGGCCGGGACCCACCTCATCGTCGAAGAAGAAGATGTCCAGTTCCTTGCCCAGTTTGCGGTGGTCGCGTTTCTTGGCCTCTTCGAGCATCTGCAGATATTGCTTCAGCTCGTCGGGCGTGCGCCAGGCCGTGCCGTAGATGCGCGTGAGCATTTTGTTGTTCTCGTCGCCGCGCCAGTACGCGCCCGCGATGGACGTCAACTTGATCGCGGCCGGGTTGATCTGCTTCGTGTTTTCCACGTGCGGGCCGCGGCACAGGTCCGTGAACGTGTCGTGGCGATAGAGCGAGATGTCGGGCTTCGTGTCGAGCGGATTTCCGTACTCGTCGAGGCCGCCCTTTTCGAGGCCGTCGATCAGTTCCAGCTTGTATGGCTGATCCTTGAAGACCACGCGCGCCTCATCGGCCGAGATGACTTCCTTCTTGAAGTCGTGATGTCCCGCGATGATCTGGCGCATGCGCTTCTCGATCTTCTCGAGGTCCTCGTTCGCGATCTGCTCGGGCAGTTCGAAGTCATAGTAGAACCCGTTCTCGACGGGCGGCCCGATCGTGTACTTCGTGTCGGGATAAAACTCCAGCACGGCCTGCGCCATGATATGCGCTGCCGAGTGGCGGATCTTATAGAGTTGGGATTCTTCGTACTTTTCTTGAATCTGTTCTGCCATTCTGGCTTCCTTTCTTGACTTTTGTCTGGTACCGTCTGTGGATATTTCCGCAACCCGCAGAGACGGTCACCAGCCTGCGGGTCGCGTTCGAGTGAAGGTGGTACTGTCTTCAGTCATGGCGACCTCCAAGTAAATAAAAACTCTCGCCCGAACACGGGGCGAGAGTTTGGACTCACGCGGTTCCACCCGATTTACCCCTTGCGGGGTATCTCTTAAGCCGATAACGAGGCCAACCGTTTCCCATACTGTTCGCCCGGAGTGAAGTCGAAGGGCGGGTTCAAGGTCACGCTCGCGAGTGGTTTTCGGTGGGGCATCTGGAAATGGCTCTCAATCTGCGGCCACTTCTCCCTGTCAGAAACGGGACCAGCCTACTCGTCTCGGTCAACGCGTTTTCAGTATTTCATTATTATATGCGCGGCGGATGGCTTGTCAAGCCGCTATTTGCCCATCGTGGCGGGAACCCACTTGCTGAAACTGTCGAGGTGACCCCACAACGAGCCGTAGAAGGTCACCGCCCAGAGCACTGCCGTCGCCAGGAGCAGCAACACGCCCAACATGCGGACGGTCTTGTTGCCTTTGAACCACAGGAAGAACGGCGCGGCTCCCAAACCTCCCAGGCCGGCTAACACGAAGCCGACGGCCGAAAGTAACGGCTCCTTTGTCAGTTGCAGCGAGAAGATGCGGATACCCACGATGACGGCGTCGATGCCGGCAAAGAACGCATATAGGCTGACAGGGACCAGGTTCCAGCCCTGCCAGAGGGCAATGGCCGTAATCAGAAAGACCACGCCGAACAGGGTGGTGGTGTCACCATATCCCACATTGTAGCTGCCAGGCAGAGGCCATGTGAAGGACAACTGCAGGCCTGTGATCAGAGAGAGCAGACCCACACCGAAGAAGGCGGCGGCATAGGGGCGCTGGTCCGCCTCGTCCATGCCTTTCCAAAGATAGTAGGCCAGCAGGGCGGTGCCTGCCACCATGTTGATCATGATCAGGGTCAAATAATCGATAAACATACGGGGCTCCTTTGTACTGGTAAATTTGGACATATATGTCCGAATATTTACAACCCGTATGGTTTTTTCTGGATATGTTTTTAGATGTGAAAAAGATTAGAGTTTGGCAAACAAAAAATCCCGCGAGGGGATTTTTGTGTGGGCGGAATAGGGCTCGAACCTACGACCTCTGCTATGTCAAAGCAGTGCTCTAACCAACTGAGCTATCCGCCCGAAACGGACAGGCACACATTATAACGAGGCCATGCGATTTTGACAATGGCTTGCGGTATAATCCCTTCGCCATGGCCCGACGTAAAGCGCCCGAAGACTTATCGGTGGAGGAACTGCGCCGCCTGCTGGTGGAAAAACGCCGCGGGACACGCAAGGAGCGCCTCGAGCACTTCCGCCGCACGGGACGTGTCGTGGACGCGACCCCCGAGGTGATTCCTTCGGTGGACACGCGGGATGTGGAAGATGCTTCCCCCGTTCCGGTCACGCCCCGCCGCCGCATCATGGACCGCGTCCTGTTGGGCGTGGAGGTGCTGGCTGTGGTGGGGATCATCGGCGTGTTGATGAGCGGATTTGGCCTATTGCAGGACCTGAACCGCGAAGTGGCCGCCGCGCTCAACCCTGCGACGCCCACTCCCACGCCGCTGGTCATGGCGGTGGTGCTGCCCTCGGGCCATACTCCGCCGGATGCGCAGGGAAACACCCGCCCGAACGAGACGGAGATTCCCGAGCACCTGCGTCCGATGGTCCAGTCGCTGGAGAATCTCCCCGCGCCGCCGGCCAGCGCCTCCCAGGCCATCCGCATCCAGATCCCCTCGCTGAAAGTGGATGCGCCCATCGTCCAGGGTGACGGCTGGGAACAATTGAAGAAGGGCGTGGGCCAGCATATCGGCTCCGCGGACCCTGGCGCGGACGGGAACGTGGTCCTCTCGGCGCACAACGATGTATACGGCGAAATCTTCCGTTACCTCGACCGCCTGCAGCCCGGAGATCAGATCATCCTGTACACACAGGAGCGGCAGTATACCTACGTGGTGGACCGCACGGTCATCGTCAAGCCGACCCAGGTGGAGGTGATGGCGCCCACCCCCGACCCGACTGTCACGTTAATCTCGTGCTATCCCTATCTTGTGGATAAGGATCGCATTGTGGTTTTTGCAAAACTTTTGAACTAGGAGTTTCAAATGGCAACCAAGCGCAATGTTCGACCCTCGACGAGCGGGCAGACCTCGGCCCGCAACGAGTTCAACCCCAATTACACGCAGGTCAAGCGCGACCTGACCCGCATCGGGATCCTGGCGGGGTCCTTCTTCGCCATCCTGATCGTGCTTTCGTTCTTCCTGAAGTAAACGGGGACCGGGGCGGCCGCGAGGCCGCTCTTCTCTTTTATGGGCCCGCTCCACGACCTGACTCTCACCACCCTCACCTACGGCGGCGAGGCGATGGGACGCCTGCCCGACAACCGCGCGGTCTTCGTGCCGTTCGGCTTGCCGGGCGAGCGCGTGCGCATCCGCCTGACCGACGAGAAGCGCGGGTTTGCGCGCGGCGAGTTGGTCGAGGTATTGGAGCCGTCGCCCGAGCGGATCACGCCACGCTGTCCGCACTTCGGCCTCTGCGGCGGATGTCATTACCAGCACCTGCCGTATGAGGCGCAACTCAAGGCCAAGGCGGAGATCGTCCGCGACCAGTTGATGCGCATTGGCAAGCTGGAGAATCCACCCGTACAGCCGACGGTGGGATGTCCCAGCCCGTGGGATTACCGCAATCATGTGCAATTTCACTTGACCGAGGACGGCAGGTTGGGATATGTCTCGGCGCGCGGCGCGGAGGTGATCCCCATTTTGGAATGTCACCTGCCCGAGGCGCCGATCAACGACCTGTGGCCGCACCTGGACTTCGAGCCTGATGCTGAGATCGAGCGTGTGTCCCTGCGCGCCGGTGATGACCTGATGTTGGTATTGGAATCCGAGAGTCCTGCTGCACCCGAGTTGGAATTGGAAGCGGGTATCTCGGTGGTGCATTTGTACGAGGACGACCCCGTTGTGATGGCGGGCGATGGGACCCTGCGTATGCGCGTGCTGGAGCGCGACTTTCAGGTCTCGGCGGCTTCGTTCTTCCAGGTCAACACGCTCATGGCGGAGAAGATGGTGGAGCATGTGCTCTCGAAACTCCCCGCTGAGATGGACATCGTCCTCGATCTATATTGCGGCGTGGGACTGTTCAGCGCCTTCCTCGCGCCGCGCTGCCAACGCCTGATCGGGATCGAGTCCTCTGCGTCGGCCTGCGAGGATTTTGCTGTCAATCTGGATGAGTTCGAGGGGGTGGAATTGTACGAAGGTCTGGCCGAGGACGTGATTCCGCATCTCGAAGCGGACCCGACCCTGGTCCTGGTCGACCCGCCGCGGGCGGGGTTGGAGCGCGCGGTGCTGGATTCCATCCTCAGGTTGAATCCGCCCACGATCCTGTATGTCTCGTGCGACCCCTCCACGCTGGCGCGCGACGCCGCGCGACTCGCGGCTGGCGGCTATCGCCTGGTCGAGGTGACGCCCTTCGACCTGTTCCCCCAAACCTATCACATCGAAAGTATCAGTCTGTTTCAGAAGTCGGCATAGACATCGCCACGCGGAAGCCGAAGTCGAACCAGTAGAACGGCTTGAGACGGAAGCGGGACGCGCAGCGCGCCTCGTTCTGCCCGAGGATGAAGGAGCCGCCACGCAATACGCGGTACTCGCCCACCTCGGGACCATGCGGGTCGCGTACCACCATGCCGACGCGATTCTCGTACTCGGTCTCGTTGAACCAATCGGCGCACCACTCCCAGATGTTGCCCGACATGTCGGCGCAGCCGTAGGGACTGTCGCCGCGCGGTGAATATTGGCCCACGGGCGTAGTGTCGCTCAACTTGGCCTCGCCGGTATTGCAGCGATTGCGGTCGAACTTGTTCCCCCACGGATAGACACGCCCGTTGGTGCCGCGCGCCGCCTTCTCCCACTCGGCCTCGCTGGGCAGGCGGTATTCCTTGCCGGTCTTTTCGCTCAGCCATTTGCAATACTCGATGCTGGCTTCCCATGAGACGTTGACCACGGGATGGTCGCCCTTATCTTCGGGGTAGCGGAACTCGTCCCAGCCGGCCGGCGGCTGGAAGCCCGTCTCCATGATGAAGGCCTGATACTCGCGGTTGGTGACGGGATACTTCCCGATGTAATAGTTCGAAAGTTCCACCAGGTGTTGGGGGAATTCACGCTTGAGGCGCTCGGGCTCCACACCCGTCTCGACCACCTGCTGGATCTGATCCTCGCTCGACCCCATGATGAAGGTGCCGGCCGGAATGTGAATCATCTGCGGCTCGAAGAACAGGCGCGGCAGGTTCACCCCAACTGCCGGCACGGACTCGGTCCGCCGCGTGAGGGTGAAATACAGGCGGATGTCGTTGGGACGCAGGTCGCTGAAGTTGACGTCCGGGGTGTTGGGCTGGTGAAGGGTCAGGATGCGGCGTACCGCGTCGCGGCCGGTGAATTCGGCCAGGGCGGTCGGCAGGTGTCCGCGCGCTTTGCCCGCCAGGGCCATCCGCGCCTCGGCCTTGAGGAATTCGTTCATGTAATATTCCTCCAGCTCGCGCAGATAGAGCGGCATTTCGCGCAGCAACTCGTACAACTCCGGGTACACCGCCTGCAAGGCCACCAGTTTGGCCAGCCGCACCGGCTTGATGGTGTTCTGTAACTTTCCCGAACGCTGCTGGGCCAGGCTCCACAGCAGCAGGAACATGTTGACCGTGCGCTTGACCTGGCGCGGATTGTCGCTCAGTCCCTCCGCGAAGACCTGCGGACAGGCGGGATGCGGCCATTCGGCCACCAGCGACTGGACGTAGGAGTTCATCAGGCTCTTATCGATGGGCGGGATGCGGAACGGCAACTGGATGATCTTCTCGAGATAACGCTCTCCGTTGAAGCTGCCCCTCGACCCTTCCTGGACCTCGAACTGGCCCCCGTTTTCCTGGCGGCGATACTTCAATTCGATGCCGCGCGTGATGATATTTTGGTCCAGGCCGAGCACGAAGACGCAGCCCGTCGTATCCAGAAACAGTTTGATGGCCTCCAGCACCTCCACCGCCTTGTCAGGCAGACAGCGGTCCAGGTCGTCGATGAAGACCACCAGGCGCAGGTTCTTCTTTACCAGATATTCTTCGGCCAATTCCGAGAAGTATTGCTGGAACTGCTCGAAGAAGCGGATCTGGTCGATGTGGATCCTGGCGCTCTCGCGGTGGATGGCGGTGAATAGATTGGTCAGGGCCTGGTCGGCCTTGTCCTTATTGCGCAATTCCTTCAGCAGGTCGTTGACCACCGTCCCGCCGGGCAGGAAGGCCAGCCCGATCTGCACAGCTCCGCCCGTCACGCCGTGACCCAGTTTGCCCCAGTCGATGGTCAGGCCGCCGAGTTTCTCGCGGTCCACAGGCTTGTAGAGGGCGGCCTCCAGGTCGTTGAGTCGTTCGATGTCGTGGGATTTGTTCTCGGGGATGGCTTCCTTGAGCGCGGTCAACACGTGCAGCAACAGGACGCGCCAGAGCGTGTCTTCCTTGTCATACATCCAGGCGTTGAACCAGGTGGTGCGGAAGGACTTGGGCAGTCCCTTCTCGATCATGCGCATGAGCGAGGTCTTGCCCGAGCCCCAGGTGCCGAAGATACCCAGGGTCAGCGGGGTGCTGGTATTGGGCGAGGTGATGACCTCCACCAGCGTATTGACGTACGGCGCAAAGTCGAGTCCGTCTTTTTCGGTCGGCAGATCAGACAAAATGTATGATTTTGCGTCCATATCGCTCCCATGATCCTTAAAAAAGAAGTGCCCCGCCGCTATGATAGCGTGACGGGGCAAATTTGGGTAGTCGAGTTTTAATCTTCGGCGATGACGATGACCTTGTCGTCGGGGGAGAAGGTCACGGTGGAGGATTTCTTCGGGTTGGTGTGGACGCCGTAAGCCTTTTCCGTGTCGCCGACCTCGCTCATCAGGCGGTAGCCGAGGGCGGTCTCGCCGCGACGGCGGGCCGCTTCGACCACGGTGGCAAAGCTGACGGGTTGTCCCGGGTCGACGTAGTCGCTGACCGGCTTGAGGTAGATCTCCGAGCCTTCGGGGTCGAAGATGTCGGTGAAGACGGCGAACAGTTCACAGTTCTCGGAGAGTTGGGTGGTCATCAGGCTGACGAGGTGGTCGCTGACGATGAAGTCGTCCACCTTGGCGGCCTCGGCCAGTTCACGGTTGCGCAGGTCGAGCATCTCGCTGACGATGGAGAAGGGCGTCTCGTCCTTTTCGGCGATGTCGCGCAGGTGCAGCAGCGTGACCAGGGTGCGGGCGTCGGCTTCCTGCGGTTCGAGGTGGCTGGAGGCCAGCACGATGACGTGGTCGAAGTCGGGCGCGCCAAGTTCGTCCAGCAGGGCGCGGTCGGTGGTGTCGCCTTCCTTGACGACCACCTGCTGATTCTTGAGTTCGCCCGCCTGCTGGCGGATCTGCTTGTCGAGATTGAACAGGTCGGAGACGACCGTCACCTGCGAGCCGGCCGCCACGTAGTTGTCCAGTTCTCGCACGATGGTGGCGCCCGAGCGGTTCCAGCCGAGGATCAGGCATTTCTCCGGGGCGGTCTGGCGCGGGGCACGGTCTGTGCGGAGCGCGGATTCCTGGATGGACAACTTGAGCGCGGGGGACAGGACGAGCTTGTCGTCGTCCTCAGCCAGGGCGAAGACCTGGTCACCCGCTTCGATGGGGGTGTCCATCGAGGGATTCATCAGGATGGCGCCGTCCTTCTTGCGCAGACCCATGATGGTGGAGTCTTCGCTGGCGAGCAGGGAGTCGCCGTAGGTGCGGTCCGCCAGGGCGGAGGCGTCGGCGAAGTAGATTTCGTCGCCGCCGAAGTTCATCAGTTCGGTGTAGACCACCGAAAGACCCGACTGTCGCGAGGTCTGTGCCACCACGCGGGCGATCAGGTCGTTGGTCAGGATCGGCAGGATTTGGTCACGCGCGCCGAGCATCTTCACCACGTCCATGTTCTTCGGGTCGCGGATCTGCGTGACGATCAGGTAGGGTTCTTCGCGACGGTTGGGGTTGTTGGTCAAGGCCAGCACCGACTTGATGACGTGCGTGTCGGGGTCCGCGCCTTCGGGCAGGACGATGATCGAGCGCGCGGCATGCGGGCTGACGATCTCCAGGTCGGTCAGGTCGATGGGGCTGCCCGAGCGGCAGATGACCCGCGTGTTCTTGGTGTCGGGGATGCGCTCCTTGATCTCGTCCTCCATGTCGACCTTGTCCTGCTCGGATAAGATGGCGATGACCGCGCCTTGCTTGCGGTTGGAGTTGGCTTCCACGAGTTCGGAGATGATCGTGAAGATCTGCGGCGACCAGCCGAGGATGACGGTGTGATCGCTCTCGAGCACCAGCGAGCGGCCCTTGCGCAGGTCATCGAGCTTGTCCTCGAGGCCGTTGTTGAGGATGCCGATCAATGCGCTGACGAAGAACACGCCGCCCAGGGTGACGACGAACATCACGGCGCGGAAGCCCCAACCCTGGTCCCCGCCCATGGTGCCCGCATCGAGGGTACGCATCAGGCCCTCCCAGGCGGCTTCTCCAAAGGACATGCTGCTCGTGCTGCCTTCGGGCGCGAGCGCCACGCCGCCGACGCTGATGACGGCCGCCGCGATCACGATCACGATCAATGCGACAATGGACAGCCCGACGATCAGGGCGCCCGTACCGCGCGACATATAATTATCGAAAAAATATTGCCACTTTTGTTGAAGGGTTGGCTTTTTCATGAAGACTCCTGCGGTGAATTTCGCCGAATTATAGGACGGTTCCGCCCGCTTGCCAACAAGAATCCGTCTCCCCCATCGGTCTTTAACCATTTTGTAATTTTTGACGGGGTAACAAGCTGCGCGCTGGGGCGGTCTAGTCCGCACGGCGTTTGTTATAATTTTGGAAGGAGTTTTAGCATGTTTTCATTTGAAGGACCCGACCGACGAAAAGAAGAAGACCGCATCCGCAGCGAGGGACGCCTGCCCCCGGGCCAGGCGCTGACCCTGAAATTCCCCGTTTTGCACTACGGCCCCGTGCCCTCTTTCAACCCCGCCTCGTGGAATTTCCGCGTCTGGGGCGAAGTGGAGCAGGAAGTCTCCTGGAATTGGGACGAGTTCAACCGCCTGCCGCGCAGCGAGATCAAGATGGACATCCATTGCGTCACGCGTTGGAGCAAGGCCGATACGGTTTGGGAAGGTGTTTCCGTCCGCACCCTGGTGGACAACGGCCTGATCCACATCAAGCCGAGCGCCACGCACGTCATGCAACACGCCGAGTACGGTTTCACCGTCAACCTGCCGCTGGAAGTGGTTTTGCAGGATAACTTCCTGATGGCCACCCACCTGAACGGCGAACCCATCACGCCCGATCACGGCTATCCGCTGCGCGGCGTGGTGGGATTCATCCCCGGCCGTGAGGACCTGGAGACGCCCTACTTCTGGAAGGGCGCCAAGTGGCTGCGCTCGCTCGAGTTCATGTCCCGTGACCGTCGCGGATTTTGGGAACAGGCGGGCTACCACAACCGTGCGGACGTCTGGCGCGAAGAACGATTTGGGTAAATGGATGGGCGGCAGTTCAACTGCCGCCCGAACCTTTGTTTTGGACAAAAAACGGCGGCCCACTCGGACCGCCGTTTTGATTCCGTTATGGACGCTTGTCCAATTTGATGGTGATATCCGTTTTCTCGTCACCGCGCAGGACGGTCAGCACGACCGAGTCACCGGGCGATTTGTTGCTGATGAGGTAGGCCAGCAATTCGTCGAAGCTGCGGATGGACTTGCCGTCGATGGCGATGATCAGGTCGCCGCCGGCCTTCAGCCCGAGGATGCTGGTGTCCTTGTCCCCGGCGCGGATGCCCGCCCGGTCGGCGGGTCCGCCGGGGGCCACGCTGGTCACGTATGCGCCGACGTAGGATTTCAGCCCCAGTTCCTCGATGACCGGCAGGCTCAGGTCATTCATCGACGAGATGCCGAGGTAGGGGTAGTCGTATTTGCCCTGGGCGATCAGCACCGGGACGACACGCTTGACCACATTGACCGAGATGGAGAATCCGATGCCCGAGTTGACGGGTTCGCCTGTGCTGGTGAAGTTGGTGGTGCGGATGGCGCGGTTGACCGCGATCACCTCACCGTCCAGGTTGAAGAGCGGGCCGCCCGAGTTGCCCGGGTTGATGGCCGCGTCGGTCTGGATGATGTCGCCCGCGGTGAAGAAGCTGCCGCCCGGGGCGGTGTGCTCCGAGTCGAGGGTGCGGCCGAGGGCCGAGACGATGCCGATGGTCATGGTCCCGTTCAGGCCGAAGGGATTGCCGATGGCCACCACCGTCTGCCCGACGCGCAGGGCGCTGGAATCTCCCATTTTGACGGGATGCAGTTCCTCGGCGGGCGCATCCACTTTGACGACGGCCAGGTCCGAGTCCAGGTCGGTGCCGATTACGTTGCCGTAGGTCTTGTAACCGGAGGTGAAATCCACTTCCACTTTTTGAGCGCCGTCCACCACGTGATAATTGGTGATGATGTGACCCTGAGTGTCGTACACGAAGCCCGAGCCCAGGCTGCCGCCATTCTGCGTGGTGACCTGGATGGCGACCACGCTCGGGCTGACCTGGTCATACAAACCGGTCAGCACGTCCTGACGGGCGGCGGGGTTGAGCGGCTCGCCCGAGGTGGGGCTGGATTGGGAGGAAGAGGGCAGAGCGGGAGCGGCGGGCGGGGCAATGGGCGCCAGGCCCACACTCTGACAGGCCAGGGCGGTCAATACCAATATCGCGATGATCAACACAAAACGAGTGTTCTTCATGAGACTCCTAACATCAAAACTTGATTCTGGCGGCCTCTTCCAGCAACTCTCTCTGTTTGGACGACAGATACTTGGGGACTTGCACTTTTAGACGCACGTACAGGTCCCCTTTTACATGAGAGTTTTTTAATTGAGGCATGCCGCGCCCGGCCAGGCGGAAGACCTGCTCGGGCTGGGTGCCCGGCGGGATGGTCAGCTTGACCTTCCCGGTCATCGTCTCGACCTCGGCCTCGCCGCCCAGGATGGCGGTGAACACGTCTACGCTGGCGGTGGTGCGCAGGTCGTTTCCGTCGCGCTCGAAGCGCTCGTCCTCCTCGATCTCGACGATCAGGTATACATCCGTGCCCTGTGGACCTGCGCCTGCCACCCGCACCTTGGAGCCCTCCTTCACCCCGGCCGGGATGCGCACCTGCACCTTGCGTGACTCGCTGGTCAACTGGCGGGCCGTGCCCTCGTAGGCTTCCTTGAGCGTGATGCGCACCGGCTGCTGGTTTGCCATGGGGGTGCGCGCCGCCTGGACGGTTCCCATGCCGCCGAAGATGCTGCGGAAGAAATCGGAGAAAGTGCCGCCCTCGCCGCCGAACAGGTCGTTCAGGTCGCCCATGTCCACGCGCGTGCCGCTGCCGCTTGTCCACTGCCCCCAGTTGAAGTCGGTGGGCGAGCCGCCGCGCTGCCGCCAGTTGGAATAGTCGCTGCCGAGCTGGTCGTAGCGGGCGCGCTTCTGCTCGTCGCTCAGTACCTGGTAGGCCTCGTTGATCTCCTTGAAACGCTCCTCGGCCTGCTTGTCGCCGGCGTTGCGGTCAGGGTGATATTGCATGGCGAGCTTGCGGTACGCCTTGCGGATATCGTCTGCGCTGGCATTGCGCGCCACCCCAAGCACTTTATAATAGTCCTTATATTCCATAGATACCATTATTAGCCCGCGGGAATGCAGCGTCAAGCGCCCGAAGGCCCATCTAATGTAACTCTAACCTGCTCTCAAAGGATGAAAATGAAGTCGATCTGTGTTTTTTGCGGTTCTGCCGATGCGGTCCATGCGGATTACCTGGAAGGCGCCCGCCAAATGGGCGTGACCCTGGCCAAGCGCGGACTCCGTTTAATCTTTGGTGGGGGCAAGACAGGCTTGATGGGGGCCGTGGCCGACGGTGCGCTCTCGGCTGGCGGCGAGGTGATCGGCGTCATCATCCCCAGCATGAATACGCCCGCCCTGGCGCACATGGGCCTCACCCGCATGGACGTCCCGCCCGACATGCACGCCCGCAAGGCGCGCATGCACGAACTGGCCGATGGCTACATCGCCCTGCCCGGCGGATTCGGCACCTTTGACGAACTGTTCGAGACCGTCACCTGGGCGCAGACTGGCGCGCACGAGAAGGCGGTTGGGCTGCTCAATACACGCAATTATTACGCTCCGCTGTTGGCCGCCATCGATCACGCGGTGGCGGAGGGGTTCATCTTCTCCGAACATCGCAATGCCCTGTGCTGTGACACGGATCCCGCCGCATTGCTGGACGCAATGGAGGCCTACGTCCATCCGCACGCGGCCGTCAAACGCTGGATGCGCGAGGACTGATGCCCAAGACGCGGCTGGACCTCTTGCTCGTCGAGCGCGGACTGGCGGAGTCGCGCGCCAAAGCCCAGGCCCTGATCATGGCCGGGCAGGTGCGCGTGGACGGACAGGTGGCGCTCAAACCCGCCACAGGGGTGGATCCCTCGGTGATGCTGAAGGTGGATGCAGGTCCGCGCTATGTGTCGCGCGGCGGCGAGAAGCTCGAAGCGGCGTTGGACGCCTTCTCGATCCTCGTCGAAGGCCGCATCTGCGCGGACGTTGGCGCCTCCACGGGCGGCTTCACCGATTGCCTGCTGCAGCGCGGCGCGTCGAAGGTCTA
>CAZGFR010000007.1:44259-48256 GCA_964524485.1 uncultured Anaerolineaceae bacterium | reverse complement strand
GTTTCGCGCGGCGACGGCGTCATCCGCGACCCGGCCATCCACCGCCAGGTGCTGGAGAGTGTGTTGACCTTTGCTCAGGCGGAAGGCTTCGGCCTGCGTGGCCTCATCCGCTCGCCGATCCTGGGTCCGAAGGGCAACACCGAGTTCCTGGTCTGGCTGCAACCGGGCGAATCTTCTCATGAAATTCAAAGCTTGATTGACTCGGCAGTTCCGCCCGCAAACGAGTAAAATCAGCCTTTGGCTTATGAAAATCCTGACCGTTCTCACCTATTACCGTCCGCACACCTCCGGTCTGACCATTTATGCCGAACGCCTGGCCAAGGCCTTCGTCAAGCGCGGACACGAAGTGACCGTGATGACCACGCAGTTCGAGCCGGGCCTGCCGCGCGAAGAGAACATGGAAGGCGTGCGGGTCCTCCGCATCCCGGTCCTGTTGCGCGTCAGCAAGGGCGTCATCGCGCCGACCTTCGGCTGGGTGGCGACCCAATTGGTGGCCCAGCATGACGTGGTGCAACTGCACCTGCCGCAGTTCGACGCGCCCGGCGTGGCCTTCCGCGCGCGGCTGTTCGGCAAGCCCGCCGTCCTCACCTATCACTGTGACCTCGACCTGCCGCCCGGGTTGTTCAACCGCCTGGTCAACACGGTGGTCCACTTCCAGAACAACATGGCGGGAATCCTGTCGAATCACATTGTGACGTACACCCAGGATTACGCCGACAACTCCCCCTTCCTCTCGCGGTACAAATCCAAGCTGACCCCCATCCTGCCCCCGGTCGAATTGCCGACTCCCACGCCTGAAGCAGTGGCTGCTTTCGCGTTGGAACACAAGACGAAGGAAAAACGTCCCGTCATCGGCATGGTCACGCGCTTCGCGTCCGAGAAGGGCGTGGAGATCCTGTTGGATGCCCTGCCCAGGATTCTGGCGAAGTACCCCAATGCGCAGGTCCTGTACGCAGGCCAGCATCAGAACGTGATGGGCGAACAGCCCTATTACGAGCGCCTGATTCCGCGCATCCGCGAGTACGAAGCCAAAGGGCAGTGGACCTTCCTCGGCAACCTCTCGCCGTTGCAACTGGCGGCAGTCTATCCCAACCTGGATGTGATTACCGTCCCGTCGTTGAACTCGACCGAGGCCTTTGGTCTGGTGCAGATCGAAGCCATGATGAATAACGTGCCCAGCGTGCCGTCGGCGCTGCCGGGCGTCCGTCAGCCGGTGACGATGCACGGCATGGGACGCGTCTCCCAGATCGGCGATGCGGCCTCCTTGGCGGAATCCATCCTCCAGGTCCTCGACCACCCCGACCAGTTCCATGGCGACGTGAACGGCATCCGCCGCACCTATGACCCCGATTCCATTGCGGCAGAATACGAGAAGCTGTTCGCCAAACTAGGGGCGAAGTCGTCCTGAACCATTCCTGCGGAATCGATCCGCGCCTGGATTTTTCGAGAAAGTAGATCATGCCAGAAAAAGATTTCCTCTTCCTTCATATTCGCGACCTGCCTTATTTCCGTGGATTCCTGCGCGCCATCGAGTCGCGCTATTATCAGGATTTTGACCTGCCCTCGCCGACCCTCGACGTGGGCTGCGGCGACGGCAATTTCGCCGCCCTGACCTTCGACCGCCAGATCGATGTGGGTCTGGACCCCTGGCATGGTCCAATTCACGAAGCCAAGCCGTATGGAAAGTATCGCCTGCTGGTCGAAGCCGACGGCGGCACCTCGCCTTTCCCTGATGGGTACTTTGCCAGCGCCTTCTCGAACTCGGTGTTGGAACACATCCCGCACATTCAACAGGTGCTGAAGGATACCGCTCGCGTGCTCAAACCCGGTGCGCCCTTCTATTTTTGTGTGCCCAACAGCCGCTACCTGAGCGAGCTGTCGCTCTCGCGCGTGTTCGGCGCGGGCTACACCGAATGGTTCCGCAAGATGTCGCGCGTGGAAAGCGCCGTGGAGCCCGAGGTCTGGCAGGGCTGGCTGGAAGCGGCGGGCTTCACGCTCGAACGCTGGTGGCATTATTTCTCGCCCGAAGCGATGCGCGTGCTGGAATGGGGTCACTATTTTGGCGCGCCGACGCTTCTTCCGCATGCCCTGTTCAACCGCTGGATCATCGCCCCGACCCGATGGAATCTATTCCTGACCGAACGCGCCCTGCGAAAGTTTGTGGAGCATCCAGAACATCCGCAGGGGACCTTTACTTTCTATATTGCCCGCAAGAAATAACTTATGGCCTTCGACGAAAAATACTTTAGCACGCACACGTACGCCAACATTACCTTTGCCAAGTACAGCATGTACTGGTGGTCGAATCGATTCTTCGCCACGCTGGCGCGCCGCTACGGCAAAAAGGGCGGACGCCTGCTCGAGGTCGGCTCGGGGCTGGGACATCTGGTCGGCCAGCTCGAAAACAGCTTCGAGACCTACGGCATGGACCTGAACCACTGGGCGGTCAAACAGTCCAAGCCCATTGTCCATAAAACTTCCCTGGAAACCGCCTCCGCGCAGGAACTGCCTTATGCGGATGGCGCCTTCGACGTGGTTATCATCAAGCACATCGTCGAGCATCTGCCCGACCCTGCGAAAGCGCTGAACGAGATTGGGCGCGTGCTCCAGCCCGGCGGAATCCTGATCCTGGCCACGCCCAACCTTGGGTCCCTGCTCAAGCCGTGGAAGGGCGACCGTTGGATCGGCTATCAGGACCCGACGCACATCTCGCTCAAGGAACCTGAGGAATGGCTGCGCCTGATCAAGGAAGCGGGCTTTTCCTTCGAGCGCGTCTTTTCGGATGGTTTCT
The DNA here is from genome assembly GCA_964524485.1 of uncultured Anaerolineaceae bacterium. Classification (GTDB taxonomy): domain Bacteria; phylum Chloroflexota; class Anaerolineae; order Anaerolineales; family Villigracilaceae; genus JACPVF01. Next base: position 45,465 of record CAZGFR010000007.1, on the reverse strand, counting down.
GGGATGTGCCCTATATTCCCGTCATTCCCAAAGTGATCCAGAAATTGTTCTTCGGCTCGCTGGGCGGCCTGCAGGCCATCACAAGCTTCATCTTTTTGCCGATGCGCTGGGGGGAAAGCATCCTGGTCATCGCGAGAAGGAATTCATGAGCGACGAACAAACTCCCCTCCCTCCCGAACCGTCCCAGGAAGAGCCGACCGTCCTCGACCTGTTCAAACTGGCCACACGCGACTGGAACTCGTTCCTCACCACGATCCGCTCGTTGAACGATGAGGAGCGCCTGGCGGAAGTGGAACGCGCTGCCGTGGAAGAGGCTCACCACCAGGCCGAAGTCGCCGTGGAGGCCGAGGGCGGAGTCCAGGAGAAGGGGATTCCCTGGCGGATGTTGGGCGCGATCCTGCTGGCCTTGTTCGCGCAACTGCAACTCGAGCCGCCCTCTCCGCGCATTCCGCTGGCGCTGGGACTGTACGCCCTGGCGCTGGGGTTGGCGCTTTGGGCCTACTTTGTCCACGAGTGGCGTCTGCCTTCTCTGCAACTTGACCAGACTCGCCAAGACCCGATGACGCTGCGCATCATTCCGCTACTGCTCTCGGTGGTCTTGACCGCAGTGGCATTCTTCGACCTATCGAACGATCTTTTCACCTGGCATAACGTCCTCTTGTGGCTGGCCGCCATTGGCACGTTTATGTGGGCCATGTGGATTCGCGTCCCGCGCGAAGAGCGGACTCCGCTCACGCCCGAGGCGCGCCGCAAAGCCTTGATCTGGACCGCGCTCCTGGTGGGGACCGCCGCCCTGTTGCTGTTCTTCCGCCTCTACCGCATCGACAGCGTCCCGTCCGAGCCGTTCAGCGACCACGCCGAAAAGATCCTCGACGTGTACGAGATCACCACCGGCAAGACGCTGATCTTCTTCCCGCGCAACACCGGCCGCGAAGCCATTCAGATGTACTGGACCCTGTTGATGGCGACCGTTTTCAACACAGGTTTCTCGTTCCTGAGCTTGAAGATCGGCACAGCGTTGATCGGTGTATTGACCCTGCCCTTCGTTTATCTGCTTGGTAAAGAGATGGGCGGAAAACGCGCGGGCTTCTTTGCCTTGTTCCTGTTCGGCATTGCCTATTGGCCGAATGTGATCGCACGCATCGGCTTGCGCTTCCCGTTGTATCCGATGTTCGTCGCGCCGACTTTGTTCTTCCTGCTGCGCGG
>CAZGFR010000007.1:38788-44159 GCA_964524485.1 uncultured Anaerolineaceae bacterium | reverse complement strand
TCGTTCTCCTTCCGCGCCTTCTCGCGCCTGGGGGACGTGGAGACGCCGCTGCCCGGCCCCGCCTGGCAGATCTTCCTCTCGAACCTGTGGAACGGCGTGCGCATGTTCAACCTGGACGACGGCGAGATCTGGGTCAACTCGATTCCGCATCGCCCCGCCCTGGACGTGGTAACGGGCGCGCTGTTTGTCATCGGCGTGGTCTTTCTGCTGGTGCGTTATGTCCGCCGCCGCGATTGGCGGGACCTGTTCCTGCTGGCCGCCGTGCCGCTGTTGCTCATGCCGTCGGTGCTCTCGCTGGCCTTCCCGGGCGAAAATCCCGCGCTGAACCGCTCGGGCGGCGCATCAGTGGTGGTGGTGCTCATCGCGGCGCTGGCGCTCGATGGCCTGGTGACAGGCTTCGGGTCCGGGAAACGCAGGGAGGTCCTCGGCTGGGGGCTGGCGGGCGTCCTGTTGGCGGCTTCCTCCTTCCAGAATTACAACCTGGTCTTCAACACCTTCGACACGCAGTTCAAGGCCGGGGCGTGGAACACGTCCGAGATGGGCATGGTCATCCGCGACTTCCGCGCCAAGTACGGCGAGACCGATACGCTGTGGATCGTGCCGTTCCCATACTGGGTCGATACGCGCCTGCCGGGCGTGTGGGCGGGCATCCCCAACCGCGACTTCGCGTTGTTCAAGGAGAACCTGGCGGATTCGCTGACTGCGCCCTTCCCCAAATTGTTCATTTACTGGCCCGAAGATACCGAGGCCGAGGTCATCCTCAAGAGCCTGTACCCGCAGGGCACCATCACCCGCTATTCCTCGAAGGTGGACCCGAGCAAGGACTTCATGATTTTCTTCGCGGAGAAATAACCGCGCAGACGTGGACACAAAGATGATGCAAAAAGAAGAACGCGCCTGGATCTATGACATTTTGCTGCTGGCCGTGCTGGCGGTGGCGGCCTATTTGCGTTTTACCGGCAGCGACTGGGGCCTGCTCGAACACCAGCATCCCGACGAGCTGTTCCTGACCTCGGTGACCTACGACATCGCCCCGATCGGGACCTCGACCGACGTGCTGGGTCCCGCGCCGACGGCGGCTGCCAACCCGTGGCGCGCCACCTATCCCAACATCTACACGGACTGCAAGGAGTGGGGCGGATATTTCGACACGGCCTGCTCGCCGCTCAATCCGCACAACCGCGGGCATAGCTTTTATACCTATGGAACGCTGCCGCTGGCCCTGGTGCGCTACTCGGCAGATTGGATCACGCAGCTCGCGCACGTGGAGCAACTCTCGGCCTGGGTCAAGCCGGTTACCGACCTGAAGATGTATGGGCGGCAGATGTCTGCCCTGGCTGACCTGTTGACTGTCCTGCTGCTCTACTTGATCGTGGCGCGACTTTACAATCGCAAGACGGCACTGCTGGCCGCGGCCTTCTCCGCGCTGGCGGTGATGCAGATCCAGCAGTCGCATTTTTACACCACCGACAATTTCTCCACGTTGTTCATGTTCCTGGCGATCCTGTTCGCCGTGGAGATTCTGGTCTATCGCCGCCCCGAAGGCGCGGAGGATGAACCATTCATCCTTTCAGCCTGGGCCTCCATTTTCCGCGACCCGCTCTTCTGGTTCACGGTGGCGTTCGGGGTCTCGTTCGGCATGGCGATTGCTTCCAAGCTGACGGCGGCTCCGCTGGCCCTGCTGCTGCCCGCTGCCTTCCTTATGCGCTCGCTGCGCCACGCGGACGACGACTCGGTCACGCCCGACAAGCTCGACCTGACCAAGTTCTGGGTCTACATGATCATCGGCGGCTTCTTCGCGCTGCTGTCCTTCCGCGTCTTCCAGCCATATGCCTTCCACGGCATCATCTCGCCCAACATGGCCTGGATCGACAACGTCCGCGAACAGCGCGCGCAGGCCACGCCCGATTCCGACCTGCCGTGGAATCTGCAATGGGCGCGCCGCTCGCATCTGTATTCCTTCGAGAACCTGACGATCTGGGGCCTGGGCTTGCCGCTGGGCATCCTCTCGTGGATGGGCTTCCTGTGGATGGCCTGGCGTATCTTCAAGAATCGGGAGAGGCGTCCGCACCTGCTGTTGTGGGGTTGGACGGCGCTGTACTTCGGCTGGCAGTCGCTGCAGTACAACCCGACCATGCGTTACCAGCTGCCCATCTATCCGCTGCTGGCGATGATGGCGGCCTGGTTCGTGTTCGAGAGCCTGAGTCTCAAATTCAAAGAGCGGACCCTCAACTTGCGTCCATTGACCCTGGGCCTGGGCGCCGTCGTCCTGGCGTTGACCGCCGCCTGGGCGTTTGCCTTCCTCAGCATCTACACCCACGACGAGACGCGCATCGCCGCCTCGAAGTGGATCTTCCAGAACGTGCCCGCGCCCATCAACGTGCGCATCCGCACGGCCGATGGCGGCATCTACTCCCAGCCGATGTCGTTCTCAGGCGGGCAGATCACGCTCGAGGTCCCGTATTCGACCGTGCTGGTCCCCAACCGCTCGGGTGAGTTGAAAGAGATCCTGCTCGGCCACGTGGCGGACCTGGCCAATTCGGGCATCCAAACCCTGACCGTGACCGTGTCCAGCCAGTCCGCGCCGGAGATCACCGCCACGGCTACCGCCAAGGATGAGTTCCGCCTGTGGCCTGATTCGCGCGGCGGCCCCGTCACGTTGACCTTGTCCAAGCCGCTGCCCCTCACGGCCGGCGAGGCGTACAACGTCACGGTGTCGACCAGCGGTGGCTCCATCGTGTTGACGGGGTCTTCCGTCATCAACGAAACCGACTACGATTTCACCCTGCCCTTCCGCGTGGAGTATGATCCCTTCGGCGGCTTGTATCGCGGCGACCTGAACCTGCAAGTCTATTGGGACGACAACACCGACAAACTTGTGCGCCTGGTCGATTCGCTCAACCAGGGCGATTACATCTTCATCCCCACCAACCACCAATACGGACAGATCACCCGCCTGCCCGAGCGTTATCCGCTGACGACGGAGTACTACCGCCAGTTGATCGGCTGCCCCGCGGGCGAGGACATCATCCGCTGTTACCGCGTGGCCGAGCCAGGCATGTACCGGGGCAGCCTGGGCTATGACCTGGTGGCGGTCTTCACCTCCTATCCCACGCTGGGCCCGATCTCCATCAACGACCAGGCGGCGGAGGAGGCCTTCACCTTCTACGATCACCCCAAGGTGTTGATCTTCAAGAAGAGTGCGGACTACGATCCCACCAAGGTGCAGGCCATCCTCGGGGCGGTGGACCTGACCCGCGCGGTGCATCTCACGCCGCGCCAGGCCAACTCGTATCAATACAAAGACCTGTTGCTTCCGCCCGATAGCTGGAAGCAGCAACAGGCCGGCGGCACCTGGTCGCAGTTGTTCAGTTACGATGCCCTCCAGAATCGTTATCCCGTGCTGGGATTGCTCTTCTGGTACCTCTTCATCTTTGCCCTCGGTGTGGTGACCTATCCGTTGGCGCGGCTGGCCCTGCCTGGGCTGGGCGTAAACGCGTACGCGTTGAGTCGCATCCTCGGGTTGGCGCTGCTGGCCTACTTCTCGTGGCTGGCGGGTTCCGTCGGGCTGACGTATTCGCGGCTGACGATCGGGCTGGTACTCGCCGGGTTGACGGCGGCAGGCCTGGGCGTCGGCTGGATGAAGCGCGGACAGTTGCTCGAAGAGTGGCGGACCCACCGTCGCTTCTTCCTGACCGTCGAGCTGATCTTTCTCGGCTTCTTCCTCTTCGACCTGTTGGTGCGCCTCGGCAACCCCGACCTGTGGCATCCCGCCAAGGGCGGCGAGCGCCCGATGGATTTCTCGTACTTCAACGCGGTGCTGAAGAGCAGTTCCTTCCCCGCTTATGACCCGTGGTTTGCGGGCGGCTACATCAATTACTATTACTATGGCTTCGTGCTGGTCGGCACGCCGGTGAAATGGCTCGGCATCGTGCCGTCCATCGCGTACAACCTGATCCTGCCGACGCTGTTCGCGTTGGTGGCGTTGGGCGCGTTTGCGGTGGTGCATTCCCTGCTGCAGGGGACGCTCAAGCCGTCCGCCGACGGGGACGAACGTCTGCTGAACCTGCCGCTGGTGGCGGGCCTGGCCGCTTCGATGATGACCGTGGCCCTCGGCAACCTTGGGACGATCCGCATGATCTACCAGGGCTTCCAGCGCATGGCCGCCCCGGGCGGGATCATCGACAACGCCAACATCGTCCAGCGGATGATCTGGGCCGCGCAGGGATTCTTCAACTCGCTGACGGGTGGCATCCTGCCCTTCGGCCGCGGCGACTGGTACTGGAATCCGAGCCGCGTGATGCCGCCCGATGACATGGCCATCACCGAGTTCCCGCTGTTCACCTTCCTCTACAGCGACCTGCACGCGCACATGATCGTCCTGTCGCTGGCGCTGTTCGTGCTGGTCTGGGCCGTGTCGCTGATCAAGACCCGCGCGAAGATGTCCCGCCTCGAATGGCTGGCCTCCTTCTTTGTGGGCGGACTGATGGTGGGCGCGATCTATCCGACCAACCTTTCGGATATTTACACCTACCTGTTGCTGGCCGTGATCGTGTTCGCGTACGTGTTGTGGTTCCACGTGGGCGAGGTGCGCATCTCCTGGCTGCCCGAGCGGATTCCCGCCCTGCTGCGCCGAATCGGCGTGATCGTCGTGGGTGTGGCCGCGCTGGTGGGACTCTCCTACCTGCTGTATGAGCCCTACCGCTACTGGTACGCACAATCCTACGGCTCCGTCATCCCGTGGACGGGACAGCATACGCCCATCTGGTCGTACCTCACGCACTGGGGCCTGTTCCTGTTCATCATCTTCTTCTGGCTGGCTTGGGAAACGCGCGAGTGGATGGCCGTCACGCCCGTGTCCGCGTTGGGCAAATTGCGCCCATATGCGCTGCTGATCGAAGGCATGCTGGCGGTGCTGTTGGCCGCGGTGGTCTTCCTGCTCTTCAAGGGCGTGCAGATCGCCTGGCTGGCCCTGCCGCTGGCGGCCTGGGCGGGAGTGTTGCTCCTGCGGCCCAACCAACCCGACGAAAAGCGGTTGATCCTGTTCCTGATTGGCACGGCCCTGGTCATCACCCTGGTGGTGGAAGTGGTCGTGGCGGTCGGTGACATCGGCCGCATGAACACGGTCTTCAAGTTCTACCTGCAGGTCTGGCTGATGCTCTCGGTCAGCGCTGCGGCGGCGTTGGGCTGGCTGCTGGCCGAAGTCGGGCGCTGGCGCCCGGGCTGGCGCGGATTCTTCCAGGGCGGGCTGGTCGCGTTGTTTGCGGGAGCCTTCCTCTTCACCTTCACCGCCACCGCCGACAAGATCAGCGACCGCATGAGTCCGCTGGCTCCGCACACGCTCGACTCGATGGAATATATGAAGTCCGCC
>CAZGFR010000007.1:0-38688 GCA_964524485.1 uncultured Anaerolineaceae bacterium | reverse complement strand
TTCTACAACACGCCCGACCCCGACGCGGCCCAGGCCTTCCTGCGCAAGTACAATGTGCGCTACATCATCGTCGGACAGTTGGAGCGCGGCAAGTACGCGCCCGTCGACCCAAGCCTGCCCAACGGCCTGCAAAAGTTCGAAGACATGAACGGTGTGTTGTGGCAGGAAGTCTATCGCGACGGCGAGACCGTCATCTATCAGGTGCTGCCATGACCATCTATCACATCACCTCGCGCGTCGAGTGGGAAGATGCCCAGCGTCGCGGCGAATACGTCGCGCCCAGCCTGGCGGGCGAAGGCTTCATCCATTGCTCCACGGCGGGACAGGTTCCGCACGTGGCCAACGCCTTCTATCGTGGGCGGACCGATCTCGTGTTGCTGGTCATCGATGAAACGGCGACCCGTTCCGAGGTCCGCTGGGAGCCGCCAGCGGGGCCGCCCGCGGCGGGCATCTCGGAAGCGGACCTGTTCCCGCACATCTACGGCCCGATCGACCTGCAGGCCGTCGTCCGCACTCTGGACTTCCAGCCTGATTCCGCTGGGACGTTCGCCCCTCCGCCCGTTGAGTGATCCCGTGCCCGCGCTGACGATCCGCCCTGCCCGCCCCGAGGATGTGGATGTGGCCTCCCACGTTCTGCACGACTCGATGGGCGGCCTGGCCGATTATCTCTACAGCGGCGATCCGCGCCACTCGGTGGATCGTTACCTGGCGCGCATGTTCCAGATCGGCGGCCACCGCTTTTCGTGGGACCGTTCCTTCATCGCCGAAGCGGACGGCCGCCCGGTGGGCATGCTGCTCAGTTACCCTGGCGGTGAACTCAATCGATTGCAGCTGGCTTTTATCCTGCGCCTGCCCGGGTTGTACCGCTGGAACGCGCCGCGTGTGCTGTGGCGCGCGGCGGGACTGTTGAACGCGCCCGAGACCGACGCGGACGAATACTACGTCAGCAATATCGGCATCCTGCCCGAGTTCCAGAATCGCGGCTTCGGCGCGGAGTTGATGGCCTTCGCCGAGGACCGGGCCCGCGCGGCGCGCCTGCCCAAGTGCGGCCTGGCTGTGGACGAAGGCAATCGCGGCGCGGTCCGCTTTTACGAGCGGCTTGGGTATAAAATAGTCTTCTCGAAGACCTTTTCTGGCAAGATGGCCCGCTACGAAAGCGGGTATCATCGTATGGTCAAGACCTTCTAGCCTCTGATCCTCCTTTTCCTCTTTTCCGCCCATGACCTCCTTCTTCTCCTGGTATCTGTTCATCACCCTGCTCGGCTGGCTGACCTTCCCGCTGGCCTATCGGCTCTTCCCTGCACTGGCTGACCGCGGCTACGCCCTGTCGCGCGCGGCGGGACTGCTGTTGTGGGGATTCCTCTTCTGGTGGATGGCGTCGCTCGGCATCGTGATGAACGACCTGGGCGGCCTGTTACTGGCCCTGACCATCCTGGCGGGATTGAGCCTGTGGGCCATCCTTGACCGGCGAGATAAAGTTGTGGAGTTTGTGAAGCGGGGATGGAAAGTCATCCTCACCACCGAAGTCCTCTTCTTGGCGGCCTTCGCCTTCATGGCCTACGTCCGCGCGGCCAACCCCGAGATCCTTGGCACCGAGAAGCCGATGGAACTGGCTTTCATCAACGCCATTCTGCGCTCGCCCACCTTCCCGCCGCGTGACCCGTGGCTGTCGGGCTGGTCCATCTCGTATTACTACTTCGGCTACGTGCTGACCGCCATGCTGGCGCGCATCACGTCCGTGGCGGGCACGGCGGCCTTCAACCTGATGCTGGCGCTGGTCTTCGGCCTGGCCGCCATCGGTGCGTATGGAGTCCTCTACAACCTGCTGGCTGTCGCGAATCATTCCAGGTCGGCGGACGAAGACACGGATCCTCGTCCCCCGTCGGTGCTCCTGCCTTTGCTGGCTCCGCTCTTTCTACTATTAGTCTCCAACGTGGAAGGCTTCCTCGAGATCCTGCATCGTCGCGGCCTGTTCTGGACCTTCAACGCCGACGGCTCTGCCACGTCCTCCTTCTGGACCTGGCTCGACATCCGCGACTTGAACCAGGCGCCGACCCTGCCCCTGGGCGGAGTCCCCGAACGCTTCTGGTGGTGGTGGCGCGCCTCGCGCGTCATCCAGGATTACACCTTGAACGGCGACTGGAAGGAGATCATCGACGAGTTCCCCGCCTTCTCCTTCGTGCTGGGCGACCTGCATCCACATGTGCTGGCTCTACCCTTCGGCCTGCTGGTGGTGGCGGTGGCGCTCAACCTGTTCCTCGGCGGTTGGCGCGGCTCGATCCCCGTACCCTTCCTCGGCGCGCGGATTCGCATCTCGCCACTGGGATTCGTCGCCTCTGCACTGGTGTTGGGCGGGCTGGCCTTCCTCAACGTCTGGGACATCCTCGCAGCTGGCACGTTGGTGGCCTTTGCGTATCTGCTCTTCTGCGTCCGCGAAGAGGGCTGGGACTGGGCGCGCCTCGAAGACTTGCTGCTCTTTGGGTTGCCGCTGGCGGTCTCTGCCTTTCTGTTGTACCTGCCGTTTTACGTCGGCTTCTCCTCGCAGGCGGGCGGACTCCTGCCCAACCTGGTAGCTCCCTCGCGCGGCGCCCAACTGTGGGTCATGTTCGGGACGCTCTTCCTGCCGCTCTTTGTCTTTCTGATCTGGCTGATTTTTACCCGCCGCGGCGCGAACTGGCGACCCGCCCTGGTTGTGACCCTGGGCCTGCCTCTGGCCCTGTGGGCCTTGTCCTGGCTGTTGGGACTGGCCGCCACCGCCGTCCGCCCGGATGTGGCCCAGATGTTCCTTGCCACACAGGGGGTGAGTGACACCTCCACGTTGTTTGCCGCCGCTGGGGCCCGCCGCCTGCAAACCATCGGCGGACTGCTCACGCTGATGGCACTGCTCTTCCCCGTGCTGGCCTTCCTCTTCCAGAAGCGGGACGAGGTCCCGACCGACGAAACGGAACCCACCGTCGCCCCGTCCCTCGACCCGATGCCCTTTGTCCTCCTGCTCATCCTGTGGGGCCTGTTGTTCGTGATGCTGCCAGAGTTCCTCTATCTTCAAGACCAGTTCGGCTGGCGCATGAATACTATCTTCAAGTTCTATTACCAGGCGTGGATGTGGTGGAGTCTGGCGGCCTCCTTCGGTATCGCCGTGATGTGGAAGCGCCTGCGTCCAATCCCGAACGTGGTCTTCACGGTGTTCGTCGCCTTGATCCTCGTGGTCGGGCTGGCCTATCCCGTCATGGCCTTCCCGAACAGGACCAATGACTTCAAGGTTTTCAGCCTCGACGACTTCGACCGCGTCAAACGCGACATGCCCGACGAAGCTGCCGCCATGCAATTTCTGTTGAACGCGGAGGATGGGGTGGTGGCCGAGGCCAGTCTGGTCACGGCCAGTTACAGCGGCTACTCGCGCATCTCCACCTACACGGGACTGCCGACCGTCATCGGCTGGCCCATGCACGAGGGACAATGGCGCGGCACGTCCGAGCCGCAAGGTAACCGCCTGAACGACTTGATCACGCTCTATTCCACGCCCGATTGGTCCACCGCGCGCCAGATCATCGAGATGTACCATATCCGCTACATCGTGATCGGCTATCTGGAACGCACCACTTACACGGTGGAGGAGCAGAAGTTCTATAACAACCTGCCCATCGTCTTCCAGAATTCCAGCGTGACCATCTACGAGGCGCCGCAGCCCGCTGACGAAAACAGGTAAAATACTTCCATGGATTCTCCCCGCTTCAAACGCGAATTTGTGCTGTACGGACTGGCCTTCCTGCTGGCATTAACCCTGCGCCTGGTCCGCCTGGGCGCCTTCCCGTTGACCGACCCTGAGGCGGCCGCCGCCCTGCAAGCTCTGGACGTGGTCCGCGGCCTGCGCGAAGGCATCGGTCCGCACTCGCTGTACGTCCTGTTGACGAGCGCTTTCTTCTTCCCCTTCGACAGCACCAACTTCTTTGCGCGCCTGGCTCCCGCGTTGACCGGCAGCCTGCTGGTCTTCGTGCCGATGCTCTTCCAGCACCGTCTCAAGCCGCGCACCTCCCTGATCCTGGCCTTCTTCCTCGCGCTCGACCCCGGCCTGTTGGCCCTCTCGCGTCAGGCGGGCAGCGCCATCTTTGCCGTGACCTTCCTGCTCTTCGCATGGGGTTTCTGGGAGCGTGGGCATATGAAATGGGCAGGCATCTGCGCCGCCCTGGCTCTGTTGGGTGGCCCCGCCCTCTGGCCCGGCCTGTTGGGACTCGGACTCACCTGGGCGATCCTGCAAGGCATGAACTATCGATCCGCTGACTCCGATCGTCCATCCGACCTGCGCGGTTTTGGGCTGGCCTTCCTCGCGGCCCTGATCCTGTTCGGCACCTTCTTCTTCCTCGTCCCCGCCGGGCTGGGCGGCATCTTCGACGGCCTGACCGAGTACCTGCGCAACTGGACACATCCCTCGAATGTCCCCAGTTCTCATCTGTATCTGTCCCTGCTGTTCTATCAGCCGCTGACGGTGCTCTTCGCCCTCGTGGGCATCATCCGCGGATGGATGGTCGGCAGCCGCCGTGTCACCCGTCTGAGTATCTGGTTGCTGGTGGCGATTCTATTGGCGGTCTTTTACCCGGGCCGCCAGGTGCATGACCTGGTCTGGGCGTTGATGCCCCTCTCGGCGCTGGCCGCCCTCGAACTTTCCCGCCACCTGGACGTCCGCGCCGGGGAGCGCATCGAGGTCCTCGGCGTGACGGCCCTGACGTTCATCATCCTGATCTTCGCCTGGCTCGACCTGGCCAGCCTGGCCTGGTCGCCCGCCGTCCCCGGGCAGGCCAACCTGCGGCTGGTGCTCTTCGTGGCGGCCATCCTGCTGCTGGCGGTCAGCCTGCTGCTGGTCTCGGTGGGATGGTCCATCCGTTCGGCGCGTTTCGGCGCGGTTTGGGGTGTGTCCATCGTGCTGACCATGCTCACCCTCAGCGCAGGCATGGGCGCGGGACACATCCGCGTGGAACCTTCCGCAGAGTTGTGGGATGCGGGTCCGTATCCCGCCCACGCCGACCTGCTCGCCGCCACCGTGGACCAACTCTCGCAGTGGGGCACCGGCAGCGATACCGACCTGCCGGTCACGGTGTTGAACCTGAAATCCCCGGCCCTGATGTGGGCCTTGCATCGTCACGAAGTGACCGTGGTGAGCGTGCTGGATGCGTCGACTTCGCCCGCCCTCCTCATCACGCCCTTGCAGGGCGAACCAGCCCTGGCTGCCGCCTATCGCGGACAGGACTTCACCTGGAACCAGGTCCCCACCTGGCAGGGCGGGTTCGACGCCTGGCTGCAATGGCTGGTGACTCGCAACATGCCGCAATCCATCGACACGATCCTGCTGTGGGGCCGTGCCGACCTGTTCCTCGACTCGAATACGCCCTAGCCTGATTCCTTTTCCAATGAGCAAACCCAACCCCTCCATCATCGCCATCGACGGCCCGGCCGCTTCGGGTAAATCGACCCTCGGTCACCGTCTCGCCGACGAACTCGGTTACCTCTTCTTCGACACCGGCGTCATGTACCGTGCCGTGACTTGGCTGACGCTCCAGCGTGGCGTGGATATGAACGACGAAGCCGCTGTCACGCGCCTGGCCGAAACGACCCAGATCGACGTGGCCCCGTCTTCCCAAGACGACGGTCGCGCCTGCGATGTCCTCGCCGATGGCGCGGACATCACCTGGGAAACCCGCCGCCCCGAAGTGGACGCGAACGTCTCGGTCGTGTCCGCGTATGTGGGCGTGCGCCAGGCGCTCTCGGCCCAGCAACGCCGCATCGGCCTGCGCGGAAAGGTCGTGATGGTTGGGCGTGACATCGGCACGGTGGTGCTGCCCGAAGCCGACCTCAAGGTCTACCTCGATGCGACGGCTGAAGAGCGGGCTCGCCGCCGCTATGACGAGGTCCGCGCGCGGGGTGGAAATCCCGATTACCAGGAGATCCTCGACAAAGTTATCCAACGCGACCACATCGACTCGACCCGCGCCGTCGCGCCTTTGCGCCCGGCCGAGGATGCCGTCCTGCTCGACTCGGACAAACTCGATGCCGATGAGGTCTTCGAGCGCGTGAAGACTCTGTGCAAGTGACCGAACCCTATCGTCCGCCTGCTTACACCCGTTTCACCCGCCCACTGTTGATCACGGTGGTGCGGGCGATTTTTAAGACGCTGGGCCACGTGACTGTCACCGGCGCGGAGAACGTCCCGCGCGGACAGGCTTACATTGCGGCCTTGAACCACGTCTCGATCATCGACCCGCCCGCCGCGTTGTGCTTCTGGCCCGAGACGTTGAACGCCATCGGCGCAGTGGACGTGTTCGACAAGCCCATTCAGGGACGATTGCTCAAACTCTATGGGACCATCCCCGTCCATCGCGGCGAATATGACCGCGCCCTGATCGACAAGATCCTGGACCTGCTCAAGGCGGGGCAGCCGCTGATGATCGCGCCCGAGGGCGGACGGTCGCACGTCCGGGCCATGCGGCGGGCCAAGCCGGGCGTGGGCTTCATCCTGCAAAAGGCGGACGTGCCCGTTGTGCCGGTCGGGTTGGTCGGCACCACCGGGGATTTCATCCAGCGCGGCCTGCGCGGCGAGCGCCCGCAGATCGAGATTCGCATCGGCAAGCCGATCACGCTTCCGCCCGCGCCGTCCGATCCCGTGGCGCGGCGCGAGGCCCGTCAGCAGGTGGCGGACCTGGTGATGCGTCACATTGCGGGCCTGCTGCCCGAGGAATATCGCGGCGTGTATGCAGAAGACGCCATCCCCCCCGCCTAAACCGGTCGCGCAGACCTGGCGGCCCAAGTTGGTCCGCCTGCCGCCGTTGACTCCGCTGCGACGCGCCTTCCGCGCCCTGGCGCGCGGACTCCTCCGGGTGGTGCGGCTCCTGTGCCTGAAGGTGGAAGTGCACGGCTTGGAGAACTTCCCGAGGCGCGGCCCCGCGCTGGTGGTCATCAACCATCGCGGCGATGCGGATACGCCCCTGCTGTTGACCTGCCTGCCTGAACTGGATGCGCTTGGCCGCATCGAACTCTACTACTTCCCCCTCCTCGGAAAACTCATGGACTGGTACGGCATCATCTGGCTGCATCGCGGACGGCCCGACCGCCGCGCCTTGCGCGCCGCCCTGGATGGATTAGCCGAGGGCCGTTTCCTCGTCATCGCCCCGGAGGGACGCTACAGCCTGACCGACGGCCTGGAACCGGGCGGCGAAGGCGCGGCCTACCTGGCGCGCAAAGCGGAGACCCCCATCGTCCCGGTGGCGCTGACAGGCACCGACAATGCGCGGGTGTACGCGAGTCTCCGTCGGCTGCGGCGGGCGCGGGTGACACTGACAGTGGGGACGTCGTTCCGTTTGGCGGAATCAGGCGAGGGTCCAGGGGATTTGGCGCGGGATACGCGTCTCATCATGCAGGCGCTGGCCGACCTCCTCCCGCCCGAATTGCGCGGCGCATACGGGGAGTCCGCCAAAATCTAATGTACTTGTAAGCCGCCCGGCCGCATATTGGTGGGGGGTTTGGGACTATAATTCCCCATATCTGGCATGCGTTTTCTGTTTAGCCTTCTGACCAGCCTGCCCTTCCCCGCCGCCCCCACGCTGATGGGTTGGGTGGCGTGGTTGGTTTTATTGGGGCTGTTGGTTTATAGCCTGTACTCGCAATGGAAGACGCTGCCCAAGTGGACGAACCGCCTGTGGGGGCTTTTCATCGGACTCCTGGTGCTGGTCCCGTTGACCAGCCTGTTCCTCGGCTTTCGAATCCTCGCACCCGGCACCCTGCCCCTGCCCAACCTGCCGGCCGAGCCGCCTGGTTCGGCCCTGATGCTCTTCTCGGCCATCCCGTGGACTTTGGCGGGCGGACTGCTGGGCCCGTTGGGCGCGGCATTGTTGGGCATCCTGGCCGGGTTGACGCGCGGGGTGTGGGACACGTACAACCTGTTCACCCTGTTGGAGATGGGCTTCGTGGCCGTGTGGTTCTCGATGCTGGTGCGCCAGCGTTACCGCACGCGTCTGTACGCGATTCTGCGCCAGCCGTTGGTGGCAGCTTTGATGCTGGTGCCGCTGCGCGGCGTGTTCTACGTGTTGGCGGCCTTCTTTACATTGGACGCTCCCGCCACGGCCCGCCTCGACTTTGCCCTGAGCAACGCGGGGGTCAGCACGCTGGCCTTCGCGGGAGAAATGTTCGTGGCGGGGTTGGTGGCGCAGGCCGTGTCAATGGCCTTCCCTGCGGCCTGGGGCGGGAAACAACTTCCGCTGCAATCTTCCCCGACCGAGCGCAGCCTCGAAGCGCGTTTCGTCTTCGGCACGGGCGCGTTCATCATCATCATCCTGTTGACCCTGCTGATCGGCGACTGGCAGGTGGCGGGTCAGGCCGCGCGGCGGATGCTCAAGGACCGTATGTCCAGTACGGCCTCGGCCGCCGCCGACAGCGTGCCCTTCTTCCTCGAAACGGGACAAAGCCTGGCGGCGCAGATCGTCTCTGACCCGCGCCTGAACGAACTGAACGGCGCAGATCTGTCCAACTTCCTTGGGCAGCGCATCCAGACCGTCCCTTATTTCGACCAGGTCTACCTGATCGACCTCTCGTCGCGCACGCTGCTGGCGGGATATCCCCCCGAGGCGGTTGCAGCCTTCTCCGTTTCAGCGGAGGAGGAGATCGGTTTGCAGCGCGCCGCCGGCGGAATCCCCTCGCAGACGTATTCCCTGCCGCCGTCCGCTGCGGGCGGGCTGGCGCGCGTGTCCTTTCTGGCGCTGGCGCCCAACACCGGCGGGACTCCCCGCTTGTTGATCGCGCGCACCACGCTGGGGTCCAATCCGCTCACCAAGCCCCTGCTCAACACCCTCAGCAGTCTGAAGGAGTTGAACGGCCTGGGCATGTTGTTGAACGAGGACCAGCGTGTGCTATACCACTCCTCCAAGGACCAGATGATGGCCTCCTACAGCGGGCCGACCGAGCCTGGCATGCAGGAGGTTACCGCCTCGAGCGGCGTGCGCCAACTGGTGTACTACCAGCCCGTGCGCGGACATCCCTGGGCCGTGGTGCTGATCGTCCCTGCGCAGGAAGCCCAGCAGCTGGCGCTCGAAATCGCCTTGCCGTTGTTGCTGATGATCCTGGGCATGGCCCTGGTGGCGCTGCTCTTCCTACGTTTCGGCCTGCGCGGCGTGACCCGGTCCCTGCAGACGCTGGCCGCCGAGGCCAACCGAATCGCGCAGGGCAAGCTCGACCATCCGCTGCTCGTGGAGGGCGTGGACGAGATCGGCCAGTTGCGGCGCGCCTTCGAACAAATGCGCGCCAGCCTGCAGGCCCGCCTAGACGAACTCAACCGCCTGCTCTCCGTCAGCCAAAGCGCGTCGTCCAGCCTCGAAATGCAGGATGCCCTCCAGCCTGTGATGGAGGCGGTGCTGGCAACCGGCGCGAGTTCTGTGCGCATCGTGCTTCAGCCCGGCAACCTGCCCGATAGTCCTGCCGACATGCCGATGCATTACTCCCTGGGCGCGACGAGCCAGAAGTACGCCCACCTCGACGACCAGGTGCTGGAGGTGGCCCATCGGCAGGAGAAACTTGTCATCCCGAACTTGGCGCGGGCGCGCGAGCTGCCGGTCAACCTGTCCATGCAGAATCCGGGCGCGGTGATGGCCGTGGCCCTGCGTCACGAGAACCGCTACTACGGCGCATTGTGGGCCGCCTACGACCAGCCGCGCGGATTCCCCGAGTCGGATGTGCGCTTCGTCATCACCGTGGCGGGACAGGCAGCCCTGTCCATTTCGAATGCCTACCTGTTCCTGAACGTGGAGGCCAGCCGCCGCCAGTTGGAAGCCATCCTGAACTCGACGCCGGATCCCGTTTTGGTGACGGATCACCGCAACCGCCTGCTGTTGGCCAACCGGGCCGCGATGCAGGCCATGGGCCTGGACCAATCTCGGGCGGCGGGTCAGCCCACCGAGCGGGTAGTCCAGCAGCGAGTCCTGTTCGATCTGTTGGAGTCCTCGGCGGAGGGACAGCAATCCGCCGAGCTGCTCCTGCCCGACAAACGCACCTACCTTGCCACGGCGTCCACCGTCAAAGTGGAGGGACGTTCCGCGGGCCGCGTGTGCATCCTGCGCGACGTGACCTACTTCAAGGAACTCGACACGATGAAGTCCGAGTTCGTTGCCACCGTGAGTCACGACCTGCGCTCGCCGCTCACGCTCATGCGCGGCTATGCCACCATGCTCGACATGGTCGGCGACCTGAACGAGCAGCAGCAAACTTACGTCCGCAAGATCATCTCGGGTGTGGAGAACATGGCGCGCCTGGTCAACAACCTGCTCGACCTGGGCCGCATCGAGGTGGGCGTGGGCCTGGAAGTGGACAGCGTGCCCGTGCTCGATATCCTCGAGCGTGTGACCGGTCCACTCCAACACCAGGCCTCGGCAAAGGACATCACCCTGGCCGTGGAATTGCCCCGCGATATGCCGCACGCCGTCCAGGCGGACGGAGCGCTCCTGCACCAGGCCGTGTACAACCTGGTGGAAAATGCCATCAAGTACACACCCAACGGCGGACGGGTGACCGTCAGCGCGCATTCCACCTCCGACCAATTGACCTTCAAGATCTCGGACAGCGGCATCGGCATTTCCAAGGAGGATATGCCGCGCCTGTTCGAAAAGTTCTACCGTGGCTCCCATCGCGAAGCCCGCGCCCAGCAGGGCAGCGGCCTGGGCCTGGCCATTGTGCGTTCCATTGCGGAACGGCACGGCGGCAAGGTCTGGGTCGAAAGCGAGTTGGGTAAGGGCAGCACCTTCCATCTTCAGGTCCCGCTGGCCCAGCCGAAGCTCTCCCCCTCCATCTCCTGATTCCATGATTCTCGGCTATAATCCACGCCTGCCCTTGATTCTTTGAGGGCTTCTATTTTGTCTGTACCCAGAATGAAAAGAGTGTTGTTATGACAACGGTTGCCCCCCAGGATCCGCATGCCCAGGATCGCATCATGCGGCGTACCACCAAACATACGCCGCGCTGGTCGCCCGGACATTGGCTGATTGGCCGTCCCCTATCGACGGCGGATGCCCCCCATCAAACCATCGGAAAGATCGTCGGGTTGGCGGTATTTTCCTCCGATGCGATGTCTTCGGTGGCATATGGTCCTCAGGAAATGTTGTTGATTCTGGCTGTGGCGGGGACCCAGGCGATGGGCCTGGCTTTTCCGCTGGCGATTGCCATCGTGGGGCTGCTGGTCATCCTGACCCTTTCCTACGAGCAGACCATCCACGCCTACCCCAGCGGCGGCGGCGCATACATCGTCTCGCGCGACAACCTTGGCGAGTTTCCCGCGTTGGTGGCGGGAGCGGCGCTGTTGATGGATTACGTGCTGACGGTCTCCGTTTCGATTTCTTCGGGTGTGGCGCAAGTCGTCTCGGCCTACCCGGCCTTGTTCGAATATCGCGCGCTGCTGGCCGTGGCGTTGGTGTTGTTCATCATGCTGGTCAACCTGCGCGGCGTGAAGGAGTCGGGCGTCACATTCGCAATCCCAACGTATTTCTTCCTGGCCATGATGTTCTTCACCGCCGGGTATGGATTATTCCGTTATTTTTCGGGCAGTCTCGGCGTGGTGGTCGACCCTCCACATTTCGAAGTGGACGTGCTCAAACCGATCTCCCTGTTCCTGATCCTACGCGCTTTCTCGAACGGCACCACTTCCCTGACGGGCGTGGAGGCCATCTCGAACGGTATCACGGCCTTCAAGGAGCCGCGCAGTCATAATGCGGGCGCCACCCTGATGTGGATGTCAGGTATCCTGGGCACGTTGCTGTTGGGGATCACCTTCCTGTCGGTCCACATCCAGGCCGTCCCGTCCGAGGCCGAGACTGTCATTTCGCAGTTGGCCCGCACCGTGTATGACGGGCGCAACCTGATTTATATGGCGACCATCATCGGTACCACGCTGATCCTGGTCATGGCGGCCAACACCGCCTTCGCGGACTTTCCGCGTTTGGGCGCGCTCGTGGCTGGGGACGGATTCCTGCCCCGCCAGTTGACCTTCAAGGGCAGCCGCCTGGTCTATTCCTACGGCATCGTGACGCTGGCCTCGATCGCCTCGGTGCTGATCCTGCTGTTCAACGCGAGCGTCTCGGCTCTGATCCCGCTCTACGCCATCGGCGTATTCCTGTCCTTTACCCTGTCGCAGGCGGGCATGGCCCACCGCTGGTGGAAGATCGGGAAGCTGAAGGCGGGCGAGGAGGTCGAGGAGCGCGGCTCGAAACTCCGTTTCGACTCCCACTGGATCTTCAAGATGATCGTCAATGGAGTGGGGTCGGTGGCCACCGGCATGGTGATGCTCATCTTCGCCGTGACCAAGTTCTCGGAGGGCGCCTGGATCATCCTGCTGATCACGCCCATCCTGGTGGGGGTGTTCCTGGTCATCCACCGCCATTATCGCCACATGGCCAAACGCCTTTCCCTCGACCATTATGCCGGTCCCGCGCCGCATGTCACCCGTCACCGCGTCATCATGCCGGTCAGCGGCGTGCATCAGGGTACCCTTCAAGCCTTGCGTTACGCCCGCATGCTCTCCAACGACGTGACCGCTGTCCACGTCTCCATCGACCCGGCCGAGACCGAAAAAGTGCAGAAGAAGTGGAACACCTGGGGCGACGGCGTGCGCCTGTACATCCTCGACTCGCCCTATCGCCTATTCCTTGAACCCCTGCTGCAATATATCGACGAGATCATCACCCAGCGCCAGCCCAACGAGGTCATCACCATTATCGTGCCACAGTTCGTGGCCTCCAGCCCGGTGGTGGGTGTGTTGCATATGAACACGGCGGAATTGCTGCGCAAGGAGCTTTTATCCACGCCGGGCATCGTCATCACCGACGTGCCGTATCAGGTTTCTGAAACCAAGGAGAACGTATGAACTTTATCGTTGTAGGCTGCGGGCGCGTGGGCGCGGAACTGGCCCTGCGCCTGTACAAGAGCGGCCACCAGGTGGTGGTCGTGGACCAGAACGAGGAGGCCTTCCACCGCATCGACCCCGAGTTCCGCGGGCGCACCGTCCACGGGGAGGCGCTGCGCAAGGACGTGCTCGACCGGGCTGGCATCAACGAGGCGGACGGTCTGGCTGCAGTGACCAACTCCGATACGCTCAATGCGGTGGTGGCTCACGCCGCGCGTACCATCTACAACCTTCCGATGGTCGTCTGCCGCAACTACGATCCGCGTCTGCGCGGCATGTTGGAGACCTTCAACATCCAGGTCGTCGGCTCGACTGCCTGGGGCGCCCAGCGCACCGAGGAGTTGATGACCGGTGTCAGCACGCGCGCGGTCTTCTCGGCGGGCAATGGCGAGGTCGAGGTCTATGACCTGGTCATCCCGCAGGAATGGCACGGACGTCTGTGGGGCGATATGTGCCAGGGACTGGGGGGCTTCCTGCCGGTGGCCATCTCCCGCGCCGGACGCGCCTTCCTGCCCACCCCCGACACCCGTATCGAAGGCGGGGATGTCGTCAACGTGAGCGCCACCTTCGACGGGATCAAAGCCCTGCGCGCCCGTCTCGATACCAAAGCGGAGGCCTGACATGTTTGTCGTAATCGCCGGTGGCGGCCGCACCGGAATGCAACTGGCCACCCTGCTTCTCTCCGAAGGCTACAAGGTGCGGTTGATCGAACACCGTCCCGAATTGCTGGTCCACCTCCATCAGGAACTGCCCACCGAAGCCATTTATGAGGGTACAGCCACCGACCCCGATACCCTGGCAGCGGCGGGAGTCCACCAGGCGCACATCCTGGCGGCCTGCACGGCCGACGATGCCACCAACCTGGTGCTGTGCTACATGAGCCGCACGTTGTTCAACGTGCCGCGCACCATCGCGCGCATCAACAATCCGCGCAATGAGTGGATGTTCAACGACACCTTCCACGTGGACGTGGCTCTCAACCAGGCGAACGTGTTCGCCAGCCTGATTCGCGAAGAGATGTCGCTGGGCGACATGATGACCCTGCTCAAGCTCCGCCGCGGACGATACTCGCTGGTGGAGGAGAAGGTCGAGCCGGGCGCGCGCGCCATCGGGAAGCCCCTCAAGGATCTCGGCCTGCCCGACGAATGCATCATCGCCGCCATCATCCGCGACGGACAGGTCACCCTGCCGCGCGGCAGTTCCGTGCTCCAGGAATGGGACGAGGTGCTGGCCATCACCAGCCCCGAGGCCGCCCAGCAACTGGACGAGATGCTGGCCGCCGCCACCCATCCGGACCGCGACGAAGAGCGCGAATCCGTTTGACCGAATCCCAACCCCTACGGTATAATATCGCGCCAGTCTATACCGCCAGCTCGTTCCCGCTGGAAAGCCGCGGAAGGCTTCCCTGAAGCACGGGACTTGCAATTATCTTTTGAGTGAGGAACCTCTCGAATGACCAAGCGAACCTATCAACCCAAGATCCGCCGCCGTGTGCGCGTGCATGGCTTCCGCCAGCGCATGGCCTCGGCTGATGGCCGCGGAGTGCTGAAGCGCCGCCGCCTCAAGGGCCGCCACAAACTGACCGTCCGCGCCAACGAACACGTCAAGCGCATTCGTTGGTAGGCGCGGGGTTTCCATATCGCAGGCGGGGCTTCCCCGGCTTGTGAGGTACGGGTGCAGCGCGAGTTTCGTCTGACCCGGTCGGATGATTTCAAGCGGGTGCGGCAAAGTGGAAGATCCTATGCGCACCCGCTTGTCGTGTTGGTAGCCCAGGCCAACGACAAGTCCCGCTTGCGGGTGGGCGTGGCGGCCGGTCGGGCGGTGGGAAACGCCGTATATCGGAACCGCGCCAAACGTCTGCTGCGCGAAGCGATGCGGACCCTCGTCCCCGAACTCCCCGCCGGCTGGGACCTGATCCTGATCGCCCGCCCGGGCCTGGCTTCCGCCACCCTGACCGATACCTGCGCCGCCCTCGATTCCCTGCTCCGCCGGGCCGGATTGACCCCCATCCATGAAACCTGAATTTCATCTGCACGATTACCCCAACGAGCCGCGCCTGCGGGATATGCCGCGCACGCTCGTCAACGGACCGCGCATCCTGTTGTTGGGGTTGATCCGTCTGTATCAAATGACCATCTCACGCGGTCTGCCGGAGAACACCTGCCGCTTCTACCCATCCTGCTCCCATTACGGTTATCAGGCCATCTACAAATATGGTGCCCTGAGGGGATCGGTGATGGCGACCTGGCGCGTGCTCCGTTGTAATCCGTTCAACGCCGGGGGCTACGACCCCGTTCCTTAGGAGGTTTTGTTCTTGAACGCAAAACGCTTCCCCTTGATCCTTCTGGCCCTGGCAGGAATTTTCCTGCTCAGCGCCTGTTCCACTGCCGCAAGCCGCGGGTCGAGTTGGCCCGGCCTGGCCGCGGACGCCGATGCCGCCTATCTCGCCGATGGCGCCCAGATCTACGCCGTGGGCCTGCGCGACGGCATCGAACTTTGGCGCTACCCCGCCAAGGCCGACGCCAAGATGTCCTTCTATGCGGACCCCGTCCTGTTGGGCGACGGCCGCATGGTCATCGGCAGCGCGGGCACCGACCACTGCCTGTACCTGATCGACACCACCAAGGTGGCCGCCGACACCAAGACCCCGGACGCCAACTGCTTCTTCGCCGCCTCCCAGGACCGCTGGGTGGCTTCGCCGCTCGTGGTGGGTGACATCGTCTACGCGCCCAACAACGACGGCACGCTCTACGTTGTGGATATGGCCAAGGGCGAACTGCTCTGGTCGCTGGAGATCGGCGGCGGCGGACATCTGTGGGCCAAACCCGTCACCGACGGGACCAAGCTCTACGTTTCCTCGCTCGACCATCACCTGTACGCCATCGACCTCGCCTCTCACGCGATCACCTGGGCCGTGGATTTGGGCGGCTCGGTGCCGAGCGCGCCCACCTTCAGCGCCGACGGCAAGACGCTCTACGTTGGGTCGCTGGCCTCCAAGGTCTTCGCCTTGAACGCCGACGACGGCTCCACCCTGTGGGAAGCCAAGACCCAGAAGTGGGTGTGGGGCAGCCCTGTGGTGGATGGGGACAAGGTGTATGCGGCGGATCTCGACGGTTATCTGTACGCGCTCGATGCCGCCACCGGCAAGGTGCTGTGGAATCCCAAGCCCGCCGACGCCATCGCCGGAAGCCCGCTCGTGTTGAGCGATAAAGTGATCGTCACCACCGAGTCGGGCGGCATCTTTGCGTACGACAAGGATGGGAAACAGGTCTGGCCTGCCACCATCAAGGGCAAGCTCTACACATCGGCCGTGCAAAGCGGAGACCTGATCGTGGTCGCGCCGCTTGCCACCGGGGCCGAGTATTACATGACCATCCTGAGTACCGGCGGCATCGTGCAGCGGCCGTTCAAGCCCCAGTAAACGAGGTTCCCATGTGGGAGTTTTTCATTTCACTGTTCGTCAACACCCTGTTGTGGATCTACGATAACATCGGCCACAACTTCGGCCTTGCGATCATCCTGTTTACCATCCTGATCCGTGTCATCACCTGGCCGCTCAACGCTTCGCAGTTGAAGGGCGCGCAGGCCATGCAGGAATTGCAGAACGACAAGGAATGGCAGGAGATTCAGAAGAAGTACGCCAAGGATCGCGAGAAGCTGGCCCAGGAACAGATGCGCATCTACCAGGAGCGCGGGATCAACCCCTTTGGCTCCTGTCTGCCCACGCTGATCCAGTTTCCCATCATCATCGCCTTGTACCAGAGCATCATCCGCGCGCTGGCCACCACTCCGCTGGGGCTCCTGCAACTGGGCCGCAGCATTTTCCCCTTCCTGAGCATCGAGTCGATCATCCCCATCAACAGCAAATTCCTGTGGATGGACCTGGGCCGCCCCGAGTCGGTCATGGTGTTGGGCTTTGCCATCCCCACGCTGGCCATCGTGGTGGGCATCACCACCTACATCCAGTCCAAGCTGACCATGCCCGCCAATCCCAACCCGAACGACCAGACCGCTGCCATGAGCAGCTCGATGGCCATCACCATGCCGTTGATGCTCTTCTGGTTTGCGTTGACCTTCGCTTCGGGCCTTTCCATTTATTTCATCACCAGCAACCTGTTGGGCATCGCGCAATACGCCATGATGGGCAAAGCCAACTGGCGCAACCTGCTGCCTGGTGGAAACAGTTCCAAACCGACAGCCAAAAAATAGGGAGGCACACCATGAGTGAGCGAACCACGTTAGAGATCATCGCTCCGACCGTCGAGGAGGCATTGTCCCAGGGTCTGGCCCAGTTGGGCCTGCCCGCCGACGCCGTGTCTGTGGAAGTGCTGGACGCCGGCACGAAGGGCCTCTTCGGCCTGGGCGGACGCCAGGTGCGCGTCCGTTTGACGGTACGCGGTCCGCAGGACGATCAGCCCGCTGTGGCGGAACCCGCCGCCCCGTCCAAACCGAAGCCGGAGCCGAAGCCTGCTCCCGTCAAAGCGGAAAAGCCCAAGGCTGAATCCGCCCCCGCCAAGGCGGAAAAGTCCAAGCCTGCCCCGGTCAAGGCGGAGAAGCCCAAAGCGGAACCTCTGCCTGTGCATGAGCATGATGCCGTGCTCGACTCGACCGAGGCGACCGTTTCGAAGTTGCTGCACCTGCTCAACCTGGAAGCGCAGGTCTCGGCGCATTACCTCGAAGATTCCACCGACGACCGCCGCAACATCCATGTGGACGTGCGTGGCGAGGACCTGAGCGCGTTGATCGGCCGCCGCGCTGAAACGTTGAACGCCTTCCAGTACGTGGCCTCGCTGATGGTCGGCAAACAGACCGGCCAATGGGTTCAATTGGTGGTGGATGTCGAAGGCTATCGCAACCGCCGCGAACGCCAGATCCGCCAGTTGGCCCGCCGCATGGCCGACCAGGTGACGAAGACCGGCCGCCGCGCCAGCCTCGAACCGATGCCTTCCAGCGAACGACGCATCGTGCACCTCGAGTTGCGCGGGCACCCCGCCGTCACCACCGAAAGCACCGGCGAGGAGCCGCACCGCAAGGTGGTCATCCTGCCGAAGGAATAACATCCAGCCAGCGCCGATGAGGCGCTGGTTTTTTATGACGCAACAGTTTGCAACGCGAGAGTCATGCGCGGCTTCTTCCGCGAAAGGGGCGACAAGTTATAATACATCCATGCCTGAACACGCCCCGCTGGAAGCGGTGGATTACCTGTTGATCGGCCATCTCACCGTGGACCTGACTTCCTTCGGGCCGCGCCTGGGCGGGACGGCAGCCTATTCTGCGCTGGCGGCGCGCGCGCTCGGGCTGCGGGTGGGCATTGTCACTTCGGGCGCGGAGGATCTTCCGTTGGCGCCGCTGGTAGATTTCCCCATCGTCCGCATCCCCGCCGAACATTCGACAACCTTCGAAAATATCCACACCCCTGAAGGCCGCAGGCAGATCCTGCATCATCGCGCCGAGACATTGACGTACGAGCACGTTCCCGCCGCCTGGCGCACGGCTCCGATCGTCCACCTCGCGCCGCTAGCCCAGGAGATTCCCGCCGAGATGGCCGCGCAGACCTCAGCCTCGTTGACCGGGTTGACGCCCCAGGGCTGGCTGCGCGCCTGGGATGAGCAGGGACACGTCCACCCGTGCGCGTGGGATGCGGCCGAGCAGGTCCTGCCGCACGTCGGCGCGATGGTCATCAGCCGCGAAGATGTGGGCGGCGATGAGGAGCAGATTGAATTCTTTGCGCATCACGTGCGCGTGTTAGCCGTCACCGAGGGCGCAGCGGGTTCGGTGCTATACTGGCACGGGGACCGCCGCCGCTTCCGCGCGCCGCAGGTCGAGGAAGTGGACTCCGTTGGCGCGGGCGACATCTATGCGGCTGGGTTCTTCATCCGCTTGTACGCCACCCGCGACCCATGGGAGGCAGCCCGCTTTGCCACCCAGTTCGCGGCGTATTCTGTGACACGTCCAGGCCTGGCGGGCATTCCGACCGAAAAAGAGATCCAGGCCTGTTTGATGGAGGTTTTATCTTGACCCGTATTTATTCTCTTGTGAATCAAAAAGGCGGCGTGGGCAAGACCACGACCACCGTCAACCTCGGTTCGTACCTGGCTCACCACGGTCAGCGTGTGCTGGTGGTGGACCTGGACCCGCAGGCCAACGCCACCTCCTGCCTGGGCGTGGACAAGCGCGGCGTGCAGAGCGGCACCTACGAGTCGCTGCTGAGCCTGACCATCCCATCCTCCAGCGTGCTGACGAACGAGCGTCTGAAGATGGCGTTGCTGCCTTCGTCGCAAGCATTGGCGGGCGCGGAGGTGGAACTGGTGGACGAACTGGCGCGCGAGATGCGCCTCAAGCGCGCGCTCGAAAACCTCGACGGCCGCTACGACTACATCCTGATCGACTGTCCGCCCTCGCTGGGTCTGCTGACCGTCAACGGGTTGGTGGCGGCCCGCGACGGGGTCATCATCCCTGTGCAATGCGAATACCTGGCCCTCGAAGGCCTCGGCCAGTTGACCCAGACCATTCAGCGCGTGCGCGCGGCGCTCTTCCCCGAGTTGCGTGTGCGCGGCGTGGTGCTGACCATGTTCGATCCGCGTGCGAACCTCTCCACCGATGTGGTCAAGGAGGTCAGCAGCCACTTCCCGAACCAGGTCTTCAAGAGCATCATCCCGCGCAGCATCCGCCTGGCGGAAGCGCCCTCGTACGGACTGCCCATCTCGGCTTATGCGCCCGGTTCCGCCGGTGCGCAGGCTTACGACGCGCTGGCGCGCGAATTGTTGAAAGGGGACGGCGCGGCCATCCCCGCGGCGGATTAAGGAGGAGTCATGCCCAAACACACCGGTCTCGGCAAGGGACTCGATGCCCTGATCCCCACGGGCGAAACCACCGTCACTTCGGCGGGCGGCGTGATGCAGATTCCCGTCGAACAGATTCAACCCAATCCGCACCAGCCGCGCATCCACTTCAGCGAGACTGATCTTTCGGAACTGGCTGACTCGATCCGCGAACACGGCGTGCTCCAGCCGTTGGTGGTCATGTCGGTGGATGGCGGTTATCAGCTGATCGCGGGCGAGAGGCGTTTGCAGGCTTCCAAGCTGGCGGGACTGAGGACCGTGCCCGCCATCCTGCGCCAGGCCACCAAACAGGAACTGCTCGAACTGGCCCTGATCGAGAACATCCAGCGCGCCGACCTGAACGCGCTCGAAGAAGCCGAAGCCTACCGTCAACTCACCGAGGACTTCGGCCTCTCGCACGAAGCGGTGGCGCGGCGCGTGGGCAAGAGCCGCGTGGCCGTCACCAACACCCTGCGCCTGCTGGGTGTGGCGCCCGCCGTGAAGCAGGCCCTGGTGGACGGTAAGATCACCGAAGGGCATGCCCGCGCCCTGCTGGGGCTGTCCTCTGTCCGCGCACAGGAATCGGCGCTGCAGACCGTCGTCAAACTGGATATGAGTGTCCGCCAGACCGAGGGGTTGGTGAAAAAGCTTGGGGGCGCCAAACCCTCGTCGAAGAAGAAGGCAGGCCCCAGTCCGGACGTGACCGATATCGAACAGCGCCTGCGCGCCAGCCTCGGGACCAAGGTCGCTTTGCGGCACAGCAAGAAGGGCGGCACGGTCACCATCCATTATTACTCCGATGAAGAACTGGACGCGCTGTTGGGAAAACTGCTCTGACATGAAACTCCTCTTCAACGCCCGCGTCATCACGCTCGACCCCGTGCATCCCGCCGCGTCTGCGGTCCTGATCGACCGTGACCGCATCCTGGCGGTGGGCGAAAAAGAGGACCTGCTCGGACTGGCGGGGGGCAGGTTGGAGCAGACCGATCTGCGCGGAGCCATCGTCCTGCCGGGCCTGACCGACGCGCACTTGCATCTTCAATACTATTCCCTTGGACTGCAAAAAATCGATTGCGAGACCGACACGCTGGAGGAATGTCTTCAGCGTGTGGCGGAACGCGCCCGGGTCACCCAGCCTGGTGCATGGGTGCTGGGCCACGGCTGGAATCAAAATCCATGGCACCTGCCTGGAGTTGGATTCCCCTCCGCTTCCGACCTGGATGCTGTCGCCCCGGACCATCCCGTCTACCTGACGGCCAAGTCGCTGCATGCGGCCTGGGCTAACAGCGCGGCGCTCAAACTGGCGGGCATCACCGCCAGCACGCCCGACCCCAAGGATGGAAAGATCCAACGTGACGAGTCAGGCCGCCCGACGGGCATCCTGCTCGAAAGCGCGATGGGGCTGGTGGAACACCGCGTGCCCGCGCCATCCACGGAGGTGCTGGCGTCGGCCATCGAGCAGGCCCAGGCCGTGCTCTGGCGCATGGGCCTGACGGGCGTCCATGATTTCGACCGACGTGACAGTTTCATGGCTTTGCAATCTCTTGACTCACAAGGCCGCCTCAAACTGCGCGTCAACAAGAATTTGCCCGTGGATGATGTGGGCCACGCCAACGCCCTCGGCCTGCGGACCGGTTTCGGCAGCGACATGCTGTGGATCGGCTCAGTCAAGGCCTTTATGGACGGTGCGCTGGGTCCGCGCACGGCGGCCATGTTCCAACCGTACTTGAACGAGCCCGAGAATCGCGGTATTCTGAACATGGATGCCGAACAACTCTTCGAACATTGCCGCCAGGCGGCGGACGTGTGTCTGAGCATGACCGTCCATGCCATCGGCGATCGCGCCAATCACGAGGTGCTGGACGCCTTCGAGCAGTTGCGCACCTACGAACGTGAGCGCGGACTGCCTGCCCTGCGTCATCGCATCGAGCACGTCCAGGTGTTGCATCCCAACGACGCCCCGCGCCTGGCGCAGTTGAACGTAGTGGCTTCGATGCAGCCGATCCATGCCACCTCCGACCTGCTCATCGCCAATCGCTATTGGGGCGAACGCTCTGCGTTGGCGTACGCCTGGCGGACCCAACTCCAGCACGGCGCGCACCTGGCCTTCGGCTCGGATGCTCCGGTTGAATCGCCCAACCCGTTCCTGGGACTTCACGCCGCCGTCACGCGCCGCCGCCCGGATGGCATGCCCGGCCCTGAGGGCTGGTACCCCGAACAGAAATTGACCCTGCACGAAGCCCTCGCCGCTTATACGCGCGGCGCCGCCTATGCCGCCAATGCCGAACATCGACTTGGCATGCTTGCTCCAGGCTACCTGGCGGACTTAATCGTTTTGGAGCAGGACCCGTTTATCTGCCCGCCCGATGACCTGCTGACCATGCGGCCCTCTGCGACGATGGTCGGCGGCGACTGGGTTTGGCAATCGGAGAGTCTATGACCGTCAACCAGATCCAAATGACCCCCGAAATGCTTGTCCCGCGCCTGGGAGACCACCTGGTGCACACCGGCCAGATCAGCGTCGAGGATCTGCAGAAGGCGCTGGCCTATCAGCAGGAGCAGTTGGTACAGGGCAAGGCCTGCCTCCTGGGCGAGGCCCTACTCGAATTGAAATTGATCGAGCGAACCCAATTGGATGCCGCCGTCACCGAGCAGATCATCCAATTGCGCTCGGCGCTGCAATCGGCCAACCGCAACCTGGAACGCCGCGTGCAGGAACGCACTGCCGAACTGCAGACGGCCCTCGAACGCCTCTCCGAACTCAGCCAGATGAAGGCCAACTTCATCGCCAACGTCTCGCACGAATTGCGCACCCCGCTGACGCATATCATCGGCTACGTCGAATTGATGATCACCGAATCGCTGGGCGGAGTCACCTCCGAGCAGAAGCATGCCCTGCAGGTCTGTCAGCGGGCTTCGGCGCGGCTGGAGGCCATGATCGAAGACCTCATCATGTTCTCGCTGGCCTCGCGCGGCGAACTCAGTCTCAAGCAGGAAGCCGTGGACATTGGGCGCCTGGTCAACCTGGCGGTCAAGACCGCCGTGCAGAAGGGCGAATCCCGCAACGTGACCGTCCACGCTGTGGTGGATGACAACCTGCCGCTCGTGCAGGCCGACCCGCAGAAGATCGCCTGGGCGTTGAACCAGCTCCTCGATAACGGGATCAAGTTCACACCGTCGGGCGGACGGGTGGTGGCCTCCGTCAAACTGGAGTCGTCCAACCTCGTGATGGTATCCGTCACCGACACGGGCATCGGCATTCCTTACAGCCGCCAGCAGGAGATCTTCGAGCCGTTCCACCAACTGGACGGGTCGTCCACGCGGCAGTATGGCGGCACGGGGCTGGGACTCTCGTTGGTGCGGCAGATCGTCGAGTCGCACGGCTCACTGCTGGATGTGCAGTCGGTGGAGGGGCGCGGCACCACCTTCAAATTCCCGCTGTTGGTCGTCTCCGAACAAAAATAGGCGGATCGCCATGGACGTCGAGACCCTTCGCGCGTTACACAAGATCTTCCACGCTGTGGAGCTCGAGCCCGATTGGAAGCTCGCACTGGATTCGCTGCTGGGCAACCTGCGCGCGCAGTTCGTGTACGACAATGTCTCGGCGTATCTGCTGGACCGCCGCACGAACGGGCAGGAGGTGGTCTATGCGCGCGCGGTGGGACGCGGCAAGAATGCCGAAGCGGACGCCACCTGGGGCGAGAGCATTGCCAGCCAGGTGCTTTTGCAGGATACTCCGCTTTTGAAGGAGCCGGGCGATCCCCTGCCGGGGTCCAATCGGTTGCTGCAGGCGCACGTGCTGGGCGTGCCGTTGTACATGGGCGCGCGGCTGGGCGGGGCGTTGGTCTTCGTCCGCTTTGGCGGGCCGACCTTTCAGGAGGAGCAGATCACGCTGGCTTCGCTGATCGCGTCGTGGACCTCGTCGCTGCTGGAGCGCAAGGCCCTGCAGGAGGCGCGCGCCGACCTGGAGTCGGTCCAGCGCCAGATGCGCCTGCAGGACGATTTCGTCTCCACCATCTCGCACGAGTTGCGCACGCCGCTGGGATTCATCAAGGGCTACAGCACCAGCCTGCTGCGCGAGGATGCCAACTGGGATGAAGCTACCCAGAAGGAATTCCTGACCATTATCGACGAAGAAGCCGACCGCCTGACCGGGCTGATCGAGAACATGCTTGAGTCGGCGCGCCTGCAAAGCAAGACCCTGCAATTCAAGTTCCAGCCCCTGCGCCTGGACGCGCTCATCCGCGACGTGACGGTGCGCGTCACCACGCATCACATCGGGCTGGAGGTGAACATCGAGACCGAGGGCGTCCCTGCCATCCTGGGTGACAGCGTGCGCCTGTCGCAGGTCTTTGAGAACCTGTTCAGCAATGCCGTCAAGTATGCGCCCGGCTCGCGCATCGACATTTCCCTGGTCGAGAAGGACGGCCGCCTGCGTGTGACCTTCCGCGATTACGGGCAGGGCATCCCTGAGGATTTCATCCCCTTCATCTTCGAGCGTTTCTACCGCGTGCCGGGTGAGCGCTCGGTGACCGGCACCGGCCTGGGACTGTACATTTGCAAGCAGATAATTTTGGCACATCATGGTAAGATTTGGGCAGAATCCGTGCTGGACGAAGGCGCCACCTTCGTCATCGAACTGCCTTCCGAACCGATTTCCAAAAATCCGTAGCAAGGAGCAATCCGATGTCCAAACGCATCCTGATCGTGGACGATGAGCCTCGCTATCTGCGGCTGCTTGAAGCCAACCTGCGTACCGAAGGTTATGAAGTGGTCACCGCGCAGGACGGCCTGCAGGCGCTGGAGGTCTTCTCGGCCCAACCCATCGACCTGGTCCTGTTGGACGTGATGATGCCGCGCCTGGACGGATTTTCCACCTGCCAGCGTCTGCGCGAATTCTCGAACGTGCCCATCATCATCCTGACCGCCAAGGGCGAGGAGCAGGATCGCGTGCGCGGGCTGGATCTCGGCGCGGACGATTACATGGTCAAGCCGTTCTCGGCCACCGAGTTGCTGGCGCGGGTCCGCGCGGTGTTGCGCCGCACGCAGGTGCTGGTCGAGCCGGGACAGGCGCGCTTCTTCACGCACGGCGACCTCAAGATCGATTTTGCGCGCGCTGAGGTCTGGTCGGGCGAGACCCCCGTCTCGCTCTCGGCCACCGAATATCGGCTCCTGTTGCAGTTTGCCCATAACGTTGGCAACATCCTCACCTCCGAGGACCTGCTGACGAGCGTGTGGGGGCCCGAGTACAAGTCGGACAAGGAAATCCTGTGGGTGAGCATCGCCCGCCTGCGTCAGAAACTGGAAGACGACGCGCACAATCCCAAACACATCGTGACGCGCTCCGGGCTGGGATATCTCATGCCGCCCATCGAGTCATAGACGGCGGAGGTTGTGGTGGCTGGGAAGAAGATCCTGGTGATCGATGCTGACGTTGCCAGCCGTAATTTCATTGTCCGCACCCTCCAGAAGGAACCGCACGAGATCATCCAGGCCGGCTCGGGGAAAGAAGGCCTGATCATCGCCTGGCGCGACCGTCCCGACCTGATCATCGTCGAACCAAATCTGCCCGACCTGAAAGGCGAGGACCTTGCCTCGCGCCTGCGCGCCGATCCCCGTACTGCCCGTACTCCCCTGGTGGCGCTCAGCTCCGACCCCACCACCCAGCGGATGAAATCCTGCCGCGAGGCGGGTTTCAACGAGTTCATCCCCAAATCGGGCGAAGCCGTTTCGGCCTTGATCGAAGTCATCGACCGCCTGTTCGGCGGCGGCGACCGGGCCCGCCGTCAGGGCGGACTGCTGATCGCCTTCCTGGGGGCGAAGGGCGGGACGGGCACCTCGTCACTGTGCGCGAACCTGGCGATGAACGTGGCCCTGAACCAGCCCGAACTGCGCGTGGCCGTGGCCGACATCGTCCTGCCCATCGGGTCCATTGCGCCCATCGTTGGTTATGAGGGGGAGCAGAACCTTGTCACCGTGGCGGACCTCGACCCGGGCGCCAGCACCTCGCACTTCTTCCGCGACCACCTGACCCTGATGACCGAATGGCGCTTCTTCCTGCTGGCAGGCGCACCCGATCCTGAGGTGGCCAACCATTTGCAGGTGGGACGCATCCAGGAGATCATCCGCGAACTACGGCACGCCTACGACTTTGTCCTCGTGGACTTGGGACGCTCGCTCTCGCGCTTCGCCATGCAGGTCATCCATCAGGCCGACCTGGTGGCCCTGGTCATCGGCACGGATGCCAGCTCCGTGGCGCTCACCAAGACCGTGCTTGAGTATTTGCGCGCCAAAGGTTTGCCTGACTCGACCCTTTATCCCATTCTGAATCGCGCCATCGGTTTGGAAGGACTTTCCAAACCCGATGTCGAAAAAGAGTTGGGAATCGAAATCAAGGCGGCCATTCCATATCTTGGTAGTCATTTTGCGATGGCCAACAACCAGCACACGCCCTTTGCCGTGAAATTCCCCAAGGACACAGCCGCCGTGATCTTCCGCGAATGTGCCCGACAAATGGTGGACACGGCCAAACATCAACGCTCCGGATAGGAGATTTCCATGACATTCGAATACGATGAAAAAGGCAAGATCTATACCAACGTAGTCAGCAAAGTGGCTGTCCCTGCCCTGGTGCAGACCACCCTGCAGTTGATTCGCGGCGAGATCCACATCCGCCACGGCGAGCGTGTCAAGGATGAGTTGGACCGCGATGAACTCTTCCTGGCAATCACGGATGCCAGCGTCCTTGCGCCCGACGGGCAGACCGTGCTGCAGTCCGCGCCCTTCCTGGCCGTGCGCCGCAGCCAGATCGTCTGGATCATCCCGCAGGAGGCGGAGGAGCCGCGATGACTACGCCCATCCCACCCGGCCGCCTGACCTCCGCCGACCTGGTCAAACTCAAATACTTCCTGATCGAGACCATCTCGCGCGCGATGGAGGGCGAAGCGTTACCCGTTGCGCGCCGCCGCGACTTCGTGCTCGAACGCCTCAAGGGAATCTACGAACAGACCCGGCTGCAACTGCCCGAAGACATCCGTAACCAGGTCTTCAAAGAAGTGCTCGACGAATTGCTCGGTTATGGGCCGATTCAGCCGCTGTTGGATGATGACGATGTCAGCGAGGTGATGGTCAACGGGCCGAAGAAGATCTACATCGAGAAGAAGGGACGCCTGATCCGCACCCCGGTCACCTTCGAGGACGACGCGCACGTCACCCGCATCATCGAGCGCATCGTCCTGCCGCTGGGACGCCGCATCGACGCCGACAACGCCACCGTAGACGCCCGCCTGCCTGATGGCTCGCGCGTCAACGCGGTGGTGCCGCCCGTCGCCATCGATGGACCGTCCATCACCATCCGCAAGTTCGGGAAGGGCAAGCTGTCCATCGACCAGCTGATCGAGTTCGGCTCGCTCACGCGCGGCATGGCCGACTTCCTGCACGCCTGTGTGCTGTCCCGCTTGAACATCGTCATCTCGGGCGGGACGGGCTCGGGCAAGACCACCCTGCTCAACGTGCTTTCCAGTTACATCCCTGAAGACGAGCGCATCGTCACCATCGAAGATGCCGCCGAATTACAGCTGCAACAGGATCACATCGTGCGCCTCGAGACCAAGACCCCCAACTCGGATGGCAACGGGGAACGCACCATCCGCGACCTGGTGCGCAACTCGCTGCGCATGCGCCCCGACCGCATCGTGGTGGGGGAGGTGCGCGGCGGCGAAGCGCTGGACATGCTCCAGGCCATGAACACGGGTCACGACGGTTCGCTCACCACCCTGCACGCCAACACGCCGCGCGACGCCATCTCGCGTCTCGAAACGATGGTGCTGATGTCGGGCATGGACCTGCCGCTCAAGGTGGTGCGCCAGCAAATTTCCGCCGCCGTGGACCTGATCGTCCAGCAGTCGCGCCTCAAGGACGGCACCCGCAAGGTCACGGCCATCACCGAGGTGGCAGGCATGGAGGGCGATACCATCGTGCTGACGGATGTCTTCAAGTTCGATCAGACGGGCATCACCACCGAGGGCAAGGTGGAAGGGACTCTCAAACCGACGGGCATTCGCCCGTTGTTCTACTCCCGCTTGCAGGCCTCGGGCATCAAACTGGGTCCCGAGATCTTCGGCGCCACTGCGGCCGATATCCTGGCGGCCAACCGTCAGCGCCGCTGATGGCCCATCCGCTTTCTCTGCTATAATTTGAAAAATCAACCATCGCGCGAGGCTTTATGGACAATCGCATGCAAACCGTCATCCGCACCAAGAAACTTGGCGTCCTGATCCGCGACGCGCGCATCGCCGCGCGCCGTACCCCGCAGGAGACCGCCGACGCCATGAGCATTTCGCGCGCCACCTTGAAATCCTACGAGGAAGGCCGACGCGCGCCCTCGCTGCCCGAACTCGAGGTGCTGGTCTATTTCCTCAAATTGCCGATCAGCCACTTCTGGGGTAAGGAAGCCATTTCGGACGATGCCCCTGCCACCGCCGAACTCGACCTGCCGCGCCTGATGCCCGTGCGCCAGCGCCTGATTGGGGCCTTGCTGCGCCAGGAACGCAACCGCGCGAATATGTCCCTCAAGGATGTGTTCGAAGGGACGGGCATCCCCACCGCGCGTCTGAAGGCTTACGAATTGGGCGAGCGTCCCATCCCCGTACCTGAGCTGGAAGGCATCCTCGGCGTGTACGGCGCCCGTGTGGAAGACTTCTTCGACAAGAGCGGCCCCGTGGGCAAGTGGATGACCGACCAGAAGAACATCCAGAAATTCCTCGACATGCCCGAAGAGATGCAGGCCTTCCTCTGTCAGGCTGTCAACCGTCCGTATCTTGAGTTGGCCATGAAGCTCAGCGAGATGTCCAAAGAACGCCTGCGCGCTGTGGCCGAAGGCCTGCTCGACATCACCCTCTAGCCGCCATGACCCAAGAGACTCCCGCCCTGCTGGAACAACAAGGCAAACAAGCCTTTGAGCGCGGACAGTTCGACCAGGCCGCCGACCTCTTCCGCCATGCCGCGCTGGCCCTCACCGACCAGTCCGCTGCCGCTGAGATGAACAACAACGTCAGCGTGGCGCTGCTGCAAGCGGGGAAAGCGCATGAAGCATTGGAAGCTGTCCTCGGCACCGACGAGGTCTTTGCCTCCCTGGGCGACCTCAAACGCCAGGGCATGGCGCTCGGCAACCAGGCTGCCGCCCTCGAAGCGCTGGGCCGCACCGACGAAGCCCTGGCCGCCTATGATCGCTCCGCCGAGATCCTCAGCCGTGCGGGTGAAGGCGACCTGTTGGCCATGGTCAAGAAATCGGCGGCGGCCATCCGCCTCAAACGCGGGGACGTGGTCCAATCGGCGCTCAACATGGTCGGCTCGGTCGAGGCCAAATCCAAGCCATCCCTCTTCGAGCGCATCCTCAAATTTTTCCTGCGCTTCAAGACATGGTAGCGGTCAACTTGCAGGTGCGAACGGCCGTCCAGGCCGACCAACAGCAGATCGCTCACCTTATGTATTTCGAGCCGCGCGTCCACCGCCACCTCGACTGGCGCGGGCCGCTGGACTGGCTGGGCTCGCCGCACTACTGGGTATTGGAAGACGGCGGCCGCATCGCCGCCGCGCTGGCCTGTCCGCAGGACCCGCCCGACATCGCTTGGATCCGCCTCTTCGTCTCCGCCGCCCACCTGTCCGAACCCGAAGCCTGGTCGCCGTTATGGCAGGCGGCCCGCACCGAGATCTTTTCCCAGCCCGGGACGGTGGCGGCGGCCATCGCCATGCAGCCCTGGTTCGAGCATATCCTGCTCGAAAGCGGATTTGCCCAGCCGCAATCCATCATCATGTACGAGTGGAACGACCAGCCCTTCACCCCGCGCCCCCTGCCGCGCGGGGTTCGCATTCGTCCCATGACCATCGTGGACCTGCCCGCCGTCGTGGCCGTGGACTGGGCCGCCTTCGCGCCCATGTGGCGCAATTCCTTCGCCGCCCTGCACCGCGCCCACTCGCAGTCGATCCTCGCCACGGTGGTCGAGGCCGACGGAGGCCTGATCGGCTATCAGATCAGCACAGGCAATCCGCTGGGGGCGCACCTCGCCCGCCTGGCTGTCCGCCCCGAGTGGCAGGGGCGCGGAATCGGCACGGCGCTGATCCAGGACCTGTTCCAGCACACCCTGCGGCGCGGCAGGCACCGCATCACGCTCAACACCCAGGGTGACAATCGCAACTCGCAAAGCCTGTACGAGAAACTCGGCTTTGTGCGCACAGGCGAGGAGTACCCCGTGCTGGTGGCGGACCATGCCTGAGTCCCTGCTTGCGGCCCGCACCCTGCATCACTTCGTGGACGTCCTCTCCGCCGACCTGGGTCCCGAGGGGCTTTCCATACTGCTCGAACGGGCAGGGCTGCCCGCCGAGTGGTCGCGCGCCGAGCATCTCGGTCCGCTGGATGAAGCCCGCGCCGCCGAGGTCTATGCCCAACTGCAAGCCGCCCTGCGCACCAATTTCGGACGCGGTGCGCGCGGCGTCCTACTGCGCATTGGCGGGAAGTTGTGGAATCCGCTCCTGAACGAGGCGCCGCTGACGGTCCGCACCCAAGCCGGTCTGGCGAAGCGCCTGCCGCTGGGACTGCGCCGCAAGTCCACGCTGGAGACGCTGGCCCGCCTGCTCAGCGCCCGCAGCGGCGGCGTGACGGTCCACACCCTGGACCTGGACCTGCTGTTCGTGGACCATGCCTCTCCCTCCACCCGGGGCCAATCAGACCACGCCCCGATCTGCTTCGTCACCCAGGGGTTGATCCGCGAGGCGTTATTTTGGGCGGTGGGCGAGGAGCACGATATCGAGGAGATCAACTGCCGCGCCGCGGGCGCGGCGGATTGCAAATTCAAGATCACCCTTGGAGGGTTGCCATGAAAACCTTTGAAACCAGTTGGAAGTCAGCCGACGGCATCGACCTGTATGCGCGCGGCTGGGAGCCCGAGGGAGCTCCGCGAGCTGTGGTCTGTCTCGTGCACGGTTTGGGCGAACACGTGGCCCGTTATGAGAACGTCGCCACGGCATTGACCGCTGAGGGCTTTGTGTTGTTCGGCTTCGACCAGCGCGGCCACGGACGTTCGGGCGGTCCGCGCGGACATGTGCCCTCCTACAACCAGATGATGGACGACATCGACCTGCTGCTCAAACAAGCCGCCTCACGTTACCCGGGCCTGCCCACCTTCCTATACGGACACAGCATGGGCGGCAACGAGGTGTTGAATTTCTCGCTGCGCCGCAAGCCCGAGGTGAAGGGCGTGATCGCCACGGGACCCTTCCTGCGGCTGGCCTTCCAACCACCCGCCGCGCAGGTGACGTTGGCGCGCATGATGAACGGCATCTTCCCGACCTTCACGCAAAAGTCGGGACTCGAGTTGGCCGCGCTCTCCCGCGACCAGAAGGTGGTGGACGCCTACGTGGCGGATCCGCTGGTGCACGACAAGATCACTGCGCGCCTGTTCGTGGAATTGTTCGACTCGGGTGAATGGGCTTTGAACCGCGCTGGTGAGTTCACGCTGCCGCTCCTGCTCATGCACGGCAGCGCGGACCGTCTCACCTCGGCCAATGCCACCCGCGAGTTCGCCCGCAATGGCGGCAAGAACATCAGCCTGCACATCTGGGACGGCTGGTACCACGAGATCCACAACGAAGCGGACCAGGCCGAGGTCTTCAAAGTCATGCTCGACTGGCTGAACGGGCGTCTGGCGTAAGATTCGCGCCGGATGAGAGTTCCTTAAGCTTGCTGGACAAAACCCATCGACCGTGGGAAAATTTTGTCCCACCCTTTAAGTAAACCTTCAGGAGAAGAGCATGTCGAAAGAATCAGGGATCTCGAAGCGCGAGATGCGCCGTCAGCAGATGAACCGCGCCAAACAGCGCAACCGCATCATCACCATTGGCTTGATCGTGGCTGTTGCCCTGGTGGTGGCTTTCTTTTTGATCGCCCCCAACCTCCAGCCGGTCGGCATCATCAGACAGTCCGATCATGGCGTCGTCCGCAGCCAGGTGAATGGGAACACCACCGGCGACCCGAACGCGCCCATCAAGATCGAGGAATTTTCTGACTTCCAGTGCCCGTTCTGCGACCGCTTCGTCAAGCAGACTGAGGCTCAACTGGTCAGCGCCTACGTGGACACGGGCAAGGTCTATTTCGTGTACCGCTCGTTCGGTGAGTTCATCGGGCCCGAGTCGCGCGCTGCGGCCGAGGCGGCCTACTGCGCCGGCGACCAGAACAAGTTCTGGGAGATGCACGACATCCTGTTCGCCAACCAGACGGCCGAGAACGCGGGCGATTTCACCGATAAGCGCCTGACCGCCTTCGCCGAATCCATCGGCCTGGACATGGGCAAGTACAACAACTGTGTGAGCGCCAACACCTACTCCAGCCGTGTGGACCAGGACGCCAAGGACGGCCTGACGGCGGGCATCAAGGCTACGCCCTCCTTCGTGCTGACTTACACTGTCAACGGCCAGGTCAAGACCGTGTTGATCGAAGGCGCCCAGCCGTTCAGCGAGTTCCAGGCCAAGATCGAGGCCGCGCTGGCAGAAATGGGATTGAAGTAACCTTCCCTGCTCGAATCAAAAAGGACACGGTCAAACGGCCGTGTCCTTTTTTGTTTACAGCACCTTGAGTTGTGTCAGCACCCACACGATCAGCGGAGCGATGGCCAGCGCCGGCAGGAAATTTCCCACACGGATGGGCTTGATCTCCAGCAGGCTGCTGATGGCCAGCCCGAACAGGATC
Organism: uncultured Anaerolineaceae bacterium; assembly: GCA_964524485.1. GTDB lineage: Bacteria > Chloroflexota > Anaerolineae > Anaerolineales > Villigracilaceae > JACPVF01. Next base: position 6,200 of record CAZGFR010000007.1, on the reverse strand, counting down.
ACGCCGCCGGTGGCGGTCATCTCGGCGATCATCGGGTCGGTCAGGATGGCGCTCAGGCCGCCGCCCATCAGGCTGATCCCGCCCTGGTAGACGAAGACCGGCACGATGGAGAACAGCACCCCGATCCCCAGCGTGGACGCGAAGGCCAGCGCGGCGAAGCCGTCCAGCACCGACTTGACCGCCAGCAGGCTGTAATCGCCGCGCAGGCCGTCGTTGATCGAGCCGAGGATGGCCATCGGCCCGATGCAGAACAACAGCGAGGCCGTCAGGAAGCCGCGCACGAAGCGGGAGTTGCCGCCCGCCTGGAGCTCTGAACCGGCCGAGGGTCCGGACGCGAAGCGCGCTTCGAGGAATCGGCCCAGGGCCTGGATGCCGTCCTCGATCCGCCACCATTCGCCCAGCAGGGTTCCGATCAGCAGGCTGCCCAGCACGATCAACTGGTTGGTGCTCTTGAAGAACATTTGCAGGCCCATGGCCGCGGTGAACAGGCCCATGCCCGCCACAACGGTCTGCTTGAGCCTTTCGGGGACGCGCGAGCCGAATAGCAGGCCCAGCCCGCCGCCGACCAGGATGGTGATGACGTTGAGGATGGTGCCGGTCATGGAGTGTCTTTTGCGAGCGAGGTGGATTTTCCCGCCGATTGATTCTCGCGCAGTTCGAGCACGAAGCACAGCGAGGACAGGCGGTTGAGGTAGCGTTGCAGGTCGGGGTTGGTGACCTCGCCCGTGTCGAAGAGCGCCACCACGCGGCGCTCGGCGCGGCGGATGATGGCGCGCGCCATCGAGAGGGCCGCCCCGCCGGGCGTGTCGCCGGGCAGGATGAACGCGTGCGGCATTTCGACCAGCTGGCTGATGGCGTCGGTCTGTTCTTCGAGCCAGGTCACGCGCGCCGAATCGATGGCGCGGAAGCGCTGCGCATTCTCGGGCGTGGCGGCCACTTCGGCCATCAGCTTGTACAGGTCGCGCTGCGCATCCAGCAGAATGGGCGCGGTCTGCGGGACGGTGGTCTGGGCGCGCGCCAGCCCCAACGCGGCCGAGGCCTCGTCGAGCGCGCCGAGCGCCTCCATGCGGTTGTGATATTTGGGCACGCGCCCTTCGCCGATCAGGCCGGTCGTGCCGTCGTCGCCTTTGGTGGTGTAAAAAGACATGTGGCAGATTATACCCGCGCACGTCGTCAAATCTGTGTTATCGCGTATAATTTTTGTATGCTTACCAAGGTGCACGCCCAAATCGTCCGTAAGGCGCTCGGCGCGATCCTCAGCCCCGCCGCCCTCGACGCGCTCATCGCCGCCAATCTCGGCCTGGACGACCTGCGCGGTCAGATCGGCCACGACGAGTATCACTTCGACAACAACGCCTTCGAGGCGGGCCACGCCTTCCTGGCCGACCAGCGCCAGTTGACCTTCGAGGCGCTGCATCGCGGGGACGTCCCCGCCGCGCGGACCGCCTTCGGGCGGCTGACCCACACCGCCCAGGATTTCTACGCCCACTCCAACTACGTGGACCTGTGGCTGGCCCGCCACCCCGACTCCGCGCCCGCCGAGATCGACCCCGCCGACCCGGACCTGATCGTCAGTCCCGCCCTGCACTCGGGCAAGCTGTACTACCCGCAGGAGGCGCTGTACTTCCTCCGCCCGCTGCGCCAGTTTGCGCTCTCCATCCTGCCGCGCGATTCGCACGCCCACATGAACCTGGATTCCGCCGAACGCGGACCGCGTTTCGAGTACGCCTTCCAGGCGGCGGTCAAACGCACGGTCCTCGAGTTCGAACAGGTGCGGGCAGGCCTCTCCGCGGCGGAGCTGTCCGCTTTTACCGCGTGACCATCGGCATCGAATCAAACCCCGAAAGGTATAATGACCCCATGGATATGAAAACCCAACTTAATGAGGCCTTGAAACAGGCCATGAAGACCAACGACGACCTGCGCCGACGCACGCTGCGCATGGTCATGGCTGCCATCAAACAGGTCGAGGTGGACAAACGCGCCGCCCTCGACGACGCCGGTATCATGGCGCTGATCCAGAAAGAGATCAAGAACCGCCGCGAGGCGCTCGAAGAGGCCAAAAAGGCCAATCGCGCCGACCTGGCCGCCGACAACGAGGCCGAGATCGCCGTGCTCGAGGCTTTCCTGCCCAAGGCCATGCCCGCCGAGGAATTGCGCGCATTGGTCCAGGCGGCCATCGCCGAGACCGGGGCCGTCGCCCCGGCCGACATGGGCAAGGTCATGAAGGTCGTCATCCCCAAGGTGGCGGGCCGCGCCCCCAACGACATGATCAGCGCCGCCGTGCGCGAGCTGCTGCAAAAATAATCGGTTTCCTTTGCATTCTGGAACGTTTTCAAGAGATCGGCTGATAGGTTCATGCGTCCGCCTGTGACCCCCCGTCTGCGCATCTGGCAGGGCATCCTGCTGGCGTCGGCCAGCCTGGGAATCTTTGCCCTGCTGACCATGCCCATCGGCCTGCGTCCCACCTCGTTGACCGTGGACGTGGGTGAGGTGGCCCCGCGCGACCTGCAGGCCCCGCGTGACGTGGAATACGTCAGCGATGTGCGCACCGAGGAGGCCCGCGCCGCCGCCGAACGCTCGGTGTCGCCCGTCTACACCCAACCCGACCCCGCCATCGCCCGCCAGCAGATCGAACGCCTGCGCACTACGTTGCAATACATCACCCTCGTCCGCGCGGATACCAATTCCACCCCCGAGCAAAAGCAAAGCGACCTGGCGGCCTTGAGCGACGTGCGCCTGGACGAGAACACCGTCAAGCAGATCCTCGACCTGCCCGCCCCGCGCTGGGACGCCCTTCAACAGGAGGCGCTCAGCGTGCTGGAACAGGTCATGCGCAACGCCATCCGCGAAGACAGCCTCGACCTGGTGCGGCGTGGCGTCATTTCGCGCGTCAGCCTGTCCTTCCCCGAGGACCAGGCCGATCTGGTCTCGACCCTGGTCAAGGCCTTCGTCACGCCGAACAGCCTGTATAGCGAAGACCTGACCCAGATCGCCCGGGGGGCCGCGCGCGACGCCGTCGAGCCGGTCGTGCAAAAATACAAGGCAGGTGAGACCATTGTGCCGGGCGGCGAGATCGTCACCCCCGCCGATATGGAAGCCCTGCGCGAGTTGAACATGATTACGCCCGGCAGCCGCCTGGAAGACCTGTTGGGCGCGGGCGCGGTCACGCTGCTTTCAGTGGTTTTCGTCTCGCTGTATTTCTTCCGCAAGAAACGCGCCACGGTGGTCGGTCACCCCAACAGCCAGCTGGTCATCGCGCTGGTGTCGCTGGTCTTTTTGGCGGGCGCGCGGCTGGTCATCCCCGAGCGGACCCTCATGCCGTATTTCTATCCGCTCCCCGCGGCGGGATTGCTGCTGGGCACGCTCTTCGGTTTGGAGACCGGCATCGCCATTTCGCTGGGGCTTTCGATCCTCTCGGTGTATGGACTGCCGAATGCCACGCAACTGGCGCCGTATTACATGCTGTCCTCGCTGATCGGGCTGCTGCTGCTGGGACCCGCCCGCCGCTTCTGGGCCTTCCTGCGCGCAGGGGTGGGCGTTGCCCTGGCGGGGGCCGCCTCCCTGCTGGCGTTCTACGTCCCCTCGCATTCGGTGGATGCCGTCGGCGCGCTGCAACTACTCAGCGCGGTGGCTTTCAACGGGCTGGCCTCGGCCAGCATCGCGCTGACCCTGCAATACCTGCTGGCCCAAAGCCTGGGCCTGACCACCGCCCTGCAATTGCTTGATATCTCGCGGCCTGACTCGCCGCTGCTGCAATTCTTTTTGCGCAATGCTCCGGGTACCTACCAGCACAGCCTGCAGGTGGCCAACCTGGCCGAGCAGGCCGCCGAACGCATCGGCGCGGACCCGCTGCTGACGCGGGTCGGCGCGCAATTTCACGATGTTGGCAAGTCCAACAACCCGTCCTTCTTCATCGAGAACCAGCTGCCGGGCAATATCGACAAGCATGACGATATGCCGCCCGAGGAAGTCGCCGCTACCATCATCCGCCACGTGACCGATGGGGTGGCGCTGGCCCGCAAGCACCGCCTGCCCAATCGCCTGATCGACTTTATGCTTGAGCATCACGGTACGCTCATCACGCGCTACCAGTACAACCAGGCTGTGGAGGAGGCGGGCGGTGACGCCAGCCAGGTGGACATCGAGAAGTTCCGCTACCCCGGGCCGCGTCCCCGCTCGCGCGAGACCGCCCTGCTGATGCTGGCCGACGGCGTCGAGGCGCGCACCCGCGCGGAGCGTCCCGACACCGAGGATAAATTGCGCGACCTCGTGCGCAGCGTGATCGACATGGCCCAGAAGAACGGCCAGCTCGACGATACACTCATCACCCTGCGCGACCTGACCCTGATCACCGATTCGTTCGTCACCACCCTGCGCGGGCAGTACCATCCGCGCATCCAATACCCGAAGGCAGACACGCCCGCGCAGTCTGCCGTGGAGACCACCCCCACGCAAAAACCATGATCACCATCGAAATCCCCCCCTCCATTTTGATCGAGCCCGAGGTCGTCGAGCGGGCCGCCGCCGCCACACTGGAGCAGCAGTCCGCTTCGGCGGAGGACGACCTGACCGTCGTGCTGACCGACGACGAGCAGCTGCAGGACCTGAACCGCGAGTTCCGCGACATCGACGCCCCCACCGACGTGCTGTCCTTCCCCTCCTCTGAGGCGGACCCCGAGACGGGCCGCCGTTATCTGGGCGACGTCCTCATCTCGGTGCAGCGCGCCGAGGAGCAGGCCGCCGCGGGCGGACATCCGCTCGAGGCCGAGATCCAACTGCTGGTCGTGCATGGCGTGCTGCACCTGCTCGGGCACGATCACGCTGAGGACGAGGAAAAGGCCCGCATGTGGGCGGCCCAGACCGAGGTCCTGGCGCGGCTGGGACTCTCGGGGATCAAGATCAGCGAATGAAGCACATCGCGCTGAGCGGAGTCGAAGCGCGTGAAACGGCGGACTTGTGAATAAAATCCAAACCTTTCTTGTGTCCAGATGGCACTCGTTCGGCCACGCCTTCCACGGCTGGTCCTACGTGCTGCGCACCCAGCAGAACGCGTGGATCCACGCCGTGGTGGCCACGCTGGTCTTCCTGGTGGCGTTCTGGCTGGGAATCCCGCCGCGCGATTGGGCCGTGCTGATCCTGACCATCGCGATGGTCTTCACGGCCGAGTTCATCAACACGTCCATCGAGGCCGTGGTGGACCTGGCCAGCCCGCTGCATCATCCGCTGGCCAAGGTGGGCAAGGACGTGGGCGCCGCCTCGGTGCTGATCGCCGCCCTGGCCGCCGCCCTGGTGGGGCTGCTGATCCTGGGCCCGCCGTTGTGGGCCAGGATTTTATCGTTTGTACATTGACGGTCGCCTTCAAGGCGGCGGTCCACTCAGTTCAAGGAGACTCTCATGGCCTTATCGTTCCTCTTCGGTACCGTCGGTTCGCCCACAGGCACGCCCAAGAAACCGGGCGGCTCGGTCGGCGCGATCCAGTTCAGTCAGTCCATCGGCCTGCGCGCGCTGGAGCTGGGCTGGGTCCAGTCGGTGCGGGTGACCGAGGCCACCTGTGCGGCGATCCAGGCAACGGGCGCGGAGCAGGGCGTGTCGCTCAGCGTCCATGCGCCGTACTTCATCAACCTGAACGCCACGGACGAGGAATGGCCCAAGTCGCGCAAGCGCCTGATGGACGCGGCGCATTACGGGAACCTGGCGGGCGCCACGGACATCATCTTCCACCCGGGCTCCTACTTCGGCGCGGACCCGGCCGAGGTGTTGAAGGTGGCCATCCCGCGCCTGCAAGGCTGCGTGGACGACCTGCGGGCGGCGGGCAACCCCGTCACGCTGCGGCCCGAGACGATGGGCAAGTCGGCCATGCTGGGCTCCTTCGAGGATGCGCTGGCGATGAGCGCGGCCATGCCGCAGGTGCTGCCCTGCCTGGACTTCGCGCACCTGCACGCCCGTCCCGGCGACGGCACGATGAACACCTACGAGGAATGGGCGAAGTATCTCGAAGCCTATCAGAAGGCGCTGGGAAAGAAGGCGCTCAAGAAATTGCACATCCACCTCTCAGGTATCGAGTACGGACCCAAAGGGGAGAAGAATCATCTGCCCCTCTCCGAAGCGGACCTGGACCTGAAGGCGCTCTTCCGCGCGCTGACCGATTTCGGCTGCGGCGGCCGCATCCTGTGCGAGAGTCCCATCATGGAAGAGGA
>CAZGFR010000006.1:55576-66293 GCA_964524485.1 uncultured Anaerolineaceae bacterium | reverse complement strand
TAGCGGCCTTCATAATGGAAGTAGGCAATCGGCGTGACGCGCGGCTGACCCGACTTCCGCCCAACGCTGTGCAGCAGCAGGATGGTCTGCGTGCCCAACTGTCCGCCAACCCGTCCGCGCGTGGCACGGATGAAAAAGGAATTGACGGCCATAAACACTCGGATGAAGAAATCTTTCATCTGACTCCTAGGTGTTTTGCTCGAAGGTCCCATCCAGATGCAGGTAGAACGTTTCCACTTTCAAGTGCGGGAACAACGCATTGATCTTCTTGTGCGCATCCGTCAGGTCATGGATGTGACGCTTGTACGTCCCATCGCGACCGTAGGCCCGACAGTCCTCGTGATTGATTAGGCAGACCGTATAGATATCGTGAATCTGTACGGCCAACTGTACGTACTTCAGTACCATCTCGTAATCGTGCACACTGCCTGCCAGCGAGATGATGTCGAAGTTATCGTACCCGAAGCGGACCGTGATCCACGGCTGGAGGAATTTCTGCAGGCGGTAGTCCATGCAATGGACGACCAGTGCATCGCAGTGAATAATGGGTTTACGGGTGGGCATGTTTGTCTCTCCTTCTAAAGTTGTTATATCGATTCAAATTTCCAGTAATATCCCGCGGCCGTGGACGGCGGCAGGAGTTATTTATTCACCATAATGTGTGGTCTCGACACCTGCACTGCACCGAACGCACGATTTGCCAAGCAAATCGGGTGCAAGTGTACGTTCCTCGCCAAAGTGCGGCTCGGGACACTCGACCACCGTTATATCACCTCGCCCTGGCTGCGCTTGAGGAACTTCCCGCCGCCGCGCTTGCCAAGCCATTGGTCGCCGTCGACGATCATCTGTCCGCGCAGGAAGACCTTTTCGGGGTAGCCGACCAAGTCCCAGCCTTCGTACAGGTTATAGTCGGTGCGCTGATGCGACATGGCCACGCCGTACTTGACCTGCTTCTCGGGGTCCCAGATGACGAGGTCCGCATCGGCGCCAGGCACGAGCGCGCCCTTGCGCGGGTACAGGCCGAAGATCTTGGCGGGGTTGGTGCTCATGTACGCCACGAACTGATTGGGCGTGATCTTCCCCGTGCGCACGCCGTGAGTCCACAGGACGGGCATGCGGTCCTGGATGCCTGGCAGGCCGTTGGGGATCTTGGTGAAGTCGTCTTTGCCCAATTCCTTGCCTGGGATGGCGATCGGCTGGCCTTCGTAGACGATGGGCCTGGTCCCGTCAAAGAAGAAGGGACAGTGGTCCGTGCCGATGGTTTGCAGAACGCCCTCGGAGAGTCCCTCCCAGATACGGGCGTTGTCGGCCTTCGAGCGCATCGGCGGCGAGCAGATCCACTTGGCGCCATCGGGACGGCGCAGGTCGTCGACCGAGAAGAACAGGTACGGCGGACAGGTCTCGCCCATGACGGGCACACCGCGCTCACGGGCATACTTAAGCATGTCCACTTCGCCTGCCATGTTCATGTGGACAATGTAGACAGGCGCATCCGCTGTCTCAGACATGGCAGCCATGCGCAGGGTCGCCTCGACCGCGCCCCAGCCTGGGCGGGTCAGCGCGTGCCACTCGGGAGTGGTGTGCCCCGCCGCGAGCGCTTCAGGGATGAGCGTGTCGATCACGTCACCATTCTCGCAGTGCGCCATCACCAGCATGCCGTTGTCTCTGGCGATGCGCAACGCGCGGAAGATGCCGCCGTCATCGAGGCGCAGGCGGCCGTTGTAAGCGGTGAAGACTTTGAGCGTGGTGATGCCCATGTCCACCAGCGACGGAATTTCTTTGGCGACCTTGTCGTCGAAGTGCGTCAGGTTCATGTGGAAGGAGTAGTCGATGGCCGCTTTCTGCGCCATCTCCATCCAAACGTCCACCGAATGCTTAAAGCCTTGCTTTTCCTGGACGACAAAGTCCATGACAGTGGTCGTGCCGCCGAAGGCCGCCGCCTTGTGGCCCGTATAGTGATCATCTGACGAGACAGTGCCAAACATCGGCAGGTCGAGGTGAACGTGCGGGTCGATGCCGCCCGGCAGGATCAGCTTGCCCGTGGCATCCACCACTTTGGCGGAGCCAGGTTCGAGGTCCGCACCGAGCGTGGTCGAAGTGCCGATCTGGGCAATGGTCTCGCCTTCGATCAGGATGTCCGCTTTAAAGGTGTCCGAAGCCGTGACGAGAGTCCCATTCTTGATGAGTGTTTTCATAGGTCTCCTAGAGTCTCCAGAATAATACCATGCCCGCCAGCATGGCCAGGAACACGACCAGCATCAGCCCCAGGCCCACACGCAGGAAGTCGCCTGCGCGATAGTTGCCAGGCCCCATCATGATGACGTTTACGGGGTGCGAGATGGGCGTGAGGAAGGAAGCCGAACAGCCCAATGCGGTCGAAACTGCAATTGCCTGCGGATTCACGCCGAGATGGATGGCTGCGCTGATAGCAATCGGCCCGACCACGAAGGCCGTAGCCTGGCTGCCCATGAACTGCGTCAATCCCGCCGCCAGCAGAAAGACCGCCGCCGCCAACCCCAGCGGACTGGGATGCCCCACCACTGCCAGCACACTGCGTCCCACCAGGTCGGCCAACCCCGTGTGGACCATCCCCAGGCTGGCGACGTACATGCCCGCAATGAAAAAGATCACCTGCCATTCGACCGAGCGATAGGCCTCCTGTATCGGCAGGAATCCGAGCAACAGTACCAACACCGCCGCCGCCAGAACCGAGAGGTAGACAGGCACACCCAACAAGGCAAAAATAATAGCCGCCAGGAAGATCAAAATACTGATGACCGCACGGCGGCGCGGGACGGCGCGATAGACGGGTTCCGTTTCGAGCGGGATGATATCGGGGTTGACGCGTAGATCGCGGACACGCGCCTGCGGGCCGATCATCAGGAGCGAATCACCCAACTCAAGCTGAATGTCGCCCACGTCGGTACGATAGCTGCGTCCACGCCGCAGGACGGCCACCACGGTGAATCCGTATTTGCGGCGGAAGTTCATCTGCTTGACGGTCTTGCCCGCATACGCCGAATGCGGCGCGAGGATCAGCTCGATCAGGGTCACTTCGAATTGGCTGATGGCCTGGATTTCGCGGCCGACCTGAAAGCCGAGTTTCTTCAATTGCGCCACACGTTCCTCGCGGCCCACGATGAGCAGCATATCCCCGTCCTGCAGGCGTTCGTCGGCGTCGGGCGAGAAGATGGCCTGCCGTCCGCGCCAGATGGCGATGACCGCCAGCCCAAAGCGTTCGCCGATGCGGGCCTGCTTCAGAGTCCGCCCAGCAAACTGGCAGTTCTGCGAGAGACGCGCCTCCCACAAGCGCTCCCCCAACGCGTAGAGAGTCTCCAGTTCGTCGCTGCCGCGCCGCGCAATGGCCTGCTCGGGACCCGGGTCACGATTGGGCAGCAAACGCCGCCCGATGAAGGTCAGATAAGCGATGCCCGTCACGGCGACCAGCCCGCCCACCGAGGCGAATGACAAGACTCCCAGCGAAGCCTGCGGCGGCTCTGCAACCGTCAATAAATTGCTGAGCACGATGTTGGCAGTGGTGAAATACGTGGCCATCCCTCCCAGGGCAGTGCCGAAGGCGATCAGCATCAACAGACGGCTCGGGCGGACGCGCGCCTTGCGCGAGACCTGCATGGCGCTCGGCAATAGCAATGCCCCCACTGCCACGTTGTTCATTAACAGTGACAACATCGCCGAAATGGACGTGAACAAAAAAGCCAGCCGTGACTCAGAATCCGCGCCCATGCCTGCCAGGCGCTGACCCAGCCACAACATCACACCGTTGGCCGAAAGCGTCTGTGTCAGGATGAACAGGCCCACCAGTGTGGTCACCACAGGCTGGCTGAGTCCAGAGACGGCCAGCAGCACATCCGCAGACGTGTGCGAATCACTCAACACGTTCAGGCCGAGGAATTGTCCCAGACCAAGCGCCACGATCATGAACAACGCCGCCAGGTCCACCCGCCAACGGCCCAACAGGACCAGCAACAATGGCAGGAGAATGACAGCCGCGACAAACCACATTTCAACAGTCATCATCAATCATAACCCAACGGGTCGTAACCTGCCTTTTCTTCCTTGATCCCCAGCAGCGCCATCAACACCTCAGGCGGGATGTCCGCTTCGGGCAGGTCCACTTTGTAGAGTTGCTCGTGTTCGGCGCGTTCGCGCAGAGATTGCCACAGGAGCAGGCGCTCCTCGCCCGCCACCACCAGGTCGTTCAGCGTCTTCGCGTTGAGCAGATATTCCCCCGTCGAGTACAGGAAGGTCAGCCGCTTCCACTTGTCGGCGTGGATGGGTTGAGGCAGTTTCTCCAACGCGCCCAACTGAATCTTGTAATACTCCTCGTGCGCGCGCGGATGATCGGCTTCATCGCGCAACAACTCGCCGCGTGTGGTCAGTTCATGTCCGCGCACGGGGGCCACATATTCCACCTGTCCGCCGCGTTCACCAAAAGCGGAGGTCTGGTAGAAGGCCAGGTAATCGACGGCAACGACTTTCGGGGCGGTCCGCAGCGGGATGCGGTACCAGCCCAACAGCCGCGCCAATTCCAGGTCACGCGGCGAAGGCAGCAGGCAAACCAGGATCAAGTCGGTTGGACGAAGCATGGCTTAATTATAATGTGGACATGCGACTCATTTCCATCCTCTTGGCACTATCCCTGCTGACGGCTTGCGCGCCGACGCCCACCCCCACCCCGCCCAGCCCGTCCTCGCCTGTCCCCGTTTTGACGATTGCTCCCACATCCACGCCGAATCCCGTCACCGCCACGCCCGAGGGCATTTGCGCGGGGACCCTGCCCGAGGGCTTCGTCATTCTCGGTTATCTGCCCGAATATCGGACCCTGAATCCCGAGTGGGGAGCCTGCCTGACCGACCTCGTCTACTTCTCCGCTGACCCGCGCCCCGACGGAACGCTCGACACCTCGCGCCTGAGCGAAGACACCTGGCGCGCCCTGCGTGCCATGCAAGCGGAATATGGCACACGCCTGCATCTCACTGTCGGCGGATGGGAACGGTCGGCGGGCTTTGCCTCCATGACGGCCAGCCCACAGGTCCGCGCCCGCTTCATCGAAAACCTGCTGGCCTTCGCCCAGGAGCATGGACTCAACGGCATGGACTTCGACTGGGAGTTTCCACAAAACAATGACGAATTCGAGAACTACATCGCCCTGCTGACTGAGGTCAAGGCGGCCTTCGCCGAGCGCGGATTGACCGTCAGCGTGGCGCTCAGTGCAGACAATGCCTCCACGATGGACCTCGCGCGCTTCGCCGTCGTGGACCGTATCCATGTCATGTCGTACGACCGCGGGAATTATCACTCCACCTACAACATCGCCGTGGAGGATTTGAACACCTTCACGATCAACGGCATCCCGAAGAAACAACTGCTGCTGGGCGTGCCTTTCTACGGTCGGACCATCGCCGAGCCGCACACGGCCTATTCCTACCAGGAGATTGTGTCCCTGCATCATCCGCCGATCTCAGTCGACGAAGTGGATGGTATTTACTTCAACAACATTGGCGCCATCGGCTTCAAGACCTGCCTCGTCCGTGAGGAGGGCTACGGTGGAATCATGATCTGGGAGTTGGGTCAGGACACCTGGGACGAGGCGTCGCTGTTGCGGGCGATTTACAAGACCGCCGTGCAAGGCTGCAATGTGGAATAAAAAGAGACGGTCGCCACGTGGTGACCGTCTCCTTTTGGTTGCTTAGCTCAGACCAACTTCCTTGTTGAACTCGACGATCAACTCGTCGATCTCGTCGGCCTGTTTTTGGACGTCGGTCCAGTAGTTGGGCTGATACCACTGATCCTGAATCTCCCGGTAGGTCTTGCCTTGCTGCTCGACCCAGGTGTAATACTTGAGGTTGTGCACGCGGCGGCGGTCGGTATAGCGCAGTTCGAGCATGTTATCCGTAGACTGACCGTGCAGATAGCGGGCAAAGTCGGCCGCGGCATCCGCTTCGGTGTACTGACCATATTCCTGGTGCATCTCATGGATGCGTGAGCGATAGAGTTCCATCGAGTCAGTCAGGACGGTGAACATGATGTCGTTTTCGCCCATCTCGTAATACTTGGCGGTCTTGATGGCGCTGAGCACGTTCGAGATGCCCGAGAAGCCCAACAGGTCCAGTTGGTTGACGATAGCCTCGGGAACGCCCTTCTTGACCAGATAGGCGCGGCCGTTCTCTTCGTTGAACAGGCGCGCAATGTTGACCACAGCCTGATCGTCGATGGCCACCACCACGTCGGTGTTCTTGGTGTTGTGGACCCACGGCACGTGCTTGTCGCCGATGCCTTCGATGCGGTGTGCGCCGAACCCGTTCTCGAGCAGGGTCGGGCATTGCAGGGCTTCGCTGGCCACGATCTTGCTATCAGGGAAGAGTTGCTTGAGGTAGTCGCCGCTGGCGATGGTCCCTGCCGACCCCGTAGCCGAGGCCATGCCGCGGAAGTGGTCGTTCGGACCCATGACCTGCTCCAGCACCTCGGCCATGGCGCGTCCCGTCACGGTGTAGTGCCACAGGTAATTGCCAAATTCGTCGAACTGGTTGAAGATCATCAGGTCCTGACCAGACTTGCGCAACTCCCAGCACTTGTCGAAGATCTCCTTCACGTTGGATTCGGAGCCAGGCGTCTTGATGGTCTCACCCGCCACCTTGGACAGCCACTCGAAGCGCTCCTTCGACATGCCCTCGGGCAGGATGGCGATGGACTCGCAGGCCAACAGCGCCGAGTCGTAGGCGCCGCCGCGACAGTAGTTGCCCGTCGAGGGCCAGACGGCCTTCTGGGTGGTCGGGTCGAACTGACCCGTGACCAGACGCGGAACGAGGCACGAGAAGGCCGCACCGACCTTGTGCGCCCCCGTGGGGAACCACTTGCCGACCAACACGAAGATGCGCGCCTTGACGCCCGTCAGCGAGGAGGGCAGTTCAAGGAAGTTGACCCCGCCATAGGTCCCGCCCGACGCGAGGGGCTGGTTATGCCAGTTGATGCGGAACAGGTTGCGGGGGTGGATATCCCACAGCCCAATGCCCTTCAGTTCCTCCTTGACTTTGGCTGGAATCTTCGAGGGGTCCTTCATCTGGGCATAGGTGGGGATGATGATGTTGCGCTCCTTGGCGCGCTGAATGGCGCGGGCGCGGCGATCCTTGTGAACGGTCAGGTCAATCGTGGTCATGGATGTCTCCTTACAAAGTTGTCTGACAATTGGATTATACCCCGAAGTGGCAGGACATACAGGTGATTAATTTCCCGTAGCGCCTGTGATAAATATAAGCCCCAATTCGGATAGCGCGGTCTACACTCCCCATCATGGCATATAATCATTTTATGAACGAAGGCTGGACCCTGCTTGTGCTTTTGCTGGCGATCAATGGGCTGATCGCCCTGTCCCTGTCCGCTTACTCGTGGATCCGCAGGCAGCGTCCCGGGCAGGCTGCTTTTTCCGTGCTGATGCTGGCAGCAGGCATCTTCTCGCTCTTCTACGCCTTCGAGATCGCCACGCCCACCCTCGGGGGAAAATCCCTGTGGTTGGTGTTGGAGAATCTGGGAATCGTGTTCCTCGGCCCGCTTTGGTACCTCTTCGCGGCAGACTTCACCCTTCGGAAGCGGCCCGCTCTCTGGAGGCTGGCGCTCCTGTTCGTCATCCCCATCCTGACCCTGGCCTGGTTCGCCCTTGGATTGTGGCCGCGCGTCTATTACACCTCACTGACCCCCTTCTCCCTGCCCTTCGGCCCGCTCCTCGTAGGGCGCGGAGCCTGGTACTGGGTCCAGATGGGATATTCGTACCTGATGATGATCCTGGGGACGATCCTGCTGGTACGCAGTTCCATCACCCAGCCCGACTTGTATCGCGGACAGGTTGTGGTCATCCTGCTGGGTGTTTCCATCCCGTGGCTTGCTAACCTGTATTACCTGATCTCGCCGCTGATGTTCCCGCAGACCCAGATCCTGTTCGACCCCACCCCTGTGGCCTTCACCTTGAGCGGACTGGTGTACAGCATCGGCATATTCGGATTCCGTTTGTTCGACTTGATCCCCGTGGCCCGCGCGGCCGTCTTCGACAATATCCCCGAGTTGGTGGTGGTGCTCGACCCCCAGGATCGGGTAGTGGACATTAACGCCACAGGGTTGCGGTGGCTGCACGCCTCACACCAGGAGGTGATCGGTCGGGATGCGCGCTCCGTGTTCAAGTCCTGGCCGAGTTTGGTGGAGGAATACCTCCGCGTGGAGGAACTCCACGAGGAGGTCCTCCTGCCTGGAGATTCGCCCCAATATCTGGAGATGACCATCCTGCCCCTGCGGGGATACCGCGGGCGCATCGAAGGGCGGATGATGATGGGGCGGAACATCACCCCGCGCAAACAAGTGGACAATCAACTCCGCCTGCAAAGCGCCGCCCTCGACGCGGCCGCCAACGCCATCGTCCTCACCGACACGCGCGGGACCTGCATCTGGGTCAACCCCGCGTTCACGAGGATCACAGGATACGAATTCGACGAGATCATCGGAAAGAAGTTATCCGTCCTGAAATCGGGTCTGCAAAGCGACCTCTTCTACCAGTCCTTGTGGCAGACCATCCTTTCGGGCGAGACCTGGAGCGGTGAGATCGTCAACCGTCACAAGCTGGGACATCTGTACATCGAGGAAATGAGCATCGCCCCCGTCCGCGATGCCGAAGGCAGGATCACCAACTTCATCGCCGTCAAGCAGGACATCACCGACCGCAAACGGATCGAGAACAACCTGCGCGAAGCGCATCAACGGCTCAAGATCCACGTGCGGGAGATCGAGGCGCTCCAGGTCCAACTGGGCGAACAGGCCATCCGCGATCCGCTGACGGGGCTGTTCAACCGCCGCTACCTGGAGGAGACCCTCGAGCGCGAGGTGGCGCGCGCGACGCGCGAGAGGAGTTCACTTTGCCTGGCCATGCTCGATGTGGACCACTTCAAGGATTTCAACGACCGCCACGGCCACAAGGCCGGGGACCTCGTGCTTCAGGCCCTCGGGCATATGCTGACCGATACCACCCGCGCCGGCGACGCCGCCTGCCGTTACGGCGGCGAGGAATTCGTGGTCATCCTGCCGGGCGCCACACTGGAGGTTGCCCGCAAACGCGCCGAAGAATGGCGGCTGGCCTTTCAGGAGATCAGCACCTCCCTGCCCGAATATGCCCGCACAGCCACCATCTCCGTCGGTCTGGCCTGTTTTCCAGAACACGGGCTGGACAGCGAGTCGCTGGTGGACGCGGCCGACAAGGCCTTGTATCAAGCCAAGGACGCAGGCCGGGATCGGGTCATCATCTACGGCGCGGAATAGGCTACCGCAGCGACTTGCGCACCCGCTCCAGGCCCTGCTCCAGCGTCGCACGCGGACAGCCATAATTCAGGCGGATGAAATTCTCGTAGCCCGCGCCGAAGATCTTTCCATCACTGAAAGCCACTTTGGCCCTCTCCAGGAAAAACTTGAATGGCGAACCCTGGATCCGTCCCGACTCGACCAGCCTGCTGAAATCCAGCCAACCCAGGTAGGTGGCAGATGGGAAAGTGACACGCACCTCAGGCAGATACTCCGAGACATAGTTCACCAGGAAATCGCGATTGGCCGAGAGATACTCGCGCAGTTCCATCAGCCAGCCGTCGCATTGACCCGAGAAGGCCGTCTGTGCGGCGAACAATCCCATGCTGCTGACGTGCAGGCGCAGGTGCTCGACCTCGCGTTCGTAGCGGGCACGTAGTTCCTTATTGGGGATGATGGCAAAGCCGCAGAACAGGCCTGGCACGTTGAAGGTCTTGGACGGGGCGATTAGCGTGATGGTGTGATTCGCGATCTCGGACGAGAGCTTGGCCATCGGCGTGTGCTTGTGATCGTCGAGCATCAACTCCGAGTGGATCTCGTCCGAGACGATCAGCACGTCGTTGGCGATGCAGATCTCAGCCATGCGCAGCAGGTCCTTGCGCGAGTAGACCAGTCCCAGTGGGTTGTGCGGATGGCATAGCAGGAACATGCCCGCCTTTTTGGCCTGCTTCTCGAAGACATCCCAGTCGATCTCGTAGCTCAGGATGTTGCCCGTCACCTTTTGGATCAACGGTGCGTCGAGTTGGGGAATCCCGATATTATTCTTCACTTCGTGAAATTCGTTGTAGACGGGCGTCTGGATCAGCACGCCTTCCTTCGGGGTGCAGAAGGCGCGGGCGGCGACCGAGAAACCGCTGACGATGCCCGTCACCGCCACCACCGCCTCGGGCTTGACCTTCCAGCGATACAGCGAATCCATGCGGACGGCGACGGTCTCCTTCAGGGTTTGGGAGGGCAACTCGTAGCCGAGCACGCCATGGTCCACGGCTTTGTGCAGGACCGAAAGGATCGGCTTGGGCGCAGGAAAATCCATGTCCGCCACCCACATGGGCAGAACGTCCTTCGGGTAATAATTCCATTTGTTCGAGCGCTGGGAGTTGCGGCGGTTGGGGACCTGGTCGAAATTGATGCGCATGATTCACTCTCCTGAAAGGGATGTCGGGCTAGTATACAACGCGAGGATGGGGAACGCAAACAGAGGCGGAACGACTCCGCCTCCGCCGCCTAGCGTCCACGATGTTTCTCTTTCTTCTTCTCCTGCCGCTGAAGGAAATGCTCGCGTTCCGCCTGTTCTCTTTCCTCTTTGCGGACCGTCCGCCGCTCCTGCTTGTGCTGGGCCATCTCAGCCTTCATGGCCTCC
>CAZGFR010000006.1:0-55476 GCA_964524485.1 uncultured Anaerolineaceae bacterium | reverse complement strand
GCGGACCGTCCGCCGCTCCTGCTTGTGCTGGGCCATCTCAGCCTTCATGGCCTCCTGGGCGCGCGTACCCACTCCCTGCGCCTGCATGGACTTGCGCGCCTCCCGCAGCGCCCGCTTGAAATTCACCCTGGCTTTCGGCAGGCGCATGGACTCGTGCACCACATCGAATTGAAACGCGCCATAATTCTTGAGGAAGAACTGGTAGGCTTCGGCATCGCTTGGCTCACTGCCCAATACCACGCGCGCCGCCTGATAGCCTGCTTCGTCCTCCCGCTCGAGCACAGCGACCCAGAACGGGTCGTCGAAGTAAATTGTCAATTTTCCTTCCATTTCATTAAATCCTATTGACGTATCCCCTCCACCCTGGGGCTGATTTCCTGCAAGCCAGGAGACTCAATCGGTGGAAGTTGAATACAAAAATGCCAGCGCTTTATGCTGGTTGAATTTTGGTCTTTGGTTGTTGGGGGGAAAAGGAAGGGTTAACTTGACCACAATTATACGCGACGCATTTTTAAACGGGAAGGCGGCCCCTCACAGGCCGCCTTCCACACACAGGAGGAAAAAGATGGGCTACAAAGAGCGCACCTTCAACCACAAAGCAGGGATGCGCCGAACTTTTTCCCAGGCGTTCAGGTTGGCGCGGCGGTTGAACACATCGAAGTCGTGGGCCTCGATGTCGTCGAGGATTCCGCTGTAGAAGACGGCCGAGGCGCCGATGGCCATGCGTCCGTCGGGGTCGAGCACCGAGATGCCCTTCCAGCCTTCCTCGTACAGAGCGCGCGTGCGCTCGATCTGGAACTGCATGAACTTGCGCCAACGCGGCGTGACCACACCCATCTCGATGTCGGTCTCGGAGATGCCGAAGGTGAGCATATCCTCACGCGGCAAATAGATGCGGCCATTGCGGTAATCCTCGCCCACGTCGCGCAGGATGTTGGTCATCTGCAGGGCCACGCCCAGCTTGATGGCGTACTGGATGGCGTGCGTATTCCGAAAGCCGACGATGTGCATGCTCATCAACCCGACCGTGGAGGCGACGCCGTAACAATACGTAGCCAGGTCGTCGAAGGTGGCGTAACGGGACTGGGTCAGGTCGCGGGCCACGCCGTCGATCAATTGCAGGGCGTAGTGGCGCGGAATATGGTAACGGGTCATGGCGTCGACCCATGCGGCGGCCACCAGGTCCCCCTCGGGAGCGAAGGCAGTATTGACGATGGTGCGCCAGTAATCCAGTTGTTGCTTCCGCTCGCCCGCCGAGGATTCATCCACGATATCGTCCACGGTGCGGCAGAAGGCGTACAGCGCGCGGACGGCGGCGCGTTTCTCCTCGGGCAGCAGCGCCGAGGCCAGATGGAAGGATTTGCTGTGCTCAGCCGCGATCCGCTCGGCCAGACGATACGCCTCGCGCAGGGAGGCATCGCCCGCCCAATAGGAAAAGAAGGTGCGCGAAGCGGGTTGCGCGTCGGTCTTTGCCAGGTCCAACAACTGCCGTTCCCAGTTCATTTGCATTTCCATGTCTGCCTCCGTGTTTTGTATGGGTCTATTCTATCCAAATTATACGATTTGTCAAGGTTTTGTAAAGTTATTTTCCTGATAATCTTGACAAATTATAGACAAAGTGTATAATCCATCCATCAACTTGGATCTTGACCCGAAAGAAGGTATTTCATGTCCCAAAAACCCACCGCCCTCGTAATCGGCGCCGGCATCGGCGGGATCGCCACTGCCGCCCGCCTGGCCAGGAATGGATACGACGTAACCGTGCTGGAAAAGAACGAGAACTCCGGCGGACGCTGCAACCAGATCGTCCGCGACGGCCACCGCTTCGACATCGGCCCGACCCTGTTCCTGATGCCCGAAGTCTGGGAGGAGACCTTCGCCTCGCTCGGCGAGCGGATGAGCGACCACCTCGACCTGCGCCGCATCGACCCGACCTACAAGGTCCACTTCGACGACGGGCTGCAACTGCAACTGACCTCGAACATCAGCGACATGCAGGCCCAGCTGGAGAAGGTCGAACCGACCGCTTTCACGGGCTTCCTCTCCTACATCGCGGAGGGCGCCAAACATTACAAACTCTCACTCGAAAAGTTCGTCGGGCGCAACTTCTACAACATCTTCGAATACTTCAGCCTGGCCAACCTGCCGCTCATCTTCCAACTCAAGGCGCTGCAAAAGCACTACACCAACACCAGCCGCTTCTTCAAGGATGAACGCCTGAAGGCCGCTTTCACTTTCCAGAACATGTATCTGGGCCTCAGCCCGTACGACGCGCCCGCCACCTACTCCCTGCTCCAGTACACCGAACTGGCCGAGGGCGTGTGGTATCCGATGGGCGGCATGTACGCAGGCATCCAGGCCTTGACCCGCGTCGCGGAAAAACTAGGCGTGGAATTCATCTACAACGCGCCCGTGAAGAAACTGAAAGTGGATGGCTCCAAAATCGTCGGCGCGGAATTGGAGGATGGACGCGAGTTCAGCGCCGACCTCTTCGTCGGCAACGCGGACCTGCCCTACATCTACGACCAGCTGCTGCCCGATCCCGCCGAAGCGAAGAAACTGGACGAGAAGCTCTACACCTGCTCCACCATCATGTTCTACTGGGGCGTGGACAAACAATATCCGCAGGTGGCGCATCACAACGTCTTCCTCGGCGGCGATTACAAGGCCTCCTTCGACCAGATCTTCCAGGAGCACCGCCTGCCCGACGAGCCGTCCTTCTACATCCACGCGCCCGCTCGCACCGATGCGGCTGCCGCGCCCGAGGGTCAGGATACCTTCTACGTGCTGGTGCCCGTCGGCCATCTCGAAGCCCGCACCCAACAGGATTGGGACGCGATGGTGAACAAGGCCCGCGAGACCGTCTTTACCCGCATCGCCAAAGAAATGGGCATCACCGACCTGCGCGAACACATCAAGTTCGAGATCACCTACACCCCCAAGACCTGGCAGGAACGCTTCAACCTGGTCAAGGGCGCGGCCTTCGGCCTGAGCCACAACTTCTGGCAGGTCGGTTTCCTGCGCCCGCAGAACCGCCACGCCAAATACAAAAACCTGTATTTTGCAGGCGCATCCACCCACCCGGGCACAGGCCTGCCCATCGTGCTGCTGTCCGCCCGCCTGACCACCGAGCGCATCCTGAAGGAATTCAAGGGATCGCGCGTGGCGGATGCTCGACTGAAACGCGCCACAGCCTAAACCTGAGAGGAAATTAGAGACAAAGCAGTTACAATAGCCTTGCAAAACCTTTGCATCTGCCCATCTCTTCCCTGGAGTTCGGACATGCCCATCAGCAAGTCTCCCGTCTATAACCTGAAAGCCGTCTTGAAAGAGACGGACATCTCCGCCGACACGCTGCGCGCCTGGGAACGCCGCTACGGCTTACCCCTGCCCCAGCGCACGCCGGGTGGTCATCGTCTGTACTCGCAGTACGACATCGAGACCATCAAATGGTTGATCGCCCGTCAGGCAGAGGGGATGAGCATTTCCCGCGCGGTGGATATGTGGAACGAACAACATGCTGCGGGCCTGGACCCGCTGGCGGGTTCCGTTTCCCAGGCTGCCATCCCAGCTGGATTCGGCTTCCCCGAAACCAGCCTCGACGCCCTGCGCGGACAATGGCTGCGCGCCTGCCTGCACTTCAATGAGACCGAGGCCGAGGACGTACTCAACCAGGCCTTCGCCATGTATCCCGTCGAAAAGGTGTGCATGGAGGTGCTCCAGCGCGGCATGTCCGACATCGGGCAGTACTGGTACGAAAATCGCGCCAGCGTGCAGCAGGAACACTTCGCCTCGGCCCTGGCCATGCGCCGCCTGGATACGCTCCTGAGCGCCTCCCCCAAAGCCACCCGCAAGCAAACCGTGCTGATCGGTTGTCCGTCCAACGAATGGCATACCTTCACTCCCCTGCTGCTGGCGCTGCTCCTGCGCCGCCGCGGACTGAACGTCATCTACCTGGGCGCCAACGTCCCGGCGGAGCGTTTCGAGGAAACGGTAACCACCGTCGGCGCAGACCTGGTGATCCTTGTCGCGCAGACGCTCGCCAGCGCGGCCGCGCTGCACGTGGCGGCAAAAGGCATCGCGGGCAGGCGCACCCAGGTCGGGTTCGGCGGGCGCATCTTCAACCTGCATCCGAGCCTGCAAGAGACCGTGCCAGGCCGCTTTCTGGGCACATCCGTGGACAACTCCATCAAGGCCATCGAAGATCTGCTGCGTGAGCCGCCCCAATTACACAGCGAACGGAGCATCCCGCCCGAATGCCTGGCGGCCCTGGAAGCCTTCAACCGGCACCGTCTGCACATCGAAAGCAGCATCAAGGAGATGGTCCCCTCTGCGATGAACACGGAGGGCATCAACACGGGCATTCATTTCCTGGGCGACAACATTGCCGCCGCCCTGTCTCTGGGTGACATGAACTACGTCTCGCTGGAGATGGACTGGCTAAAGACCCTCATGCACGCCCATAACCGTCCGCCGCAGGAACTGGCTGACTTCATGGAAAATTATTCCCGCGCTGTGGACAAGCACATCAACGGCATGGGCGCCCCCATCAAGGCCTGGCTGCGAGACCAGGCCAGGCAAGTTGCAGCATGAGCAACGACATTTTTTCCACTTTCTATCAAAACCTGCTGCCGCACTTCTCTCCGCGGACGGAAAGTTTTGCCGCCAACCTCAAGCCGCAGGACCTGCACCGTTCGAGTTTCCGCTACATCTTTTCTGTGCGCAGCATGACAGAGATCAGCCACCTGATCGAGGATGCTGTCATCGAGACCAGCGGCGTGGCCGACATGCATGTATCCTTTCAATATTATTCCCGCATCGAGGCACAAGCCGCGCAATATAAACGCGTGGCCGAGTCGGCGCAACAGTTATGGCTGTATGGCGTGCCTGATGCTCCGCTCCCCAAATGGCCGCGCACCATCGGCATCAGCACCAGCGGGACTCCGCTCGAAAAATACTGGTTCGTGGTGGCCTACGGGGCAGGCCTGTATGCCACCCTGCTGGCCGAAGAGATCGACCCGGGCGAAGGACAGCGGCTGTATGAAGGGTTCTACACCTTCGAGCCCGAGACCGCCTATCAGGTGATCCGCTTGCTGCACCAGATGTATCCCGTGCAGATTCCCGAACCCGTCTCACCAAAGGATCAGAATTGATG
Source organism: uncultured Anaerolineaceae bacterium (assembly GCA_964524485.1). Classification (GTDB taxonomy): domain Bacteria; phylum Chloroflexota; class Anaerolineae; order Anaerolineales; family Villigracilaceae; genus JACPVF01. The sequence goes on along the minus strand of CAZGFR010000006.1, from coordinate 50,321 downwards.
AGCATCCGAATTGTCACCGACAGCACCTGTGACCTGCCCGTCGAGACGGCGCGAGAATTGGCCGTCACGGTCCTCCCGTTGAGCATCCACGTGGGGGACCGCACCTTTCTTGACGGCGTGGACCTGACCCGCGAGCAATTCTACGCGCGCCTGCCCGAATATTCTCCCGCGCCCAAAACCGCCGCACCCGGGCCCGAGGTCTTCAAACAGATCTACGAACGCCTGGCAAATGAGGGAGCGCAGGCCATCCTGTCGATCCACATCAGCGAGAGCCTGAGCGCCACGGTTAACTCGGCGCGCGCTGCGGCGGAAGAGTTCACCCGCATCCCCGTCACCGTATTGGATTCGGGACAACTCAGCCTGGGCACGGGTTTCATTGTCGAACACGCCGCCCAACTGGCCCAGTTCGGCCAGCGCACCGACCAGGTCCTCTCGGCGCTGCAGAGCGTGATGGAGCGCACCTACGTCTTCGCCTCGCTGAAGACGCTCGAATACCTGCGCCGCAGCGGACGGATGCATTTCGCGCTCGCCAAACTGGGCGAGATTCTGCAGATCAAGCCGCTGCTGCACATGCACCTCGGCAAGCCCACCGCCTTCCGCGCCCGCACCCAACATCGCGCCACCGAGCACCTGTTGGATTGGCTGGCCGAGTACGCGCCCTTCGAAAAACTGGCCATCCTGCATGCGGGCGTGAGCGAAGAAGCCCAGCGGCTGCGCGAGCAGGTCCGCTCGTATTTCCCCGAGGGCGACGTGCCCATCGTGCAGATCACGCCCGTGCTGGGCGCGCATCTCGGCATCGGCGCGCTCGGGTTTGCTTGTGTTTCCAAGGAGTAAGCCATGAAAATTGCAAAGCTCGTCGCCCTGCTCGGCCTCCTCGCGATGACCGCTGTCCTGGTCTACGGATTCACCGTCGGCGACTTCCTCGGCGAAGGCAGTCGCCTGCTGGCCATGCCCTGGGGCATCGTCTCGATGGTGGATCTGTACACAGGCTTTACACTCTTCTCCGCCTGGATCATCTACCGCGAGAAGTCCCTGCCTGCCGCCATCCTGTGGACGATTGCCATGCTGATCCTGGGATTCTTCGCAGGCAGCCTGTACGCCTTCCTCGCCCTGCAAGCCAGCGGCGGCGACTGGCGCAAATTCTGGCTCGGCAAACACGCATAAGGAATATTCCATGAAAACAACAGACCGCAATTCCCTGATCATCTTCCCCATCCTGATCCTGATCGGCGTCCTGGTCGCACTGGCAGGCAGCCAGGGCGGCGCCGCCATCGCGGGGATGCCCGTCTTCGCGCTGGTCGTGGGACTGGCCTTCCTGATCCAATGGCTGGTGTTCATCCCGTCGTTTCGGATGCAGACCGAAAAATTCTTCGACCTGACGGGCAGCCTGACCTACATCTCCCTCACCCTGATCGCGGCTTTGCTCAGCGCGAACCTCGATGCCCGCTCGCTCCTGCTGGCGGCGCTCGTCATCGTCTGGGCGCTGCGGCTGGGGACCTTCCTGTACCGCCGCGTCCACAAGGCGGGCAAGGATGACCGCTTCGACGAGATCAAGCCGTCCTTCTTCCGCTTCCTGAACGTGTGGACCATCCAGGCCCTGTGGGTGACCTTCACCGCCGCGGCGGCGTTGGTGGCCATCACCACCTCCGTCCGCAAGGAACTGGACCTGTTCGCCGGGATCGGCGCGCTGATCTGGGCTTTCGGCTTCGCCATCGAGGTGGTGGCCGACTCGCAGAAGAGCCGCTTCAATGCAGACTCGTCCAACAAGGGCAAGTTCATCCAGACGGGGCTGTGGTCCCGCTCGCGCCACCCGAATTACTTCGGCGAGATCGTCCTATGGATCGGCATCGCGGTCATTGCCCTGCCCGTGCTGCAAGGCTGGCAGTGGGTGGCGCTGATCTCGCCCCTCTTCGTCACGCTGCTGCTGACCCGCGTGAGCGGCATCCCGCTGCTCGAGAAAAAAGCCGACCAGAAATGGGGCGGGCAGCCCGAGTACGAAGAATACAAAAAGCGCACGCCCGTGCTCATTCCGCGCCTGAAGTAAGGATATATCGCAACCTGAGCATTCCAATGAGTCGCGTTGCACTTAACACCCCTGCTCCCGACTTCACGCTGACCGACTTCAACGGCCGCGAAATACGCCTGTCCGATTTTCGCGGACGAAGGAACGTGCTGCTGGTCTTCAACCGCGGCTTCTTCTGACCGTTCTGCCGTCGGCACATGGCGCAGTTGCGCCAGGACTATGACCAATTCACCGCACTGGACACGGAAGTGGTGGTGGTCGGCCCCGAGAAGGCCGAAGCCTTTGCCGAATACTGGCGGCAGAACGACCTGCCCTTCACGGGCCTGCCCGACCCAACCCACACCGTCCTGAAGAAATACGGACAGGAGGTCAACCTGTTCAAGTTCGGACGCCAGCCCGCCCAGGTCACCGTGGACAAAACGGGACAGGTGCGCTACGTCCACTACGGACACGACCCGAGCGACATCCCCGCCAACGAGGAGATCCTCGGCCTGTTGAAAGGGATGAACGAAGGAATTCATGTCAACCCTCAAGGATAAGACCGTCGTCGTTACGGGCTCCACGCGCGGATTTGGATACGCCATCGCCGAGTCCATGCTCAAAGCGGGAGCGGTCGTCGTCATCACAGGACGCAGCCAGGAAGCCCTGGAGCGTGCATTGAGCGGGCTGCAGGCCAGGGGTCGGGTGAGCGGATTCCTGCTGGACGTCCGCGAAGAGGAACAGGCCTATCGCCTGGTCCGCGACGTCGTGCGCCGCTTTGGCCGCATCGACGTGTGGGTCAACAATGCGGGCTATTCCAACGCCGCAGGCCTGATGTTGGACATGAACCCACAGGATGCACTGGACATGTTCCTGGCCAACAACCTCGGCATGTTGCACTGCACGCAGGCCGTCATGGAGCACTTCACCGAGCGCGGCGAAGGAATGCTGGCCAACGTCTACGGCAACGGCAGTTTCCTGCGCCCAGCCTCCCCCACAGGGTTGTATGGGGCCAGCAAGGCCTGGGTCGCCTCCTTCACGCGCAGCCTCGCCGTGGAACTGAAGGGCAGCGGCATTCGACTGCTCGGCTTCAGCCCGGGCATGATGCTCACCGACATGCTGTCCCAGCCCACCGTGGTCGGCGAACGCGGACGGGATATGCTCAAGAACTTCGGCTTCGTGCTGAGATTCCTGGCAGGGTCGCCCGGGAAGGCCGCCGATGGACTGGTCCAGGCGGTGGAGAGTCAGCGCAAGGAGTTCAGCGAAGTGCGCCTGTTGAAACCCTGGACGCCCCTGCTTGGCCTGCTGCGAGTCGCCTGGGAGAACCTGACCCACACGGGCGCCGCGCCGCAATTTGACCTTCATTATCAACCTGCTTATCTTTCGAAATATTCGAACAAAAGGAATTCATGAATAACAAACGCCTCTTCTCCATCATCTTCGTCGTCTTCATCGACCTGCTCGGCTTCAGCCTGATCCTGCCGCTGCTGCCCTACTACGCCGAGAAATACGGCGCGACCGAATTCGTGACAGGCCTGCTGGTGGCCTCGTACGCCTTGATGCAACTGATCGGCGCCCCGCTGCTGGGACGTCTCTCCGACCGCTACGGGCGCCGCCCGGTCCTGCTGGCCTCCGTCTTCGGGACCTTCGTCGGGTTCCTGCTGTTGGGCTTCGCCGACCCAATCGGGTCCGCGCTGGCCAAAGCCTTCGACCCGCAGGCCGCCAACCTGTTCGTGCTGGGCATCCTGTTCCTCAGCCGCATGGTGGACGGGTTGACGGGCGGCAACCTGAGCGTGGCCCAGGCCTACATCTCGGATGTGACCGACGCCCAGAGCCGCTCGAAGGGACTGGGTATGATCGGCGCCGCCTTCGGGCTGGGATTCATCATCGGCCCTGCCTCGGGCGGACTGCTCAGCCAGTGGGGCTACGCCGTGCCCGCCTTCGTGGCCTCGGTGCTCTCGTTCAGCAACCTGATGCTGATCTTCTTCTGGCTGCCCGAATCGTTGACCGCCGAGAAGCGCGCGCAGATGACCGAGAAGCGCCCCGCCATCACATTGGGCGCACTGCTGGCGGCGCTGCGCCGCCCGTTCACGGGCTCGCTGCTCACCACGCGCTTCTTCTTCGGGCTGGCCTTCGCAATCTTCCAGACCATCTTCTCGCTCTACGCGCTCAACAAGTTCAACTTGCAGGTGCGCGACACAGGCCTGATCCTGACCTACGTGGGCGTGCTCTCGGTCTTCGTACAGGGCTTTCTGATCGGCCGCCTGACCCAGCGCTTCCAGGAGGACAAGCTGATCCTGTTCAGCGGCGTGTTGATGACCATCTCGCTGGTCGGCTGGGCGCTGACCCCGAGCGTCCTGTGGCTGCTGGTGGTGCTGACGCCCACCGCCATCGCGGGCGGCATCCTCAACACCCTGCTCTCGTCCACGCTGACCAAGGCCGTCCAGCCGCAGGAGATCGGCGGCATCCTGGGCTTCTCAGCCTCCATCGAAAGCTCCACGCGCATCCTCGCGCCCATCCTGGGCGGCTACCTGCTGCAATCCCTGGGGACCTGGTCGCCGGGCGCGTTCGGCGCGGTTGTGATGGCAGGCCTGAGCGTGTACATCTTCTTCACCATCTTCAACCACCCCATCGCAGCCACCTTGAACCAGGGCCCCAAATCGGGGCAAGCGCCCGCCGCAGATTAGTTTTTTTTCGGAGTGCAGATTTCAATCTGTGCTCCGTCTTCCCATCCACCCGAAAGGAGACCGCCATGTTGATCGAGACCACGCGTTACGAACTACCCCCTGAAGGCATCAGCCTGCTCGGCTATATCGTCCGTCGCATGCACAAGACCGAATGGCTGACCGAGGTCCCCGCCCTGCTTGCGGCGGGAGATGGCGCGGCGGCCCTCGAAAAGGTCGGCATGTACGCCGTGGCCTCCTCCACTTCCTACGGGCGGGCCTACTATCAGCCGCGCTTCAACCGCGTCGGCGAAAGTGTCGAGGAGAAGGACCCTGCCACGGGTGCGACCGTCCGCGCCACGCTGGAGAGCGCCTCGCCGCATTACGACATCCGCTATACAGCCACCCTGCCCAACGGCGACACGTTCAGCGGCGGCGAGCAGATCACAGGCACCACCGTCGGTCTGCGCGGATTGGGCATGCCCGCTCCGTCCAGGTTCCAGTTCGCGAGTCAGAGTGGCGAATACCAAGCCACGCTGACGGGCCTCATCACCAGCGAACTGGCGCTCTCGCTGCTGGGCCGCACCCGCATCCGCGCGTACGGCTTCCTCGACCTGAAAGACAGCCTGGGCAACACAGGCCGCCTCGAATTCAACCGCTCGGGCCAGGTGAGCGTGCGCATCAACGCGGAGCCCGTCCGCCAGAACACGCTGGCGGGAATGCTCTGGCTGGCGGGCACGGCATGACCTCGATCTGGTGGATTCGGCGCGACCTGCGCCTGAACGACAACCCCGCCTTACAGGCCGCCCTGAAGGCGGGTTCCGTTCTCCCCGTCTTCCTGCTCGACCCACACTTTGACTCCGTTTCCCCGCGCCGACGCAATTTCCTCTACGAGGGGCTGCGCGCCCTGGACAGACAACTTCAGGCGCGCGGATCGCGCCTGACCCTGCGGCGCGGCGAACCCGTCGAGGCGCTGCGCCGATTGCTGGCCGAGACGGGCGCGGACGCCATCTACGCCGAGCGCGACACCACGCCGTACGCCCTCGCGCGAGACATGCGCGTCGCCCGCGCCCTGCCGCTGACCCTCATCCACGGGCAGACCGTCCACCCGCCCGAACTGGTCAAAAAGGCGGACGGCTCGCCCTACACGGTGTACACGCCCTACTCGCGGGCCTGGAAATCCCTGCTGCCCGCGGACCTGGCGCTGCTGCCCGCGCCCGAGCATTTCCCCGCAGTGGAGTTTCCCTCCTCGGCGGCCCTGCCCGACTCGACGCCCGAGCCGCTCTTCCCCGCGGGCGAGGCCGAAGCCCAACGCCGCCTGGCCCAATTTACCAATGACCGAATTGCCAATTATGCCGACCAGCGCAACCGCCTCGACCTGGACGGCACGTCGGCGCTCTCGCCCTACCTGCGCTTCGGCATGCTCGGGATGCGGCAAGCTGTCCACGCGGCGAGGCAGGCTCGGGCGGGGACGGGCACCGAGGTCTGGCTGAACGAGTTGATCTGGCGCGAGTTCTACATCCAGATCCTGTACCACTTCCCGCGCGTCGCCAGGGAGTCGTTCAACCCCGCGCTGGCCAACATCCCGTGGCGCAACGAGGAAACCGAGTTCACCGCCTGGAAGCAGGGCCGCACGGGCGTGCCCGTGGTGGACGCGGCCATGCGCCAACTGCGCGAGACAGGCTGGATGCACAACCGCGCGCGCATGATCGTGGCCTCCTTCCTGGTCAAGGACATGCTGGTGGACTGGCGCTGGGGCGAGCGCTGGTTCATGGAGCATTTGCTGGACGGCGACCCCGCCGCCAACAACGGCGGCTGGCAATGGACGGCGGGCACGGGCACGGACGCCGCGCCGTATTTCCGCGTGTTCAACCCCGTGCTGCAAAGCGCCAAGTTCGACCCGAACGGCGACTACATCCGCAAGTGGGTGCCCGAGCTGGCGCACCTCGACGCGGCAATCATCCACGCGCCGTGGGAAAAGGGCATCCGCGCCGACGGCTACCCCGAACGCCCGATCATCGTCCGCGACAAGGACCGCACCCTGGCGGCTTACAAGGCGTCGAAGGAGGGTTTCCAATGAAAGCCTCCCCCGAACTGGGCCTGGCCGTGCTGCGCGCCTTCCTGCGCGAGCGCTCGCCGCTGGGTCCGCTGCAGGTGATGGCCAAGCGGATCGGGCGCTTCTTCCAGATTCCCCTGCCAGGCTTCCGCCCGTACGTGGTCTTCGGCCCCGAGGCGGCGCGCCAGGTGCTGGTCACCGAGCGGAACAAGCTCCTGTGGCGAAACCACGACCCCGTGACCGACCTGCTGCGGCGCGGCGTGCTGGTCACCGACGGCGAGGAGCACGACCACTATCGCCGCCTGATGGAGCCGCCGCTGCATCCCGCCGCCCTCAGTGATTACACGCAAATGATTTTGGCCAACACGGACAGAGTCACTGCGGCATGGCAGGATGGTCAGCGCGTGGATATGCTGGTCGAGGCGCGCAAGATTGCCTTGCTGATCATCCTGGAAGCGCTCTTCAGCGTGGACGCCTGGGACGACCTGCCGCGCATCTGGAATCCGATCCTCAAGGCCATCGAGTACATCTCGCCCGGGGCGTGGATCCTGTGGCGACGAATCCCGCGGCCTGGGTACAAGAAGCCCTTGAAGGTTGTCGACGATTATCTGTATGGGATCATTGCGGACCGTAGACAGCAGACCGTGGATCGTGAAAGCGGTCCATCGTCCACGGTCCACGGTCCAACCGACCTGCTGCAACATCTGATCGACGCGGGACTGTCGGACGAGGTGATCCGCGACCAGATGCTGACCATGCTGATCGCGGGGCACGACACGTCCACTGCCCTGCTGACCTGGGTCTTTGCCATGCTCGGGCAGCATCCCGAAGTCCATGCGCGGCTGGTGGACGAGGTCGACTCGCTCGAAAAATCGCCGCTGCTCGACCAGGTCCTCAAGGAGACGCTGCGGCTGTATCCGCCTATCCACATCGGCAACCGCATCGTGGCGGAAGAGATGGATTTCGATGGGAACCCGATCCCCTCGGGCGAGCGCATGTTCTACTCGATCTACCTGACCCAGCGCGACCCCGCCGTGTGGGAGCGTGCGGACGAGTTCCGCCCCGAGCGCTTCGCCCACGGACGCAAGACCCCGCCGATGAGTTATATCCCCTTCGGCGGCGGGCCGCGCGCCTGCATCGGGGCTGCCTTCGGGCAGGCCGAGGCGCGGCTGGTGCTGACCCGCCTGCTGCGGGGCTTCCGCTTCGAGCCGCTGAACGCGGACCGCATTCACGCACACATGGGCGCGACGCTTGAGCCGCGGCCCGGGGTGATGGTGAGAGTTTATAAAAGGAAATAACAACCCACTGGTGGTCGAGTAAGGCTGGTGCTTTTCCAGCCCGTATCGAGACCATCAATAAATTGGAAACTTTCAGTTACTGAGTGATGTGGTCTCGATACGCCCTCCGCTGCGCGTCGGGCTACTCGACCACCGAGTAAAAACTATGACATACTTCGGATTTCTATTACGGTTTCTGGTCCTTCCCATCCTGGCGCTGCTGGCGGTGACCTGGCTGGACGGGCGCGCCAGGCGTCCGCTGCGGGGATTCGACGGGGGCAAGGTTTGGATCATCGTGGCGGTGCACGTGGCGCTGGCGCTGGTCTACACCACGCCCTGGGACAATTACCTGGTAGCGACGGGCGTGTGGAGTTACAATCCCGTGCTGGTGACGGGCATCGTCTTCGGCTACGTGCCGCTCGAGGAGTACACTTTTTTCGTGCTGGAAACGATCCTGGCGGGGCTGTGGTGGACCTTCCTGGCGCGGCGCTTACCCGCCCAGGGCGAGTTCAAGCCGTCCACAACGGGGCGCATCGTCGCGGCGGGGCTGTTGGCGGCCGCCTGGGCCTGGTCGGCGGTGACCTTCTTCAGCGGGGACCCGTCCCTGACCTATCTCTCGATCACGCTCTTTTGGGCGCTGCCCGCCATCTTCCCGCAACTGCTGTTCGGGGCGGACATCCTATGGCATCACCGCTGGCTGGCGGCGGCGGCCATCCTGCCGCTGGGCGCGTACCTCTCGCTGATGGACATCGTGGCCCTGAAGGCCACCACCTGGTCGATCTCGCCCGCGCAGACCACGGGCCTGCTGTTCTTCGGCGTCCTGCCGCTGGAAGAGGTCGTCTTCTTCTTCATCACCAACGTCCTGATCGGCTTCGGCATGACGCTGATGCTCTCAGAGCTGGGCTGGCGCCGCTTCCAGGATTGGAAACTCAAACGTTTCCAAGGACTCCCATAAATCATCGGAAAGAGCTTAACCACAAAGGGCACAAAGTACACAAAGGAAAAAGGGGGCACGGTGGACCTTTTCTCGTGCGCGGCCTTGCGCCGCCCGACCACCGAAATTTTCCTGATACAAACTGTCAGGCAGCTAGTTGCGTAACCCCACTTCAAAGGACTTTCATGACACTTTCCGCTTTTCAAAATCAGCAATACCTGGCCCTCGAAACCTTCTGCAAGAACGGACAAGGGGTGCGGACGCCCGTCTGGTTCGCCCAAGAGGGGGACGCGCTCTTCGTCTGGACCGAGGCCAGCTCGGGCAAGGCCAAGCGCATCCGCAGGGACGGGACGGTGCGCATCGCGCCCTCGACGGGGGCGGGCGAAGCGCTGGGCGAGTGGACCGAAGCCCGCGCCCAGGTGGACGATTCACCCGAGGCCCTGCGACACGTCCAGGCCCTGATGCGGAAGAAATACGGGGTTTCGTTCGACCTCTTCGGCCTGCTGGGGAAATTGCGCAAAGCGCAGCATACGTCGATTCGGATCCAGGCGGGGTAAAAACGGCATTGGAATACAAAGGGGATAAAGAAATCGGCGGGTGGGTATTGAAAATGGTCTAAAAAAACCTATAATTTTAATGGGTATGTGGGCAGAGCCGTCAATTTTTATTAAGGTTCAGACAAGAGCTTAAACAAACAGCAGCTAATTGCAGATTCTATCGGTTTTCAATAACAGTTTTTTGAAAATCAACGTAAATCGGCATTATCTACGGTGCTCAAAAAGTGTCTGACCTTCCGCCCCAGGGTCAGATCTTGTAGTTGACTGGATACTTGGTCAACTGGCAGATCAAAGGAGAAAACCATGAAAAAAGCCATTCCAACCATCTGTTTCCTGATTTTAAGCTTGATTGTTTCAGGTTGCGGTCCAGGAGGTCTATTTGGGCCAACAATGACTCCTATTCCTACAATCACCCCCACCTCTACATCTACTCCTGTTCCCACATCCACTCCTACCCCACTACCCTCCATCATAACCAATGAAGTTTGCACATGGACATTGAACTCCGTAACACTATCGGACTCATCGACATACGCAACTCAATCTGGAATTCGCCTACATGAGGGATTCCTTTTTCTAACGATCGAATTTGACAACACTGAGGGCTGTAGTTTGGCTGGTGTGGCATTCGGCGGAGATGGACATGATGCGGTATTTGAGAAAGCCACTATGTTATCAGGAATACCGACTATCTACGTTATTGACAGCCAGGGCAACCAATTCTTTGCAGTTGAGGTAGGAGAAAACTATATACTTGCTGGAGTTAAAAAGGAGTCTATAGGGTTTACCCTTTATGTTTCGGATATGGCATCATTATTTCTTGGAAAATGACCTTTTAGCTCAGACAAAATCAGATATCCTAAACATAAGAGACCTCTTGCACAATTAACAGGCGCAATGCGTAGAAAAACTTCATAAACCACTGACACACTAAGATGCAGAGCCACAAAAACTACATGCCTCCACAGTTAAGAGTTCGAATTTTCACACAAGTCAAAGGGAAAAGGAAAGCATACACAAGGTGACGACACCGAATATTCTTTGTGGAGTCCGTGTCCACCCCAGCGCAGGTAGCGCAAGTCGTTAGCCTGCCACCTGATTGAAAGGAGAAAGAAAAATGAAACACCAACAGTTACCCAGACAAATGGTGTACTTGTTACTATTTACATTGTTCGCTTTATCTTTGAATGGGTGCAGTACACCGCAGAATTCGGCTGTTGCGCCAACAGCGCCAACTTCGGCATCTCCGCTACCGCCTAACCCGCCAACAGCAACACTAACGTCTATTCCACCGATAGCAACACTAACGCCCATCCCTCCGACAGCGACGAAAGAATTACCTTTGCTCACGGATGGTACCGTTGTTTATCGTTTGATAAACATTTCTGTGGAGAATCACGTTACAACAGGAACTTACGGAGACCTAATTCCACAACCTGGCAAATCTCTACTTCGTACTGATTTCAAATGCGATACACCGAAAAATCCGCTTTCTATTGTATTTGGGTTTGATGCAGCCAATATAGTATCCGTTAACCCAAGGATATACGACAAGGTATATGTAACAGACAGTACAGGAGAGAAGTATCATGCTCTTTTTATAGAAGTACAGTTAGACCAGGATCAAAAGCCTGCTTCTTTCTGGATAGCGTTTGGAATTGTTGAAGGTAGTCAAGATTTCACACTATACTTCATGGATTTTCCTCCAATAGTTCTTGGAAGTTGAATCAAGAACTATCGACCTCGGATTTTCTTGGCACAACAAACGCTGGATAAACACAAAACCGAGCTAGGGTCTGTATGCAAAATCCTTTTTGCGTGTCATTCTAAGGGACGAAACAACGAAAAACCTCAGGATTTGCCTGCAAGCACCTTGAATCTGAGACTCTTCGCTTCGCTCAGAGTGACACAATCTTAATTTGCGTACAGACCCTAACGTTGCGCGCAGTGAATGTTGAGAATTCTGTGGCATTTTCAAGCATTTCATGAAGCGCGACCTCGGATTTTTCCTGCTCACAAGCCTTGTCCACGCCCGCCCTTGTTGTCGAGCCTGTCGAGACATACGCAGGTAATGCAACCGTAAGCCCGCCACTTTCGTAGGAGGTATTTCTATGAAACGCACGAATCCTTTCCACAAACCGACGTGGTCTGTTTCTTTGCTTATCTTCTGCGTTATCCTACTAGCGGGATGTGCGCCTGACCGATCTGAGGTGTTAGATTCGCGGGAAATACAGAACATACATAAATTAGCTTTAGTGAGCTTTATGGTAGAACCAGACGTGTATATCTTAACCAGTGAGGGATCGAAACCCACGGGGCTACCTCAATTAGCGCTGGATGCTGCCGATTCTTATGTGGTCTATTTCCATAATCGTTTGGATGAAGATTCGCGATTTGACTTCAAGTCATTGCCCGAATTGCAGTTGATACCTGATTATGCAACATTGTTACAGGAATCATCACAAAAAATAATTATGGGGGGACCCGTGACAAGTCGTTCCGATTTACTATACATCAATTCTGGAGATGAAGCGACTTTGGTTAGCCTGCCCAAATCTTTGGGTGTTGATGCTGTGTTTTGGATTAAAGTTGAATATCTGCTCAGTGTAGAGGATCGTCTCGGAGAAACGAATCGTTGGCGTGGAACAGTTACTACCAATGCAATTCTGTTTGATTCTAGCGGAAAAGTATGGGAGGCTTACTTCCGAACTCCCTCCGTGACTACCGCTCAAGGGACACCAATGGACGGTTTTGATGGATTCCTTGGCGGTGAAACACTGCCTGGAACAGAAGGTTACTCTTTGTTAAACGATGCATCTGAATCAGCAGCTACTCGCCTGATAGAGGAATTAGCATTGGCTTTAAGTGGTAAGACACCTGAAATTTGGGGACCTCACTGGTTAGCTCCATTTCGCCCATATATCACTTTACTGGTATTTGTTGTAGCGGTGGTTATTGGACTGGTATCCCTCAGCGAAAGAGAGTCGAGGTGGTTAATCGGCATTGCGATTGTTCTTATTGTTGGTTGGGTATGGCTTCAATTCTTCGCTGGTTGGGGCTTTTCTTTGAGAGAATGGTTCGCATCACTTTTAACGCCGACCATTGGAATGACATGGTGGGTTCGTACTATGATTATTTTCGGACTACCAGGATTGCCTTCCCTTTTCTTTTATTTCTTGGATGATAAGTTGGAATACAGCATATCCCCTAAATTGAGAACCTTTCTTGCCATTATTTTCGGAGTGCTAGTGTTGGCGGGAATTGTGGCATCTCTTTACTTGCTAATCTTTCAAGGTTGGTGGCGCTTCGTTTTAAGAACCCTGTTGACGGGGGAAGGTGATTAGCAAAAAATAAGTCCCGCGGAGGTTTTAATATGTCCATATTCAAACACGAACAGGATCAAATCATATTTATTTCCCTGCACATGCCTTGCATTGACGCTAAGCTCATCAAGGCCCTCCCTCATGGCATCCTCATCAAACCAAATGGAGGTGTGGAGATCAAGGTTGATTCTATTATCTCCGAGCTCTTTAGCATCAATCGAGACAAGGTAATGAGCATGTTGAATAGTTCCAAGCACGGGGTCAGTTTTGCTCCTCCCTTCTCATATAATGCTGAGACAAAGAAAATTGATTATATAGGAGAGACATCAACCGCTGATGCCGCAAGAAGCGTTGCGCGGCACCTATCTCAACTGGGATATACGATGGAGCAACTACGAGGATACAGATATTACATATTGGCAAACGAGAACCTGAAAATATACGTGGTGATCGCGGGCAAACTATCGAATCCGCCTCCACGAGCTATCATAGGTTACATTCAGGATTATAAAATGCTGTCCACCGATTAACAGCAGTGTCAAGGGGTGAGCAGGGAAAAGAGATAAATAACGAGTAAGGATCGAAAGGGAAATCGCCTTTCAGGCTCCCAACCGCGATTCGGGGCAGTGATAGAGAAAATGGGATTTTGGTGACTTTTACCAGAAGTCAACTATAATACAGGAGGAAATATTCGATCATCCAGAACGCGAAAGGAGAAAATGCCATGAGCGAAGATAGCAAGTGCCCTGTCCATAAAGGAACAACCAACCAGGACTGGTGGCCGAACCAGTTGAACCTCGATATCCTCCACCAGCATTCCTCCAAATCCAATCCCATGGGCGCGGACTTCGACTACCGCAGGGAATTCAAGAAACTCAACCTAGAAGCGCTGAAGAACGACCTGCGCGAGCTGATGACCCAGTCACAGGATTGGTGGCCCGCGGACTGGGGTCACTACGGCGGACTCTTCATCCGCATGGCCTGGCACAGCGCGGGCACCTATCGCATCGGCGACGGGCGCGGCGGCGGGGGCAACGGCAGTCAACGCTTTGCGCCGCTCAACAGCTGGCCCGACAACGTCAACCTCGACAAGGCCCGCCGCCTGCTCTGGCCGATCAAGCAGAAGTACGGCAAAAAAATCTCGTGGGCCGACCTGATGATCCTGGCGGGCAACATGGCCCTGGAATCCATGGGATTCGAGACCTTCGGTTTTGCGGGCGGGCGTGAGGACATATGGGAACCCGAAAAAGACATCTATTGGGGCTCGGAAGACAAGTGGCTCGGGGATAACCGCTACTCCGGCGAGCGCGACCTCGAAAATCCGCTTGCGGCGGTGCAGATGGGCCTGATCTACGTCAACCCGGAGGGCCCGAACGGCAACCCCGACCCGGTCGCCTCGGGACGCGACGTCCGCGAGACCTTTGGACGCATGGCCATGAACGATGAGGAGACCGTCGCGTTGATCGCTGGCGGCCACACCTTCGGCAAGGCCCACGGTGCGGGCGACCCGAAACTGGTCGGACCCGAACCCGAGGGCGCTCCCCTCGAACAGCAGGGCCTGGGTTGGAAGAACCGCCTCGGCAGCGGCAAGGGCGTCCACACCACCTCCAGCGGCATCGAAGGCGCATGGAAACCCAACCCCACCCAATGGGATAACGGCTACCTCGACATGCTTTTCATGTACGAATGGGAACTGGTCAAGAGCCCGGCCGGCGCCCACCAATGGGTGGCGAAGAACGTCCGACCCGAGCACATGATCCCCGACGCGCACGACCCCTCCAGGAAATCCGCGCCGATGATGACCACCGCGGACCTGTCCCTGCGCTTCGACCCGATCTACGAACCGATCGCGCGCCGCTTCCAGCAGGACCCGCAGGCCTTTGCCGAGGCCTTCGCCCGCGCCTGGTTCAAGCTGACCCACCGTGACATGGGACCCAAGTCCCGCTACCTCGGAGCAGACGTCCCGAAGGAAGACCTGATCTGGCAGGACCCGATCCCCGCCGTCAACCACAAACTGATCACCAAATCGGATGCTGCCGCCCTCAAGAAGGAGATCCTCGCTTCGGGTCTGACCGTGTCCGAACTGGTCTCCACCGCCTGGGCCTCGGCCTCCACCTTCCGCGGCTCTGACAAGCGCGGCGGCGCCAACGGCGCCCGCATCCGCCTGGAACCGCAGAAGGATTGGGAGGTCAATCAGCCCGCCCAACTGGCGAAGGTGCTCAAGGCGCTGGAGAAGATCCAGAAGGCCTTCAACAAGGATCGGACCGACGGCAGGAAGGTCTCGCTGGCAGACGTGATCGTCCTGGCAGGTTGTGCAGGCGTCGAACAGGCCGCGAAGAATGCAGGCTTCAAAGTGACGGTACCCTTTGCGCCCGGGCGCATGGATGCCTCACAGAAGCAGACCGATGTGCAGTCCTTTGCCGTGCTCGAGCCAAAGGCCGACGGTTTCCGCAACTACCAGAAGGCCCGCTATGCCGTCACCGCAGAGGAGATGCTGGTGGACAAGGCGCAATTGCTGACCCTGACCGCCCCCGAAATGACGGTCCTTGTCGGCGGCCTGCGCGTCCTGGGCGCCAACCACGGGAAGTCCAGCCACGGTGTCTTCACCGCGCGGCCAGAGACACTCACCAACGATTTCTTCGTGAACCTGCTTGACATGGGCACGGAATGGAAGCCGACCTCGGAGGAAGGCGACGTCTTCGAGGGCCATGACCGCGTGACGGGCGACCTCAAGTGGACCGCCACCCGCGTCGACCTGGTCTTCGGCTCCGACTCCCAACTGCGGGCCCTGGCTGAGGTCTACGCCTGCACGGACTCCCAGGAGAAGTTCATCCACGACTTCATCGCGGCCTGGGACAAGGTCATGAATCTGGACCGCTTCGACCTCGCTCGCGCGGGATAAGACCTTCAGACGTACTCAGGGCGGCGAAAAATCGACCACAAAAATGGATACCTGTCTGGCGGGTGGGCGCTGCCCCGAGCGTTCCTTCGTCCCGCCCGCCAGCCGGGATCCTCGAATCAGAGACTTCTCGGTTCATCGAAAATCTTGCATGTCCCCCTCATCGATTGCAATTCCGCTCAAGCGCTTCCTGCTCCTCGAGCATTGCCCAGCCGACTGGAAAGGCCTGGACCTGTACCTGTTCCGCGACGAGGAAGTGGCCTTCTACGTCGGCCAGTCTTACCTGGCCTTTGCGCGCGTCTGGGAACACCTGATCGGCGGGTTCAAAGGCCACTCCATCGTCGGGCGATTCCTCTGGTGCAACTGGCCGAGGTCCATGAATTTCGTCATCGAAATGTTCAGTTCGAAATCCGAAGCGTTTGCATCCGTCGGGAATGACCTGAACGCCGCCGAACGCACATTGATCCAACATTGGTCCCCTTGCTTCAACGTTTCGCTGAATAGCCAACCCACGCCCCTCCCTACCTCCTACCTGCCGCCCAATGCCCCGTTCCGACGCAGGTGCAGCCTGAACATGCTGGTCCACGAAGCCGAGCGTGCCGTGCAGGCCGAAGAGTCGCGGCGCTGGATGGAGGAGATACAGGAATGACCGACTTTTCCGTAAAAGCCCTCGACGAAAAGACCTGGTCCGATTTTGCGCGGTTGGTCGAAAAACATAACGGCGTGTGGGGCGGATGCTGGTGCATGGCCTTTCACGAGGAAGGCGTCGGGCGTGGAAAGACCGCCGCGCAGAACCGTGCGGAGAAAGAGAATCGCGTCCACACGGGACGGGCGCATGCCGCCCTGGTCTATGACGGGCCGACCGCCGTCGGCTGGTGCCAGTTCGGACCTGTGGACGAACTCCCGCGCATCAAGCATAAGCGCGAATACCAAAATGGCCTGGACCAACTCCCAGACTGGCGTATTACCTGCTTCTTCGTGGATCGGGAATATCGCGGACAGGGCGTCGCCTCCATTGCCTTGGCAGGCGCGCTGGACGAGATCGCCCGCCTCGGCGGCGGCCGCGTGGAGAGTTACCCCGAGGAGGTGGAAGGCCGCTCCACCTCGGGTTCTTTTCTCCACAACGCGACCCTGTCCATTTTCGAACGGCTGGGGTTTCAACGCATGCGCAGGTTGGGCAAGCATCATTGGGTCGTGAGCAAGGTCATACCAGCTCGGTAAAGACGAAAAAACCCGACTCTGTAACGGCGTCGGGATTTTTAACCTGATATTAAGCATTAAGGGGCCTTAATTTTACTTTGCCATCATCGTTTCCAGGTTCTTCTTCACCCCATCCCATTCCGAATCCAAGATCGAATAGAACACCGAATGACGGATATACCCGTCGGGCAGGATCATGTGATTGCGCAGCACGCCCTCCTTCACCGCGCCCAACCGCTCGATGGCGCGCTGCGAACGGACGTTGCGCGAGTCGGTCTTGAACTGCACGCGGATGGCGCCCAGCGTCTCGAAGGCGTGTCGCAGCAACAGGTACTTGCATTCCGTGTTGACCGCCGTACGCTGGAACTCCGTCCCGTACCAGGTGCCGCCGATCTCCAGGCCGCGGTCCTTGGGGGTGATATTCAGGTAGCGGGTCGCGCCCGCCACCCGACCCGAGGCCAGGTCCACGGCCACGAAGGGCAGGTCGGTGCCTTTCTGCGCGCGCGAGAGGATGTCCCACACCCAGGCGCGCATGTCGGCCTCGGTGCGCATGTCGCCGTACAACATGAAATGCCAGAAGTCCTGTCCCACGCCGATCTGCGCCAGCGCGGGGATGTGGGCTTCGGTCATCGGTTCCAGGCGCGCGTAGCGGCCTGTCAGCGTTACGGGCTCGACCCAACTCATGCGGCTCCTCCAAACAGCTCGACAATCTTATGTGTGCGGTAATCAAAAATCCCCTCCAGCCTGCGGCGAATCCACAGCGCATTGACCAGGTCGCCTAGCGGACCGAAGGGCGCGGCATAGGTCACCTGGTCGTTCATGCGCACGCCGCCCGCGACGGGGGTAAAGCGATGCTCGTGAAACCAGAAGCGATACGGCCCCACGCGCTGCTCGTCCACGAAACGCCTGCCAGGCTCGACGTGCGCGATCTCGGTCAGCCACAGCGAGCGCAGTCCGCGCACGAACTCCACGCGGTACTCGATGATCTGACCCGCGTACATGGCTTCGTCCCCGCCCGCCACGATCTCGAAGTTCATGTCAGGGGGTGTCAGCTCGTTCAGATTTTTCGGGTCGGCAAAATAGGCCCACACCGTTTCCAACGGCGCGGGGAGGAACTGCTCGCGTTTTAAGTAGTGGATCATCCCTTCAGCCACTCCTCTTCGGGCTTGTCCTGCGAGGGCAGGTAGGGCATGCGCGGACCATTCAGCCCAAGGAACTCGGAGAGCGCAGCGCGCATCGCGGTGCGGTCATCCCACAGGTATTCGGTCTTGCCGAAGCACATGGACTGTTCGTGCCCCTTGCCGCAGGCGAGGACGATGTCGCCTGGGCGCGCCAGCCGCAGCGCAAAGCGGATGGCTTCGCCGCGGTCGGGGACCCGCCAAAAGGTCCCGCCCTCCGTCCCGCCCCTGGACCTCGCGCCTGCCGCCATTTCGTCGAGGATCCCCGCCAGGGATTCGGTGCGCGGGTCCTCAGCGGTCATCACCGTCAGGTCGGCCAACTCCGCCGAGGTCTCGGCCATCATGCGGCGCTTCTCGCGGTCGCGCAATCCCGCCGAACCGAACACGGCGATGACACGGCCTGCCCCCGTTCCCTCTCCCGCCAACATCTCGCGCGCCGCCTCCAAGGCAACTTTCAAAGCATTCGGCGTGTGCGCAAAATCCACGATGGCGGTGAACTTCTGGCCCAGGTCGATGCGCTCCATGCGGCCAGGCACCCCTTCCAGCGACGCGATGCCGCGCGCCGCATCCTCAGGCGGGATACCCAATCCGTACACGGCGGCCGTCAGCGCGGCCAGACAATTGGAGACGTTGAATGCGCCTACTAATTGGCTGGATATGGCTACGCGAAAATCCTTCGAGGCAGCCGTGAAGTGGATGCCCGCTGGGTCGTACTGGACCTTCTCCGCGCGCACATCGGCGCCCTGCCCCAGCCCGTAGCTGATCTGCTTCGCGGAGGGCAGTCCATGCACCACGCCTGAGAGATATTCATACGAGCGGTCGTCGCGGTTGAGCACCGCCAGGCGTGGGTTGCCCTGCGGCTTGGATAGGGTGTGTTCGAGGCTCTGGAAGAGGCGGGCCTTGGCGGCGCGGTAATTTTCGTAGGAGCCGTGCTGGTCGAGGTGTTCGTGCGTGATGTTGGTGATCACGCCCAGGTCGAACTCGCAGGCGTCCACGCGGAA
The DNA here is from genome assembly GCA_964524485.1 of uncultured Anaerolineaceae bacterium. Lineage (GTDB taxonomy): Bacteria > Chloroflexota > Anaerolineae > Anaerolineales > Villigracilaceae > JACPVF01. Next base: position 31,231 of record CAZGFR010000006.1, on the reverse strand, counting down.
TTGCGCCCAGCCATGCGAGGTGGTCTCCAGCACCACGTGCGTCAGGCCCGCGTCCACCATGCGCGCCAGGTAACGCTGCACGTCAGGCGCGTCGGGCGTGGTGACGTGGAAGCCCGTGTCGAGCTCCTCGTCGCCGATGACCGCGTTGACGGTGGAGATCATGCCCGCCTTGAGTCCCGCCGCGATGAGGATGCGGTAGAGCAGGTTGCTGGTGGTGGTCTTGCCGTCGGTGCCCGTCACGCCGATCACCGTCAGCTTGCGGCCAGGCCAATCGTAAAAGGCGCCAGCCAGCCAGGTCAGGGACTGGCGGGCGTTCTCCACCTGGATGTAGGGAACCGTCGGCGGCATCCCCACCTCCGCGGCGGACTTCTCCCCCACCACGGCGGCAGCCCCGTTCAGCAGGGCTTTGGGGATGTAGTCGTGCCCGTCGGCGCTCCCGCCGCGCATGGCCACGAACAGGTCGCCAGGCTTCACGGCGCGGCTGTCGAGGGTGATGCCCGTGATCGGTGTGTTCAAATCGCCGTGGGTGGAGTACGGGAAGGGAAATTGCGAAAGGAGGGTTTGAAGGTTCATGGTCATAGGCGGGTTACATTTCAAATGGAACGTGGTTCGCGCTGAGCGGAGAGCGGGCGTTCCTTCCCGCTCATAGTCGAAGCGCGGCCAAAATCACAGTTAATCAAAAAGAAGGTTTTGACGATTGTCCGTCAAAACCTTCTTCTCGTCAAGCCAGTTTATTTGAGAGTCTGGCGCAGGCCTTCGAGTTTGCCAGCGACGGAACCATCCAGCACCTTGTCGCCGACCTTGATGACGACGCCGCCCAGGATGGACGGGTCCACGCGGAAGGTCACCGCCTGGGCGCCGACCTTGGCGAGGATATCCTTCTTGACGGTGGCTTCCTCATCTTTACTGAGCGGGAGGGCGCTGGTGACTTCGGCGGATTCGCCCTTGAAGTCGGAGCCGTCGAGCACGACGACCTTGCCGCCCTTGACGCCCGAGAAGAACTCGTCGATCAGGGCGTGCTGGCGCTTCTCGTCCAGCGCCTCGCCGACCAGCTTCTGGGCGGCGGCGATGGAGAGGGCCGCCACCTGTCCGCGCAGGTCACCGAGGATGCGGTTGCGCTCGACCTCGGCGTCGGCCACGGCGGCCTCGCGGGCCTTGGCGGCTTCCGCTTCGGCGGCGGACTTCACGCCCTTGGCGGCTTCCGCCGCGCGGTCCGTGGCTTCGCGGACCACCTTGCCCGCTTCAGCCTGGGCGTCGGCGATGACCTTGGCGGCTTCCTTTTCCGCGTTGGCGCGGGCTTCGGAGGCCACCCGGGCGTCTTCGAGACCCTGGGCGATCTTCTGCTTGCGGGTCTCCATCAGGTTCATCATCGGGCCATAGACCCAGGCGTTCAGCGTCAGGAAGACGATGGTGAACGCGATGATTTGAACGATGAGCAGACCGAGATTGATACCAAGTGCTTCCATTGAGTGCTCCTTATCGGGCTACACGACTTTGAAGAGCATCAGGAACGCGATCACCAGACAGTAGATCGCGATGGCCTCGGAGAACGCGATGCCCAGGATCATGTTGGTCAGCAGGTTGCCGTAGGTGTCGGGATTGCGGGCCATGCCCGTCAGGGCGCCCTGCACCGACAAACCGATACCGATACCCGCGCCCGCCGCACCGATCATCGACAAGCCCGCGCCCACGAAGCGCATCGCATCCAAAAGATTTCCTTCCATGATTCAGCCTCCTTAGGTTGATTCCAGTAGTTGATTAGTGAGATTCAGAGTGTTCATCGCCGTGGCCCTGGGTGGCTTGGGCCATGAAGACCATGGTCAACATGCCAAACACAAAGGCCTGGATGACACCGACGAAGAGTTCGAACATCATCACCATGGCGGGCAGGATGCTGATCTTACCCAACAGCCCCGCCACAATGGCAACCAACACGATACCCGCGAACATATTACCGAACAGACGGAAGGCGAACGAGAGGATCTTGGAGAGTTCCGAGATCAACTCCAGCAGGCCCACCAGGAAGTCCATCGCGCCGAAGAACGGCACCTTGAACATGCGTCGGGTGTTGAAGAACTTGCTCAAGTAGCCCCAACCCTGCGCACGGAACCCGACCACCTGGATCATCACCACCGCGATGAGCGCCAGCGAGGCCGTGAAGTTCAGGTCCACGGAGATGCCGCGGAAGAAGGGGGCCAGGATATATTCACCCTTGTCGGCCGTGAACAAATACCAATTGCCTGCCAGGAGTTCCTTGGCATGGCCCTCGCCCACTGCATGGTGCAGCACCCCGATCGACTCAAAGCCTGGGATGAGCTTGAGTAGGTTGGCCAGCAGCACATAGATCATGATGGTGGCAAACCATGGGAAGATGAGTTTCGCCCACTTGCCGGCCGAGCCCTCGGTCAGGTTGTAGAGCATCTCCAGGATGGCTTCCATGGCGTTGCCGATGCCGCGCGGGACCAGGTCCGTCTCGGCGCTTTTCTTGAGCGAACGATTGGTCGCCCAAGCCAGCCAGACCAGCAGAATAATGGTCACCACCAACGTGGGGATTGTATTCACCAAATAAAACGGGCCAAGGCCGAGGAAATTCTCGACAATTGGCTCCTCGATGAGTTTTTCTGCTGCCACGGTGATCTCGGGCTGAACGGGTACAAAAATCCCGCCCAAAATGAAGCCCACGATCATCAGAACCAGCACGACCCAGCGGCGCCAGGGTCTACGTTTTTGTTGTTCCAAAGTCCGCCTCCTTTAATCAGAGTTTGAAGTACTTGATTCGGATTGTGATTTCAATTTCGCCAGTGTCTTGCGCGAGACAAACAACATCAGGAGCACCGAAATGGGGATCCCGGCGAATAACAAAACCAGCGTGATGACTGGTTTTGTTCCAAACATATTATCGAGCCACAGACCGCCAAACACGGAAGCCAGGACGACGACCAGCGTCAAACACCCTACCTGGCCGATCATCACGACCAGGAGGGTGTTCAGAATGTTTTTACCCTTTTGCTCCGTTTGTGTCATGCGGCGCGATTATAACTGACAGGTCAAATGCGGTCAATAAAGTGGCTAAAAGAGATTTAGCCCCGCCAGATTGGACCAATCGAACCATGGGCCGAAGAGTGTGCCGAGCAGGACCACGCCGAAGGCCAGCGCCACCAGGGCGATGGCGTACGGGCGGGTCAGCGGGATGGGGTGCGCCTCCTCGTTTTCGCCGTCCATGCGATATAGATACACGAACTTGAGCACATTCAGGTAGTAGTAGACCGCGATGATGGAGTTGAGAATACCGATGAAGGCCAGCGCGTACAGGCCCTTCTCCACAGCCGCCTGGAAGACGATCACCTTGGCCACGAATCCGCCGAAGGGCGGCATGCCCGCCAGCGAGAGGAAGGCTGCCAGCATGGCCAGTCCCAGCCAGGGGGAGCGTCGGCTGAGGCCCGAAAAGTCCTTGATGTCGTCCGTGCCCGTCACGCGGCTGAAGGCCATTACCGCGCCGAAGGCCAGCAGGTTGGTGGCGATATAGGCCAGCAGGTAGAAGACCACGCTGGCGCGTCCCAATTCCGAGAAGGCCACCACGCCGATCAGGGCATAGCCTGCATGAGCGATGGAAGAGTAGGCCAGCAGGCGCTTGAGGTTGGTCTGCGGGAGGGCCAGCAGGTTGCCGATGGTCATGGTCAGGGTCGCCACCACCGCCAGAACGGAGGGCCAACTGGCAAATCCGGGGAAAGCCGCGAAGAACAGGCGCAGCAGGACGGCAAATCCCGCCGCCTTCGAAGCGGTGGAGAGGAAACCCGCCACAGGCGTGGGCGCGCCCTGGTACACGTCGGGCGCCCAGAAGTGGAACGGGACGGCCGAGATCTTGAAGCCAAGTCCCACCAGCAGGAGCAGGATCACGCCGAAGACCAGACCGTTCATGTTCGGGCCGGCAGTCAGTGCGTTCGCCAGCGCGTACAGGTTGGTGGTCCCTGCGAAGCCGAACAGCAGGCTGAAACCATACAGCAGGATGGCCGAGGTCACCGCGCCGAAGAGCAGGTACTTGAAACCCGCCTCGGTGGAGGCCTTGTCGTCGAGCATGAAACCCGAGAGCACGTAAAGCGGGATGGAGGTGGTCTCGATGGCCAGGTAGAGCATCACCAGGTCGGCGGAGGAGGCCATCAGGCACATGCCGAGGGTGGTCGCCAGCAGCAACAGGTAGGACTCGCCCCGTCGGCCGAGTTTCTCGTGGTCCATCATGAACAGCGAGGTGGCGGCGGCGGCGAAGACGAACATCATCTTGAAGAAAAAGCCGTACCAGTCATAGCGCAGCATACCGCCGAAGACGGTCTGCGGGTCCGCGGGACGGGCGAAGAGCAGGCTGAAGGCCAGGACCGCCAGCAGGCCGCCGAAGGTCAGCCAGCCCGCGTTGCGGCGGTTCTCGACCTTCCAGAACGGCTCGACCACCAGCAGGATCACGCCCAGGGTCAGCAGCAGGATTTCTGGCAGGATCGCCAGGAGCATGGTTGGCGTGTACACTTACGCACCTCCCAGGAGAGTCAGAATACTTTTCACGCCCGATTGGACCATGGGAGCCATCAGCCAGGGGAACAGGCCGAGCGCCACCATCAGCAGACACAGGGTGGCGATGGCCACCTTGTCGAGCGCGGTGAGCGGGCTGATGTGACCCTCGAGGTGGGCGGGCACCTCGCCGAAGAACACGTAGCGGATGTTGTTCATGATGTAGGCCGCCGTGATGACGATCGAGATGGAGGCGATGATGGCCGCGATCGGCATCACCTGCCACACACCCATGAAGATCGGGAACTCGGCCACGAAGCCCGAGAAGAACGGCATGCCCATCGAGACCAGGCCGCCGATGATGAAGCCGACCGCCGCCCAGGGCAGGGGCTTGATCATGCCGCCCAGTTCGGGGATCTGGCGGGTGTGAGCGCGGTCGTAGATCATGCCGGTCACGGCAAAGAAGAGAGCCGTCATCACGCCGTGCGAGAACATCTGCAGGCCTGCGCCCGTCAGGCCGTTCATGTTGAGGGTCGAGAGGCCGAACATCACCAGGCCCATGTGCGAAACGGACGAGAAGCCAATCATGTATTTCATATCGGTCTGGACAAAGGCGATGTACGCGCCGTAGACCACCGCGATGGTGGCGAAGAGCATGATCAGCCAGGACCAGTACTTCGCGCCGTCGGGCAGCAGCATGATGCCCACGCGCAGGGCCGCAAACGCGCCCAGCTTCATCAGCACGCCTGCATGGAACATGGAGACGGCTGTCGGCGCGGCCACGTGGCCGTCAGGCGACCAGTTGTGGAAGGGCCAGATGCCGCCCAACACCGCAAAACCGAGGAAGACGGGCAGGAACCAGACCACCTGGAAGGGCACCTGCGCGCCGAAGAAGTTGACCAGCCCGTTGAACGCGCCCGCCTGCTGGGCCTCGGAGATCTTGAGCATATCGAAGGTGTACACGCCCGTCGCCTGGCCCGCTGCCCAGTACATGGCCAGGGCGCCGATCAGCGCCACCACCGAGCCGATGAACAGGTACAGGGTCAGTTTCATGGCGGCGTACTCGCGGGTCTTGACCCAGCCCCAGATGGCGATCAGCAGGTACATCGGGAAGACCGCGATCTCGTAGAAGAAGAACAGCAGGAACAGGTCCAGCGAGACGAACACGCCGAACACGCCGCCCGCCAGCAGGAACAGGAAGGCGAAGAACTCGCGCGGGCGGTCCTGGATGCCGGTCGGGCCGTGAGGGTCATCCCTGCCCCAGGAGATGAGCACGCCCGTGAACATGACGATGCCCGTCAACAGGACCAGCGGCGCGCTCATGCCGTCCACGCCGACGTGGTAATCGATGTGCAGGTTGCCGACCGAGAGCCAGGTCACCTTTTCGATGAACTGGTAGCCCGAATAGGCGTTGATCGCATATTGGGCATACACCCAGACGGACAGCGCCAGCGCGAAGACCGCAGCCACCAATGCCGTGGTGCGCACTTCGTTCTTGCGGTCTGCGGGGATCAACAGGATCAACACCGCCGCCACGAGGGGAGTAAAGACGATTACGCTCAGTACAGGAAAATTCATTGATCCACCTCGATTAGAAGAGCATCATCATGGCTTTGTTGATCACGTCCAGGATCCAGGCGGGCCACAGGCCGATGACCAGGATCAGGACCATGAGCGGAGCCATGACCAGGATCTCGCGGGTGTTGATCTCGGTCAGCTTGTGTTCGCCGTGCGCCCAATGTTCATTGAGCGGACCGTGCAGGACCTGCTTGATGCCTTTGAGGATGTAGGCGCCCGTCATCAACAGGCCGAGCATGCTGACGGCCGTGTACACGGGCAGCAGCGGCAGGGATCCCCGCACCACCAGGAACTCGGAGATGAAGCCATTGAGTCCGGGCAGGCCGAGGGAGGCCATGCTGGTGAAGATCAGGATGCCGCCATAGACGGGCACGAGCGGGAACAGGCCGCCGAAGTCGTCCAGGTTGCGGGTGTGGGTGCGTTCGTAGATCACGCCCACCAGGAAGAACATGCCCGCCGCCGAGAGGCCGTGGTTGAACATCTGCAGGACCGCGCCGTTCAAAGCGATGGTGGCATTCTGCGTGCCGACGGCCGAGGCCGCTGCGGCGATACCGAGCACCACAAAGCCCATGTGGTTGACCGAGGAGTAGGCCACCAGGCGTTTAAAATCCGTCTGGCCGAAGGAGGCAAACGCGCCAAAGACGATGGCCGCCGTGGCCAGGAAGGCCAGCGCGCCCGCAAAATACTTCGCCTCGGCGGGATACAGCGGCAGGACCAGGCGCAGGAAACCGTACGCGCCCAGCTTGAGCAGCACGCCCGCCAGGATCATCGAGCCTGCCGTCGGCGCCTCGGTGTGGGCGTCAGGCAGCCAGGTGTGGAAGGGCCACAACGGGACCTTGACCGCGAAGGCGATCACAAAAGCCCAGAAGGCGACCGTTTTCACCGTGCCAACTGAGATCCCCATCAGGTCTTTAGAGTAATTCGACCAGTTGGCTGTGATGTATTGCAGATCGTAATTCCCAAACAGCACACCCAGCAACTGGACCGCCAGCAACAGGCCCAGCGAACCGCCCATGGTGTAGATCATGAACTTGAGCGAGGCATAGGTGCGGGCCGACATGGTGAACTTGCCGAAGATGCTGCGTACTTCACGCTCACCCTTGGGGCTGCCCCACTGGTTGATGAGGAAGTACATCGGCACCAGGCCGACTTCCCAGAAGACGAAGAAGATCAACAGGTCGATGGCCATGAAGACGCCGAGCATGCCCGTTTCCAGGAACAGGAACAGCATCATGTAGCCCTTGACGCGGTCGTTGATGCTGAACGAAGCCAGCAGGGCGATCGGGGTCAGCAGGGTGGTCAGCAGGACCATCGTCAGCGAGAGGCCGTCCACGCCCAGGTGCAGGGACGAGTTCAGGGCCTGGTACCAGGGATACTGCGCCTCGAACTGGTATCCCGCGGCGTTGGGATCGAACTGCGTCCACAACCAGACCGACAGGAGGAACGGGACCAGACTCGCGCCGAAGGCGAACCAGCGCAGGAGTTTGTTCTCGCCCGCGGGCAGGAAGAGCATCACCAGCGCCGCCAGGGTGGGGAAGAACAGGATGACAAGGAGGAGGTGTTCGTAAATGAAGTTCATCGTTCGCTCCTACAGGCCCGCGCCCAGCATGAAGTACAACAGCGCGCCGACGACCGCCAGGATGACCAGCGAGAGCATCATGTACTGCTGGATGCGGCCCGTCTGGATCGGACGCAGGGTGCGTCCCGTCTCCTGGGTGACCGCCGCCAGGCCGTCTCCGATGAACTCGTTGATGACCTTCAGGTCGATGTACTGACGGATGAAGCCGCCGATTCCGCCCGTGGCGGGACCGAAGAAGTGCAGGATGCCGTCGATCAGGCCCTGGTCGATCCACTTATAAGTAAAGACCTCGGACAGCCAGATGACGGGTTTGATGAAGACGACCTGGTAGGCTTCGTCGAAGTAGTACTTGTTCTTGAGCAGAGGGATCTGGAAGAAGTCTTCCCTGGCCGAGTTGACGTTACGATAGTACAGCCAGCCGAGGAACAGACCGCCGAGGGCCACCACCAGGGAGACGGTCAGCGGGACAGGGTTGAATGGGATCGTTTCGGGATGCTCCGCCAGGGTACCGCCCACGAACTCGTGGAACCAGCTCGGGAGGAGTCCGCCGAGGAGGGGGAAATCCTCAGGGATGCCGACCCAGCCGTAGCCGATGGCGAAGACCGAGAGCACCATCAGCGGGACGGTCATCGTCCAGGGAGTCTCCTGGGCATGTTCGGCTTCCTTCGTGCGGGGTTCGCCCAGGAAGGTCAGGGTGATCTGGCGCATGGTGTAGAAGGCGGTCATGAAGGCCGCAATCGCCAGGGTGACAAAAACCACCAGGTGACCGTTCGCCCAGGCATCCGCCAGGATCTCATCCTTCGACCAGAAGCCCGCCGTGAGGAGCGGGAAACCCGAAAGGGCAAAGCCGCCGATCAGGAAGGTCCAGAAGGTGATGGGCATCTTCTTGCGCAAGCCGCCCATGTTGAACATATCCTGCGGGTCCACGCTGTGGTTTCCCGTGTGCAGCACGCCGTGCTCCATGCCGTGGATGACCGAGCCCGAGCCGAGGAAGAGCAGCGCCTTGAAGAAGGCGTGGGTGATGAGGTGGAAAGCCGCCGCCACATACGCGCCGATACCCAACGCGGCAATCATGAAGCCGAGCTGCGAGATGGTCGAGTAGGCCAACACACGCTTGATGTCGTTCTGGGCCACCGCAATGGTCGCGGCGAAAATGGCCGTAAAGGTGCCGATGAAGGCCACCACGGTCATCGTGTTGTGGTCGAGGCTGAGCAGCGGGAACATGCGGATGACCGCATACACGCCCGCCGACACCATCGTGGCCGCATGGATCATGGCGCTGACGGGGGTGGGGCCTTCCATCGCGTCGGGCAGCCATACGTGCAGCGGCCACTGCGCTGACTTGCCGACCGTGCCGATGAAGAGCAGCAGGGCTATCAGTCCCGCCAGGGAAAGGCCAAAGAGGGTGGTACCAGGCGTCGCCAGGGTATGCATGAGTTCTTCGTTGCCGAAGATCTCGCGGAAATTCAGGGTCCCCGTCAGCGAATACAACAGACCGATGCCCAGCAGCATGAACACGTCGCCGATGCGGGTGGTCATGAAGGCCTTGATGGCCGCCGCGCGCGCGGAGGGCTTGCCGTACCAGAAGCCGATCAGCAGGTAGGAGCACAGGCCCATGATCTCCCAGCCGACGAACATCGTCAGCAGGTTATCGGAGACCACCAGCGTGTACATGCCGAATGCGAACAGGCCGAGGAAGGCAAAGAAGCGCGAATACATCGGCTCGACGGACGGGACGACGTGCTTGTGTCCATGCTCCTCGACGGTCGCGCCGTGCGGGGGCAGACCCTTGCGGTCATGGTCGCCTGCAGGCTGGCCGAAGTTGTGATAGCCAACGCTGTACAGGAAGATCATGAAGATCGTGATGGATACAAAAAACAATACGGCTGCGCCGAGCGGGTCGATGGCCACGCCGATCTTGAACCAGGTGTCGCCCGTCGGCAGCCAGTTAACTGCATCTGTGATGGGATGCTCGCCAAAATGCTCCGTGGTCACAGCCGAAAAGAACACTATCATGCTGGCCAGCCAGGAGAGAACCGCCGCGCCCACACCCACACTGTGGCTGAGCGCCTTGTTCTTGTTGGTGAACAGCACGATCAGGAAGAACGCCAGGGCAGGCGGAAGGGGGATCAACCAAACAAGTAATTTGAGGGTCTCAGGTGTCATAACTGCCCTACCACTTCAACATGTCGATCTCGTCTGCCACCACCGTGTTACGGCTGCGGTAGACGGAAATTACGAGCGCGAGGCCCACGGCCACTTCGGCGGCAGCCACGGCAAAAACGATGATGGCAAAGACCTGCCCCGTCATGTCGGTCACGTTGCCGTAGCGCCAGAAGGCCGCCAGGTTGATATTGACGGCGTTGAGCATCAACTCCACGCCGAGCAGGATGGCAACCGCGTTACGGCGCGCCAGCACACCGAACAGGCCCAGGCTGAACAACCCAGCCGCAAAGATCAAATACCAGGAAAGTGGAATCATCGGGCCTCCTTATTTGCGGTTGAACGCGACGTAGACCGCGCCCACCAGCGCCGCCAGCAAGAGGACGGACGCCACTTCGAACGGCAGGACGAACGCGTTTGGCGAGATCAGGGCGTCGCCGAGGGCGCTGACCGAGTCGAAGCCGACAGGCATCTCCGACGCCAGGGTGTCCATGCCCTTCCAGCCCCACAGCATCCCGAACAGCCCGCCGAAGGTCAACACGGCCAACAGGGCGCTGATCCACCAGGCCGAGTTCAATTGCGGACCCTGATCACGCATTTCCTTGCGGGTCAACATCACGGCGAAGATGAACAGAATGGCGATGGCGCCGATGTAGACCACCACCTGCACCACGGCCAGGAAGCCTGCATCCAGCAGGGCATACGTCACAGCTACGCCGAAGAGGGTCGCCACCAGCCACAGTGCGGCATGGATCAGGTTGCGGGTGGTCACCACCATGAAGGCCGAAGCCAGTGTGACCGCCGCAACGACGAGGAAAATGATTTGAGCAATAGTCATGGAATACTCCTAGTGTCCTACCGCTTCCATGGCGGGTTTGGCGGGACCCTCGACCTTTTCACGCTCCGCGCGGCTGTAGCGCCGCAGGAGCTCGACCACGATCCAGCCGAGGACCAGGTTCGAGAGGAACATGCTCAGGCCGTAGACCCAGGGCGCGGTGTCCTTGGTCAGCGCATGCACCAGCGCGGTCACGATCAAGAGGGCGAAGGAGAGCGGGGTCAGGAACTTCCAGTTGAAGGCCAGCATGTGGTCGATGCGGATGCGCATCATGGTGTACTTGACCCACATGATGATCCAGTAGCCGATCACGGCCTTGAATAGCAGGATCGGAATCGACAGAAACGGGCTGACATGCTCCAGACCGAAGAAACGATAACCGCCGAAGAACAGGATGCCCCAGAAACCGCCAAAGGTAAAGGCATGCAGCAGTTCGCCCGCATAGAACATACCGAACTTCATGCCCGAGTATTCCACGTTGTAGCCCGAGATCAACTCGGACTCGGCCTCGCCCATATCGAAGGGAGCGCGTCCCAGTTCGGCGATGGCGGCGATCAGGAAGATCAGCGCGCCCAGCGGGGAAAGAATGAAGAACCAGATATCCTGAGCCTTGATGATGGCGTTCATGCCCATTGATCCCGCCAGCACAGTGGGGATCAGCAACGAGGCCACCATCGGAATCTCGAAGGACACCATCACCGCCACCTGGCGGAAGGCGCCCAGCAGGGCGAATTTGTTGTTCGACGACCAACCCGCCATGATGATGGAGAGCGTGCCGATCGCGCCCGCAGCGATGATGTACAGCGCCGCCACGTTCAAGTCCACGCCGAAGATGGTCGGCGCCAGCGGGATGATGGCCCACAGGATCAGCACTGACATCATCGAGAGCATCGGGGCCAGGTTGTACACCACCTTGTCCGCGTTGGCGGGGGTGATGTCTTCCTTGATGAGCAGCTTGATGATGTCCGCGAAGGGCTGGATCAGGCCGAAGGGGCCAAGACGATTGGGGCCGATGCGGTCCTGGAAGCGCGCCACCACCTTGCGCTCCAGCCAGACCAGGAAGATGTCGATCACCATCAGGATGGCGATCAGCACAAAGATGCCCAAAAAGGCGGCCACGCCTGTGGCCACGCCTTCGGGCATGCCCCAGCCCGTCATCAGGCCGATCAACCATTCAGCGGCAAGCTTGAGGGGATCCTTCAAAAAATCCATAAGTCGCTCCTCTACACAGAAAGAAAAGGCTGACAGGATAATTTTCCTCTCAGCCTTTTCTTAAATTTACAAAAGGGCTACGCCCACTCCAGCATTCCCTTGCGCCAGGTATAGACCAGCCCGACGATCAGGATGGCGATGAAGACAATGCCTTCGATGACGGCGAACAAGCCCAGTTGACCGAGCCGCACCGCCCACGGGAAAAGGAAGACCGTCTCCACGTCGAAGATCAGGAAGACCAGTGCAAAGATATAGTACTGGGCCTTGAACTGCACCCAGCTATCACCCACGGTCTCGAGACCGCACTCGTAGGTTTCCTGCTTGACTGGATTGGGCTTCTTGGGTCCCAGGATGGCCGCCACCCCGATTGCGCCGACTGGGATGATCAACCCCACAATAAAAAAGAAGGCTATCAATAGCCACTGATTCATGACACATCTCCAAGGCGAAAGTTGCGTTTCTGCCCCGCAAAATGTCATTTTTATGCGGTACAGACGGTCAAATTGTACCATGAAGGACAAAACCTTCGATATGAAAGCATGTCAATTTTTTGGGTGATATTCGTCATATATTCCGAATCGGCCCGCCTCCCCGCGCCGAGAGCGGACTCACGAACGCTTGCGCCGCTTCCAGAGGAGCTTGAGGATGTCTTCCAGGAACGGGAAGCCGATCACGGTCCCTGCCACCGAACCGATCACGCCCGCTGTGCGCGCCACATTGCCCGAGAGACCGATGAAGTTGGTTCCCTGGATCTCGACCGTCTGGGCTGAGATGGGCCGCTGCGACTCTTCGCCGCTGACCTTGTCCACGAAGCGCAGGTGCAGCCAGAGCGTCCCGCGGAAAGTCCCCGCCTCGCGCGGACTGACGCTCCAAAAGAACGAGACCGTCTGCCCGGGCACCAGTTGCGCGCTGGTCTCCCCCGGCGGGCTGACCTCCACACCTGCCAGGTCGAGCCGCGCCTGGGCAATGACGGTGTGCGTCTCGTACAGGTTGGGAATCTCCACCACCCCGCCCGTGACCACGTTGCCTTCCATCGAAGCGGTCGGCGTGATATTGCCCTGGTCGTCCACTTCGAGCGTCAGGCGGACGATGTCCGAATCGCCCGCGCGGATATGGGGCGGGTAGTCGAGGGTCAGGCGGCGGCGTTCGGGGATGGCAGGCAGGACGGTCGGGATCACGCCAGGCCCCTCAGGGGTGGGACGTGGAGCCGTCTCGGTGGGGCTTTCCGACGGTCCGTCGCCTGGGACCTCAACCGCGGTGGGAACTTCCGCCGCCGAGGTGGGCGCAGGAGCCGCGCTTTGGCTCTGGGAACAGGCCAGGCCTGCGGTGATCAACATCAACGCGGCCAGGAGCGGAATCAGGCGCGGGCGGCGGGTCATGTCAGGCTCCAGGCACCAGGCTCAGGGTCCAGGAAAAAGGAGGAGGGAGTCGGCAGGGTCATGTCGGACGGCTGGATGGGCGTCACCCGCGTCTCGCGCAGCGTCGGCCAGAATCCCCAGAGGAGCAGCGCCAGAGAAACGGTCAGGACCAGGACAGCGACCAGAAATCGCAGGGAACGTTTCATGCAATTATTATACCCATTCCCGCCTGGGAAAAAAGACCGCCGTCTCTCCGACGGCGGTACTATCGATTCGAGTTAAGCTGGGATTTACATGATCCAGCAGGCGTGCTGCGGGAAGTTGACGACTGCCTCGTCGCCGACGCGCGGCAGGGTCATGTTGCGCTCGTTGAACAGGTCCACAGAGACGAGTACCTCGCCGATGCGCACGCGCAGGCGCACAACCGCGCCCAGGAACATGACCACTTCCACGCGGCCCTGGATCAGGTTGCGGCCCTCGGCCCGCCCGAACTGGAACTCCTCGGGACGGATGGCCAGACGCGGTTTGTCGCTGATCTGCCGCGGCTCGGAATGGTCGAAGCGTACCAATTGACCGTTGAGTTTGCAGGTGCCGTTCTTGAGGTCCACTTCACTGACAGGCAGCAGGTTCAACTGTCCCACGAAGGAAGCCACGAACTCGGTGGTGGGATGGTTGTAGATCTCAGAGGGAGTGCCGACCTGCTCCATGCGGCCCTGGCTCATCACCACGATGCGGTCGGAGAGCGAGAGCGCTTCCTCTTGATCGTGCGTGACATAGATGGTGGTGATGCCCATCTTCTGCTGGATGCGGCGGATCTCCTGGCGCAGTTCTACGCGGATCTTGGCGTCCAGCGCGGAGAGCGGCTCATCGAGCAGCAGCACGCGCGGGTTGATGGCCAGCGCGCGGGCCAGCGCCACACGCTGTTGCTGTCCGCCCGAGAGTTGGTATGGATATTTCTCGGCGTGCTTCTCCAGGTGGATCAGGCCAAGCATCTCGCTGACGGTCTTCTGGGTCTCGTCGGCGGGCGCTTTACGCACCTGCAGACCGAAACCGATGTTCTGCGACACGGTCATGTTCGGGAACAGGGCATACGACTGGAACACCATGCCGACGTTGCGCTCGTTCGGCGATTTGTAGGTAATGTTCTCGCCGTCCAGTACCACCTCGCCCGAGGTGGGCAGCTCGAAGCCCGCGATCATGCGTAGGGTGGTCGTCTTGCCGCAACCGCTGGGTCCGAGGAAGGAGACGAACTCGCCCTTCTCCACTTCGAGGTTGAAATCCTCCACGGCGACCACGCCGCCGAAGATCTTTGAAACGTTGCTGATGGAAAGATAGGACATGGAATCAACCTCGAGTTAGTGTGCACCCGCCAGCGCGCCGTCCGATTTGCCGCGGTTGAAGAGTTGGATCAGCCCCATGAAGGACCAGGTGAGAATGAAGGAAATGATGGTCAACGAGGAGGCCTCGTAAGTCTTGTTCTGCCCGATGAGCGACATGTACGGGCCAAAGGCCTTGATGCCCACCAGGAAGCTGGCAATGGTGAACTCGCCAATGACCGTCGCCAGGGTGAGGAAGGCCCCGCCCAGGATGGCTACGCGCAAATTTGGAAAGATGACTTTGAAGAGGATCGTCGGCCAACTCGCTCCCAGACTTTGGGCGGCTTCCGTTAAAGAGCGGACGTCGATCGCCCCCAGCCCTGCATCCACTGAACGGAACATGTACGGCAGCGCCAGCACCGCATAAGCCGCCACCAGGAGCACGTTCGTCCCTGCATAAGTATTGGTCAGGAAGAATGGCGCTCCGCTGAATACACGAATGAGGCCAAAAACCAACACGATGGCGGGAATAACGAAGGGCAGCATGGTCAGAAATTCGATCATGCCGCGCAGCTTGGGCAGGCGCAGGCGGATCCAGTACGCGGTGGGGACCACCAACAGGATGCTGACCAGGATGGTGAAGAAACCCACGGCCAACGAGAAGGTGAAGGTGCGCCAGAAATTGATATCATTGAAGATGCGCTCGTAGGCCAGGAAACTAAGCACATCCTTTTTCGCGCGCAGGGAGAAGAGGAAGGTGGAGACCAGCGGCAGGATGAAATACAACGTTCCGATGAACATCCACATCCAGGACCAGAATACGCTGCGTTTCATTGCTTCAACCACCTCTCGCTCCTGCGGCGCAGGAAGTAATAGATGGTCATCATTACGCCCATTACCACCACCATGCCCAACGCCAGGGCGTAGCCCAGCCCGACGTTATGCAACACGTCACCCTTGATCTGCGAGCCGATCAGGATGGTGATCAGGTTGATGAAGCCGCCCGTCAGCGAAAGGGCCGTGGCATAGGCGCCGAAGGCGTTGCCGAAGAGCAGGATCATCGTCCCGAGGATGGCGGGGGTCAGGATGGGCAGGGCAACCTGAGTCCAGTACTGGAAGGGTGTGGCGCCCAGGTTCTCGGCGGCCTCGCGCCATTCGCGGCGCAATCCATCCAGCGCAGGGGTGATCGTCAGGACCATCAAGGGAAATTGAAAATACATGTAGGTGAGTGATAACCCCCAGAAGCTATATAGGCTGAAGCCTTTATCATACAAATCGATGCCAAGCAGCTTCAGGAACACCGTGACCATGCCGATGCGGCCCAGGGTGGTGATGAAGGCAAAGGCCAGCGGCACGCCCGCAAAATTCGAGGCCACGCCCGAGAAGGTCAGCAGGGTCGAACGCACCCAGCGCGGGAGTCCGCCCACCGTCACGGCATACGCCATCAGGAATCCCAACAAGCCGCCGCCCACAGCCGTGGCGAGGCTGATGCGGATGGTGACCCAGTATGCGCCCAGAATGGAGGGATCCATCAGGTCGGCAAAGTTCTTGAGGGTGAACCGACCGGCGGAATCCTGGAAACTGCCGATCAGCAGGCGGAAGGAAGGCAGGGCGATGAAGAGGAACACGAACAGGAAGAACGGGAGCACGCCCAGCCAGTCCCGCCAGGCCGATAGGGCGGGACGCGCCTGAGGCGCGTCCCGCTTGGTATTGACAGAATTGGAGATGGGGTTACTTGACATCCGCGCCAACGACCGACATCCACTGGTCGGTGATCAACTTCTTGGCGGCAGAGATCTGGTCGATGCTCGGGAAGGCGATCGGGGCATCGGTCTTGGGCAGCTTGGCGGCCAGGTCGGCGGGGATCACGCCGCGGGACTGCATGTCATTGTAGCGGATCGGGTGGCAGTAGCCCTTGAGCCAAATGTTCTGACCCTCGTCGCTGTAGAGGAATTCCATCCACAGCTTGGCGGCGTTGGGGTGCGGAGCATAGGCGGAGATGGCCTGGATGTAGATACCCGCGATGGAGCCGCTCTTGGGGATGACGACCTCGATGTTCGGGTTGCCAGCCAGGGCGTCGCGGTCGGCCAGGGCGCTGTAGTCCCAGCGCAGGATGACCGGGGTCTCGCCGGAGGCCACGGTGGCCTGCTTGGCAATGACCGGGACGAAGTTGCCGGCATCATTGACCTTCTTGAAGAAGTCGAGGCCAGGCTGGACGTTGTCGAGCGAGCCGCCGTTGGCCAGCGCCGCAGCGAAGACGCTCATCTGAGCCTGAGCCGAAGCGCGCGGGTCGCCAGCCAGGGCGAATTGACCCTTGTACTCGGGCTTGAGCAGGTCAGACCAATCCTGCGGGACGTTCTTGACCACGTCCTTGTTGACTTCGAAGGCCAGCACGCCGTAGTAGTCGCCGTACCAGTAGCCATCCGGGTCCTTGGAGTCAGCGGGAATGCTGTCCCAGGTGGAGACCTTGTAGGGCTGGACGAGCTTCTCTTCGATGAGCTGCGGGCCGAAGCCGTAACCAACGTCGATCACATCAGGAGCCTGCGGGCCCTTGTTGTCCTTGTTGGCCTTGATGGCTTCGATCTCATCGCCGGAGCCCGCATCGGGGTTCAGTTCGTTGACTTCGATTCCATACTTGGCCTTGAAGGTCTCAATGGCTTCACCGTAATTGCACCAATCGTGCGGCAGGGCGATGACGGTGAGGGTGCCTTCCGCCTTCGCGGCGGAGACCAGGTCATCTGAAGCGCCACCGGTGGTCTTCTGCCCGCCGCAGGCGGTCAGGACCATCGAAAGAACCACGAGCAGTGACAGGATGAAGAACAGGGTCTTTCGTTGCATTCTCTTTCTCCTTTTGGATGTTGTATAGAGGATTAATTTCCTCTGCTGTTAACAATTATATATCCGATTCAACAAAACGGATTGAGTCAAAAATTTAACGGTGGGTTGTCATTTGATTAAGGTTTGGATGAGCCAGTACGTTGCAGCCGCCAATAGCGCACTGGCGGGGATGGTCACGATCCACGCCATGAGGATATCGCCCGCCACCCCCCAGCGGACCTTGCCCAGCCGTTCGGACGATCCCACCCCGATGATGGCCGAGCTGACCACCTGCGAGGTGCTGACCGGCGCCCCCAACAACGACGCCATGATGATGACCAAGGCTGAGGTCAACTGGGTCGAGAAGCTATGCACGGGGCGGATCTTGAAGAATTTCCCGCCCAACGTGCGGATGAGCCGCCAGCCGCTCAAAGCCGTTCCCAGCGAGATGGCCACCGCGCTGGCCCCGATCACCCACAGCGGCACTTTAAACGACGACAGGGCCCCGCTGATGACCAGACTCAACGTAATGATCCCCATCGTTTTTTGGGCGTCATTGGCTCCGTGACTGAGCGCCATGCTGACTGCGGTCACGAGTTGGCCGCCCTTGAAAAAGTCGTTGACGCGCGGCGTCGCGGCTTGGGCAAGGAATAGGATGATGCGCATGATGAGGAACCCCAGGACAAAACTCAGCAAAGGGACCAGGAAGAGCGCCGCCAGCACCTTGATCAGCCCGGGCAGCTTGATCGCAGCCAGACCGGCGCTGATTCCCACGGCGCCGATCAGACCGCCGATCAAGGCATGGGAGGAACTGCCCGGCAATCCAAAGAACCAGACGATCATGTTCCAACTGATCGCGCCCACCAGGCAGGCAGATATCACGCGCAGGGTCAACGTGCTTGCATCCACCACGTCGTTGCCGATGGTTTTCGCCACCACTACGCCAAACAGGAAGGGACCAAAGAACTCGGCCAGGGCGGTGATCGTCAACGCGGTGCGCGGCGAAAAAGCGCGCGAAGAGATCATGGTGGCGACGATGTTACTCGAGTCGCGCATGCCATTCAAAAAGCCGAACAGCAGCGCCAACCCGATGACGATGACCAATTCCTGCAACATTCCGCTCCGCTAGGTCTTCTTGACCACGATGTCGGCGATCACGTTGGCGGCGTCGTCCCCACGATCGGCCGCATTCGAGAGGTGACGATATACCTCGCGCATCTTCAACATTTCGACCACGTGATGGACGTCCTCCGGGCCGCTGAATAGGTCCGCCACGGCCTCGCGGTAGACGGCCTCCACGCGGTTCTCCAGCGCCTTGGCGCGCTGGGCATGATCGATGGCCACGCCTGGATTCTTTTGCAGGCGCAGGGTAGCCTGGTAGATCTCATAGGAGGCGTCCTTGAGCAGGGATGCGATCCGCAGCATGTACGGGCTGGGTTTGACGTTCAGGACAACCATCTCGCTGACGGTGCTGTCGGCGTAGTCCACCACATCGTCGATGGTCCGTGAGAGGGTGAAGACGTCTTCACGGTCGAAGGGAGTGACGAAGGTGCGGTTCAATTCATCGATCAGGATGCGGCGCACCTCGTCCGCTTCCTTCTCCTTGAGCGAGAGCTGGGCCGCGATCTCGGGGTCCTCGGTTTCGAGGTATTTCACCAACAGTTTCAGGCCCTCATGCGTGATGGACGCCTGTTCCTGGATGAGCGAGTAGAAAACCTCCTCGCGTCTTTTGAATAAGCCGAACATTTGGAACCTCATGGTTGGGATATACGAAAAATCGTTAACGGGCTGTTAATATACCACCGAACCATGAAAGAAAAGTGACTGGAATCGTGCATTTTCGCCCCCGGTCGAGACAGGCGGTCAGCGACTCGACCACAAGAAAGCCAGGTACGCGACAGTTGTACGTCGACGCCCCAGGCGGGCCGCCAGCCAGTGGATCAGGATCAACACCAGGTGAAAAACTTTCATATTCTGCCTGTCAAAGTATACAAATCCCCCACCCGAATCGGATTAACCGTTGGTTCAGGCTTGTTTATGATCCGATTAAGACGGCTTGCCAGTCCGCTTCGCCAACGCGACTAGGTCTTGTATTTCGGAATAGAAAGAGAACCCGAACAGCAGAATGGACAACGCCCCCACGCCGATATCCTTCCAGGCGCCAGATTGGAGTCCCCGCACGAGGACGAAGACTCCGCCCGCCACGAGGAGCAGGGCCGAAAACAGTAAGAAGACATGTCCCGTGACCTGCAGCCAGAGCGGCCTGTGAAGACGCTGCTCGCTGTGCCAGGTGCGGGACGAATACACCATGACGTTGTGACGGTCGCAGATCAACCAATCCGCACCGAAGTGGATCTGCGGGCTGTTGGCGCATTGATCGCGCAGGTCCGTCATCGCTTTCCGCGAAAGGTTTTTGTTCAGATAGAGCCGCGCCCACTGCCCTTGCGGGTCGGCGGAAAATTTCCAGACCTCGGCGCGGTGCCGCTCCCTGAGGAAGCGCAGCACGGGCGTCAGGTCATCGCAGGTCACATCCTGCCAGGATTCCTGATTCAGTCCATTGGTCATGATACGATTTTACTGGACGCTGAATGGCGTACAATAGCGCATTGGTTGCAATCCCACACCGAAGGAGAAGACCATGAACACGCCCATTCTGCCCACCTGCCCCGCCTGCAAGCAGACCGACCAGGTCCAGAAGGTGACCAGCACCTACGGCATGAATACCAAGGAATGGTACGAGGCGCGTACCAGCACCGATGCGGACGGGCATACTCACACGTATCAGGAAAAGCACGAGGCCCACACCTCCCTGGGACTCCGCCTCAAGCCGCCGCAGCAGCCCGCAGGTACCACCCACCCAGGGCTGTGGTATGGGATCGGGGTGGTCGTCTTCCTCTTCGTTTGCTCGATGCTTTTTCCCCTGCTCCTGATCCCGTTTTCTTTCATCCTCCCGTTCGTGGGCATGACCTCCTTCCTGCCCGATATCTCGGGCGTGCCCTCCTGGGTCGTCCCCATCGTGGTCTTCGGCGGGGCAGGCCTGTGCGGAGTGGTGGTGGTCGTCGGCTTGTTGGTCTGGCTGGGAGTCAAGGTGAAGCAGCGCTTCGACCGCGACCTGGCTAATTACAAGTCGAAGAAAGCCGCATACGACAGTGAGGATCTGCCGCGCTGGCAGCGCGCCATGGAACGTTGGAGCCAACTGTACTACTGCATGCGCGATGAGACGATTTTCATCCCCGCCGAGAACAGGGCCATCAAAGCGGACGACATGGAAAAATATCTGTACGATCCCATGTTCAGGAGTTTGGGTTGAATATCCAGCGCGCCTACGACGAGTGGTCCGTAAATTATGACGCGGACGAAAACCTGACCCGTGACCTCGATGCGCGCATAACCCGCGAGGCGCTCAGCGGCGGGCATTTCAAGTCCGTGCTGGAACTGGGCTGCGGCACGGGCAAGAACACCGTCTTCTTCGCCCAGATCGCAGACTCGGTCCACGCGCTGGATTTCTCGCAGGGCATGATCGAGAAGGCCAGGCAGAAGGTCCAGGCGGGGAATGTCCGCTTCGAGCAAGCCGACCTGACCCAGCCCTGGCCTTGCGCCGACTCCGCCTACGACCTGGTCTCCTGTAACCTGGTCCTGGAGCACATCGCGGACCTATCACACATCTTCGCCGAGGCCGCACGGGCGCTAGCGCCGCAAGGCAGGTTCCTCGTCAACGAACTGCACCCCTTCAAGCAATATCGCGGCGCGAAGGCACGTTTCGAGCGCGGAGAAGAGATCGTCGAAGTGGACGCCTTCGTGCATCACATCTCAGCATTCCTCCACACAGCGGAAACTCACGGGCTGACTCTGGTCCGCTTCGACGAGCGTTGGCACGAAGCCGATGTCGACAAGCCGCCGCGGATCGCGTCCTTTTTATTTGAAAAGATATAATCTGGCAATCAAGTCATAAAATCTTGGCATTTTCCGAATCTCCGACTTTGCATTATTGAGAATTCGTTGATACTTTTTTGCAAGGTTTAAAGCTCGAAACAGTGCTATAGTTTTTGTAAGAACATCCGATAAAGGCAAACCCGGTGAAAACCGGCGACGCAAAGCCATGGGTCTACCGTCACGCGAGTGACTATGATCGCCAGGCCGCCGAAGATGACCAAGGGTGACTCTTTGGTGCTTCAGCCTGGCTTACACAAGCCGGGCTGTTTTATTCGGATGGCTTATCACCCTACCAGTGCGGGCCCGACAATGAGCGAGCCTCGCAACACAAGGAGAAAAGCCATGTTTCGCAATTTGAAAGTCCTACTATTTGTCCTGGCCATCATGATCGTGGCGGCAGGCGCGTACGCTTTTGCGGCCTCGAATACCGTGCCAGACAGTGCAGCCGGCTACAAAGCCAATGTGGTGCCTGGCTACACGGTGAGCAACATTATCTACGACCTGGACGCCACGGATCCAACCCTTGTCGATGCCATCACCTTTGATATCGCCCCCACCAGCGGGACGGTGGTGGCCGCCACGGTCAAGGTCCAAACGGCAACTGGCGGCGCCTGGACCGATTGCACACTTGTGGCAGGCGTTGCCCCCTCCATGGCGGTCACCTGCACCTACGGATCGCTACAGGTCGTCGATGTCACAGCCTTGAACATTGTGGCCAGCAGCAGCGTGGACCCAGCCCCATAACAGCACTCGTGGAAACCGTGCAGGCCGGGTCAAGCCCGGCCTGCACGTGGAGTCGTCCCACATGAAATCTTCGCCGCAATGGTCTGCCATTTTCCTGGACCTGCTTCTTTTGTCAGGATTGGCAGTGATCTGGATGGCGTTCGCCCCCATCCGCATCGGCGGACAGGCTGCTTATGTCATTGTAAACGGCATCAGCATGGAACCGGGTTACCACAGCGGGGACCTGGTCATCATTCACAAGGTGCAATCCTATCAAGTGGGGGATGTAGTCACTTATCGCGATCCTGAAATGGGCGCTTACGTAATCCACCGTATCATTGAGAACCAGCAAAATCGCTTCATCCTGAAAGGCGACAACAACTCCTGGCTCGATGCCTATCACCCCACACAAAGTGAAGTTATTGGTCGACAATGGATCTATGTACCAAAATTCGGCAAGCTCATGCAATGGCTTCGCACACCGCTCAACCTATCCCTTGCCACCGCCATCCTGGGAGTATTTCTTATGACAGATATGATCATCAAGCCGACTTCAGTTCAAGGCAAAAAAAAGCAGACCACCGCCCCGGAAGGGCTGCTGGAAGGTGTGTTCTACCTCCTGGGCTTTTTGTTTCTCGGATTCCTTGGCCTGTCCATCTTTGCATTCACCCAACCTGCTACGCGGACAGCCGAGAATATCTCATACCAGCAAGAAAGTAATTATTTCTATTCTGCAGCGGGAACGCCCGGCGTCTACGACGCCGAGACAGTGCGCAGCGGCGAACCAATCTTTCCAAAACTAACTTGCTTCCTCAACGTCGGATTCAATTACAACCTGCTGGGAAATCAATTCCAAAATATCCTGGGCAGCCAGCAAATGTATGCCCGCATTCAGGATGAACAAAGCGGATGGCAGCGTACCATTCCAATGACCGCCTCATCTACATTCGCAGGCAATTCCTTTTTTGCGGTGGCTCCGCTCGACCTGTGTCAGTTGACATCACTGGTTACCATGGTGGAAAAGGAGACTGGGTTACGTGCCAATGCATACACCGTCGAGATCGTAAATGAAATCGCCTTCACTGCCCTGGCAGAGGGGCAAACCATTACAGGAGCATCCACTCCCACCTTGGTCTTCAAATTCGACAAAGTACATCTTTACCTCGCCAACACTGATCCCAATTCAGACCCGATGCATATCACCCAGCCAGGCACAGCCGCCAATGCAAACCTTGAGGCAAATACTATCTCATTCCTGGGTTTGCACCCCGCCGTAAATTCCCTACGAGCATTGGGGATATTGGGATTGGGGCTCTCACTTCTCGGCCTGTTGTTCCTGGGCTGGTTCGCCATCAGCGCAGCCCGAAAGAACGAAGAAATGCTCATCCGCCTACGCTACAGCTCGTTATTGATGGATGTATACGAACGTGGCCTGGATGCGACCCTGCCTGTGATCGATGTGACCACCATCGACGACCTGGCCAGGATGGCCGAGCGGCAGAACACGATGATCATGCACATGAGGTTGAATTTCCTCCACTTCTACCTGGTCCAAAATAATGGGACGATGTATCGTTATGTATTGAGCACAGGAAAAAGAGGAATTCCCGACAAAGAGACGATTCCTCAAGAAATATTTGGATTCATTCCTGAAAAGGATGATGCCGGCTACGAAGTCAGCCCGCTCATCCCTTGGGAGGCGGATGGTCAAACAGTCGAAGCCAGGCCATACAGTACGAGCAGTCAAAATGCTACAGAGACCAGAATGCTGGGAAGGATCAAACTATGAGCAGTTCCTTCTTCCGTCTCATCTTCTTTGGCCTGTTTACGCTCATCATTGTCAGTACGGCCACGGCATTTGCAGCAGGGATATCGGTATCCTCCTCAAATGTGGACAGACGATCAATTGCTGTTACCGCCGAAGACCTGAAACCCTCGGCGTGTGAGGGAATCCTCCTGGCGCATATCGTCAGCGGATCGGGCACGCTTACAGGCACAAGCGGGAATGACCTGATCATCGGGAGTCCCAATATGGATTTTATCGATGGACAAGGCGGGGATGACTGCATTCTCGGCGGAGGTGGGGACGATACCCTTCTAGGGAATGATGGCGCCGATATTTGTCTGGGCAATCAAGGCAACGACATATTCATGGATTGCGAGATGGAAGAACAATAAAATGTCCTGGCAACAGGCAGGGTTGCAAATTCCTCCAATTGCATTTGAATATACGCAATCAAGACAATGGAATTTAGAGAAAATAAGGATTCCATAAGACATCCCTGCACCAAAGGGGTGGGCTGGTATATAATTTGGGGAGAAATGGAGATATCCCTGAAAATCCCCTATGGCTAAGATCCTGATTGCAGATGACGACAAAGACGCGACCATGCTCATGGCAAGCATGCTGAAGGGGGAGGGATATGAGTTATACAGCACCAACGACAGTCACCAGGTGCTGGAAATGGCCCAGGAGGTCCGCCCCGACCTGATTCTGCTCGACCTGGCAATGCCTGAACCGACGGGTTTTCAGATCTGCCGCGCGCTGCGCGAAGACCCCTCCTTTTTCATGACCCCCATCGTGATTGTCACCGCCCTGGGC
The DNA here is from genome assembly GCA_964524485.1 of uncultured Anaerolineaceae bacterium. GTDB lineage: Bacteria > Chloroflexota > Anaerolineae > Anaerolineales > Villigracilaceae > JACPVF01. The sequence continues at coordinate 6,618 of CAZGFR010000006.1, read as the reverse complement.
GACCGGGACAGTTTCGTGGTGGCCTTCGGCGCGGGCGCGGATGGCTACCTCATCAAGCCGGTCCTGATGGAAAAACTCCGCTCCACGGTGGCCAACCTCATCAGTCACCATCACAAATAATTGACGAAAGGGCAGGGATGCTGCGCTTTTTCCTTCTTGCCTTACAATTTCTTTAATTGTATGATTATAGGCAATGCCAGATCGTAATTCTTAGTGGACGCGGAGAATCTTATGGCCAAAGTATTAATCGTGGATGACGATAAGGAAACCATCAGCCTGCTGGAACGGATCGTGGCCATCAAGGGCCATCAGCCTTCGTCGGCATCCAACAGCGTGAGCGCTGTGGAAGTTGCCCATTCCATCAACCCCGATGTCATCCTGATGGACATCCTCATGCCCGAAGTGAACGGCATCCAGTTGTGCAAGATCTTCAAGGCCATCCCCACCCTCAAGCACATCCCGATCATCATCGTCTCGGCATTGAACGACGCGGGCAGCCAGCGCGACGCCATGAACTCGGGCGCGAGCGACTTCATGTCCAAGCCTGTCAGCGCCGATGTCCTCGCCCAGAAGATTCAAAACCTGGTAGCCTCCGCCTGATTCGCCACCCTGACGATCCCCGCCCCCGACGCAGATCGGGGGCGTTTTTATCGGAGGCAGGACAATCGTCACAGCCAAAGGGGACGAATGCGCGTTGAATTGCAGGGAAAAGGTCACTATAGTGGGAAAAATCCAATCGCAGGCAGGCTGATATGTCACATACCACTTTGAAATCTGGCTACACCGAACTGGTGGACCGATTGAATCGCTTCCCGCAGGGAGCGCCGCCCTCGGAAAGCCTGTACAAGATCCTGCAGATCCTCTTCAGCGAGCGTGAGGCGGAATTGGTGGCGCTGCTGCCCATCAAGCCGTTCACCGCCGAACAGGCCAGCCGCGCCTGGAAATTGGACCTGACCGAGACGCGCAAGGTGCTGGACGGTCTTGCCAGCCGCGCCATCCTGTTGGACATGGAGCAGCACGGCCAGACCACCTACGTGTTGCCCCCGCCCATGGCTGGTTTCTTCGAATTCTCGCTGATGCGCCTGCGCGGCGATGTGGACCAGAAGCTGCTGGGGGAACTCTTCTACCAATATCTGAACGTGGAAGAGGAATTCATCCGCGCGTTGTTCGTCAACGGCGAGACCCAGCTCGGGCGGGCCTTCGTCCAGGAGCCAATGCTCTCGGAGGAGAACGCCCTGCACGTCCTGGATTACGAACGCGCCAGCGAGGTCATTCAGACCGCCAGCCATCGCGGCGTTGGGGTGTGCTACTGCCGCCACAAGATGCAACACATGGACCGCGCCTGTGACGCCCCGCTGGACATTTGCATGACGTTCAACGGTACGGCCCAATCGCTGACCCGTCACGGCTATGCACGCGAGGTCGACGTGAAGGAAGGCCTGGACCTGCTGCAGGAAGCCTACGAAAACGGACTGGTGCAATTCGGCGAGAACGTGCGCCAGGGAGTCAATTTCATCTGTAATTGCTGCGGGTGCTGTTGCGAGGCCATGATCGCCGCCCGCAGGTTTGGGGTCATGAATCCGATTCACACCACCAACTTCCTGCCCGCCATCGACGCAGCCTATTGCAACGGCTGCGGCAAGTGCGTCACGGCCTGCCCTATGGAAGCCATGACTTTGGTCTCGACCAACGACCCGCATCACCCGAAGATGAAGAAGGCCAAACTGGACGAGAATGTCTGCCTGGGCTGCGGGGTGTGCGTGCGTCAGTGCGACAAGGGCAGTCTGTCGCTGCGGGAACGCGCCCAGCGCGTGATCACCCCCGTCAATTCGGTGCATCGTGTGGTGATGATGGCCGTTGAGCGCGGCGGTCTCGAAGACCTGATCTTCGACAACCGCGTCATGTGGAATCACCGCGCGATGGCGGCCGTGCTGGGATCCGTGCTGCGCCTGCCGCCCGTCAAACGCGGTCTGGCCAGTCAGCAGGTCAAGTCTCGCTACCTGGAATATCTCATCACCCACTTCGTGAGTTGACCGTCCTCTTCAAGGAGACTCCCGCAAAGGCGCGGAGAACACAGAGAGTTTCGAAAAACTCCGCGACCTCCGCGCCTCGGCGATTTAAATCTTCGGTACAATCGGGCCCATGCCCATCTCCCCCATGTACTCCAGGACCATTCAGATTCCCGCCTCGGCCATCGACGAGAACGGGCACGTCAACAACGTCACCTACGTGCAGTGGATGCAGGACATCGCCGTCGAGCATTACGCCGCGATTGGCGGCATCCAGGCCCAGGGTCCCGATGCGACCTGGGTGGTGCGCGAACACAAGGTCGAATATTTGCTGCCCGCCTTCGAGGGCGAGGAGATCGAGATCCGCACCTGGATCGAAGACATCCGCCGCGTGCGTTCGCTGCGCAAGTATGAGTTCGTGCGCAAAGCCGACAAGAAGGTGCTGGTCAAAGGGGAAACCGATTGGGTCTTCGTCGACACGAAGTCAGGCCGTCCGCTGGCCATCCCCGAGGAAGTGACAAAGGTTTTCGAAAATCCTTCGTCCTGAGCGCATAGCGCGCGGTCCAAAGTCGAAGGACGTTTTGTCACAACGGCTACATTTCCATCAATTTCTCATACACCTTCAATAATTTCTTCTGCGATTCGCGCCAGGTGAACTTCGTCAGCGCGCGCTCCGAGGCGGATTGCGCCAGGCGCTGCGACAGCTCGAAATCGTCCAGCAGGGTCAGGGCCTGACGCGCCAGGTCGTCGGGGTCGTTGGGCGAGAAGAGCAGCGCGTCCACGTCTTCACGGACCAACTCGCGCACGATGGGCATGTTCGAGGCCAGCAGCGGACGGGCGGCGGCCATGTATTCGAGCACCTTGATCGGGCAGGCGCCCTGCGTCACGTTGCGGTCGTTGAGTCCCAACGGGGCGACGCAGATGTCCGCCTCCGCGATCAGCGCGGGGATATCGTGATGCGGCACCGCGGGCAGGACGATGACGTGCTCCTCGACGCCCAGTTTGCGGATGTGCTTGGCCAGCATCTTGCGCTGACGGGACCGTCCGCGCCCGATGATCTTCAGCTGAACAGGCCGTTTCTCCAGAATCTTCGGCAGGGCCTTGACCACCACGTCCAATCCCTGCCAGTCGGCCAGGGTGCCAATGTAGAGCAGCGTGGGGACGCGCCCGTCGCGGGCAGGCAGGGGCGTGGGGGAAAAGTCCGAGGGGCTGACCCCGTTCGGGATGACAGTCACCCGCCCACGGTCCAGGCCGAGCGAGGCGATGTAGTCGCGGGTCACGCGCGAGGGGCAGACGATCGCGTCGCTCAGGTGCAGGGTCGCAATTTCCTGTTCCTTGATCTTGGCCAACAGCGCGGAATCCAAACCAGGGTAATGATATTTGAGTTCGATGGACGGCAGGCCGTTAACTTCGAAGAGCGTCTTGTAGCCGTGACGTTTCTTCTGTCCCGCCAGGTGGAAGCCGTCCCAGATATTGCGGTAATGGGCCACATCGTACTCAGGATGAATGGCTACGTGCGCCGCCACCGCCCCGCCGAAATGCACAGCCCGCGCCAGGAAGTTCTGCGTCAGGTCCTGTGAGATGCGCGTGACGCGCGCGCCCGCGATAGTATCAACGGTGGGTAGAAGCCCGTCGTTGGGCGTGATAAGATGCACATCGAAATTGGCGTTGACGAGACCGTGGATATTGTGCAAAATATGCGTCGAGGCCCCCTTGGGGCTTGGTACAATATCGAAGGCAGTGTAGAGAACTTTAGGCATCAGTAAATTATAAGACAGGAAGCCAGAGGAGAGAGCATGGAAATCTTGCTATGCGGCGGCGGCATTTTTGTCATCGTCATGCTGGTCATCTTTTTTTATTTGTTGAACACCGCGCGGAAGAAGGTCCCCACCGCGGGCGCGTTCGGGAAAAAGAATTACGCGCCTGTTTACATTTCCCTGGCCGATAAACCCATGTCCATCCTGCAGGGGATGAATCGCCTGAAGGCCGAGGTACAGCGCACCGAAACCGCGGGCGACAAGTGGCGTTGGATTCCCATGCTGATCTTTTTTGCGGGCATCGGCCTGGCGCTGATCGACGTGTTGCTGCTCCTGCTGGGCTACTTTTCGCTGATCTTCTCGGCGGGCGGGCTGGCCCTGTGGATTGCCGCCATCGTGATGGCGCGCAGCATCCGCCGCAGCGACTCGCTGGATTTCTCCCCCCGTTACGAAAACCTGAAACATATCCTCTACACCCTGCGCGATGACCTGCGGCCTGGTTCCACCTTTCTGGGTCACCTCGACCTGACGGGGTCCATGCTGCCCACCAAGGTGGCGCGCTCCGCCAAGGACACGCAGAACCGCACCACCAACTATTACCGCGACGAGTGGCTGGCGCTCAAGGCCAAGTTGTATGACGGCAATGTGCTGCGCGTCTCGGCGGTGCAAAAATCTAAGAAGCGCGCCTCCTACACCAAGCGCAGCCGCATCAGCGGCAAGTACAAGCTGAAGCCCGAGAAGTTCAAGGGCAGCGCACAGGACCTGAAGGTGCGCATCGTGGTCAACCCCGAGTTGTACCAGATCGGTTCCAATCCCGCCCTCCGCCACGGCCAGAACGTCGGCAAATACACCATCACCGACTTCAGCACCGAGGGCGGCATCATCAACCTGACCGCCAGTTCCCCCTTCGAGGAAGTGGAACACGAACACATCCTTAACGTCATCCATTCCGCATATTCTCTTTTAGAGCGAAAGGCCGCATAAATGAGCAAAAAGATCATCCCTTTTGTGGTAGCCATTGTATTGAGTTGTCTCGTCATGGCCGTGGCGGGCGTGTTTTCCTTCAGCGGACTGATCACCGCTGAAAAGTTCGGTGACCGCCTCGTGTGGTCCCAGCCGTATAACACGGCCGAAAGCATGAAGGTCATCGACCTGACGGGCGACGGTCAGGATGAACTATTTCTTCAGAACACGGACAACGTCAGCGTGCTGGACGGCGCGGGCAACTCGCTGTGGAATTTCAATTACTCCTCGCCCAAGACCACCCTCGGGGACGTGAACAACGACGGCGTCGAGGACATCGTCGTGTACTACGTCGGTACGGGAATGTCGGTGGACGTCATCAGCAAGGGACAGGTCCAGCCCCTGGCGCAGGCGCTCGACGTCGGCTTCCCTTCGCGTGTGGCGGTCATCCGCTTTGCGTCGGGATCCCAGATCGTGCTCGGCGACAACACGGGCGGAGTCCTGTCCCTGGGCCTGGACGGCCAGCCGCGCTGGAGCGCGACCGTCGGCAGCGAAGAGATGCGCGGCATGGACGATGCCCTGATCGGCGGTCAGCCCAACGTGGCCATCGCCACCCATGACGGGTCCATCGGCGTATACGACGCCCAGGGAAACGCCATCTGGACGCACTCGCAGGAGCAATTGCGCCGCATGCGCGCCTTCGACTTGAATGGCGACGGCAACAGCGAGGTCATCACAGGCGGCGAGTATGGCGCGTTCTTCATCTACAGCGCCGTGGACGGCTCGGTGCTGTTCAACAAGTCGCTCGGCCAGCCCATCAGCGAGGTGCGCACCGTGGAGTTGAACGGCGACCCATCCTCGCGTGAAGTTGTGGTCGGCGGCAAGGAAGGCGGCGTCTGGGCCTTCTCCTTCGACGGGACCACCGCCCGTCAGCTGTGGTCGGGCTCCCTCTCGGACAAAGTCACCGAGATCGCGGGCCTCGACATCGACCAGGACGGCAAGGAAGAGGCCGTGCTCGGCGACGACTCGGGCCAGGTGGCGATCTTCAACGCGAGCGGCTCGCGCTTCAACCTGTCCTCGCACTCGACGGGCATCACCCGCATCGACATCGGCAAGCTGGGCGGCGACCGCTACCTGGTCATCGCCGATGGCAGCCAGGTCAGCACCAACAAGGTCAACTTCAACTCCATCCCTGGCTTCCAGTTCACGCCGCTGCTGGTGGGACTGATCCTCTCCGCGGTCATGCTGGTCATCGCGGCCATCCTGGCCTCGATCCCGCCCAAGCCTGAGATGAAGGTCGCCTTCCAGGACAAGAGCCGTGAATCGCTCGAAGCCGAGCGCCGCATGCTCAAGGAATCCATTGCCGACGTGGAACGCCTGCGCAAATCGGGCGAGATGACGGGCGAAGCCTACCTGGCGCGCCTCAAACGCCTGCGCGCCGACCTGGCGGACAACGAAGCCGCCTTCAAGACGGCAGGCTTCCAGACCCGCGTCGAGACCTTCAAATGTCCGAACTGCGGCGGCACCCTCGAACTCGGCATGGACAAGTGTGAGTACTGCGGGCAGGTCATCCTCTCGTAGGACAATTCGTCCGATCTTGGTTAAGCAAAAAACGCGCTCTTTTCAGAGCGCGTTTTTTGCTGGGCCATCGAACTTACTGCACGTTGAACTGTTGTTCGCCGACCTTGACGTTGTCCATGTAGATCTCGACCTTGTACTGGGCGGCAGGGAAGCCCGAGGGGTCGGTGCTGGAGATATTGGCGTACAACGTGCTTTCGCCGTTATAGCTGTAATCGCTGGTGGTGAAGGGCGTGCTCGGGTCCTGGCCGTCCACGTTCAGCGCGTACCACTTGATCTCGAACGGCGTGCCGTTATCCACCTGGTTGACG
>CAZGFR010000005.1:17336-72141 GCA_964524485.1 uncultured Anaerolineaceae bacterium | reverse complement strand
TAGGTCAGCGAGTTACGCGCTGCTTCGGCAGGTGGAACGTAAAAGATCGAGCCGCGTCGGTTTATGAAGAGCTCGCTGTAATACGAAGTCGTCAGGCCGTATTGCACGTCGCCGCGCTGACCACGGTCGGCTTCAAGGCGGGTGATGGAGCGGATGGGAAGGGCGAGAAGGGGAAGAACAAAAAAAGAGGAAAGAAGAAAGATGGAAGATGCAGTATAGATTTTTTCGAGCAGCGTTTTGGGACGTCGCGTAGTAGAGGGACGCGGGGCAGCGGGGATGAGCATCTGCGCGGAGAGGCGGCTGTACAGAATGGAAAAGGTCAACGTGCAAAGCAGTTGGATCAACGAGAGCAGCGCGGCCAGCGGCAGGTTCAGGAGTTGCAGCGCCTGAATGTAAATCTCCACTTCGAGCGTGGCGAATTTCGCTCCACCCAACAGCAGGATGACGCCGAAGCTGGTGAAGTCGAACAGGAAGACCAGCAATCCAGCCGCCAGCAACGGGACGCGCAACGATGGCAGAATGACGTGCGTCCACACCTTGAGCGGATTCGCGCCGAGCGTGCGCGCGGCCGCTTCAAGGCGTGGGTCAAGCTGGGTCAGCGCGTTGCCGATGATGCGGATGACGATGGTGGTGTTGTAGAAGACGTGGGCAAGCAAGATAAGTACAAAGGAAGAAAGTTGGGGAAAAGAGGAAAGAGGAAAGCTTGCCCTGAGCAACGTCGAAGGGAGGAAAGAGAGCCAGCCGCGCGGGCTAAACAGCGCATTAAAGCTCGAAGCCACGACCACGGTCGGCAGCATGAACGGGATGGCGGTCATGGCGCGCAACAGGGACTTGCCGCGAAAGTCGAAGCGGGCGAAGAGATAGGCGGCGGGAAGTCCAAGCAGGAAGGTCAACAGCGTGGAGAGGAAGGCCTGATAAAAGGTAAAAGATAAGACGCGCCAAGTGAGAAGGAAATTGTCCGAGGTCAGGACGGACGTATCGAGCGTCAGGCCAAGGATGCGCGCAAGAGGATAGAAGAAGAACAGCGCAAGAAAGAGAATGGCGGGTAGAGAAGCGAATCGACGAATCAACGAATCAACGAATCGTCGACTCGCTGATTCATTGACTCGCTGAATAGTTGAATAGCTCATTACCGAACCACCGTCTCCGTCCACGCTTTGATCCACGCTTCGCGGTTGTTGGCGATGGAAGCGGGGTCGAGCGAGGTGGAGGCGGAACCCGTATCCGCGTATTGAATGAAGGCATCGGGCAGAATCGCTTTCGTGCTAACAGGCAGGACGAACATCTGCATCGGCATATCGTTCTGGAAGTCGGCGCTCAGCATGAAGTCCACGAATTTCTGCGCGAGGTCGGGGTGGACGGTCCCTTTCAGGATGCCAACAAATTCGATTTGGCGGAAGCAGGTGTCGGGTCCGAGGATGGAGGCGGTCGGCGCTTCGGCCACGGGCGGGTCGGCGAAGAGGAATTCCGCGGCGGGGCTGGTGGCGTACGAAACGACCATCGGCTGCGGTCCCTTGCCCGACGAGCCGCTGAAGTTGGTGTAGTAGGCCGTCTCCCAGCCGTCGGTCACGACCAGGCCGTTGTCGCGCAATTGCGTCCAGTAATCGAGATAGCCTGTCTCGCCGAAGTGCTTGATGGTGGCCAGCAGGAACGCCAGCCCAGGCGACGAGGTGGCAGGGTTCTCGACCGCCAGCAGCCCCTTGTACTCGGGCTTGGTCAGATCTTCAAGGCTTTGCGGCACGGACAAATTCTTATCGGCAAAGTAAGCCTTGTCGTAGTTGATGCACACGTCGCCGTAGTCGACAGGCAGGGCGCGCTTCTGTGCATCGAGCTGAAATTCGGCGGGGATGTCGGCCAGGGCGGGCGAGTCGTAGGCCGCAAAGATGTCGGCCTCCAGCGCGCGCGAGAGGAAGGTGTTATCTACGCCGTAGAATACGTCGGCCAGCGGCGCGTCCTTCGAGAGGATGGCCTTGTTGAGCGCTGCGCCCGCGTCGCCGCTCGGCACGAAGATCAGCTTGGCGTTGTTGGACTGCTCGAACTTCGCGACCACTTCCTGGCTGACGGCGAAGGAGTCGTGGGTCATGATGGTGAGGGTGATAGGGCCGCTGGGGGTAGGTGTCGCCGTGGAGGCAGGCGCACAGGCAGTGAGAAGAAAGACGAAAGAGGAAAGAAGTAAGAGAAGTTTTTTCATGAGTTACCTTTCTTGAGTGGCGCGGCGGTGGACGACGAGCAGCAGGCCCGAGCGGATGCGGACCGTGGCCTGCTCGCCCAGCAGTTCGTTGCTGATGCCGCGTGTTCTATCGGGATACAAGGTTTCATCGGACAAGGGCCAGCGCAGCCCATCGGTGCGGACGCCTTCAACGGGCACGCCCCAGGGAATCAGCGAGACCAGTTCCCCGCTCCGCCCGTGGACCTCAGCCTGGTCCCGACAAAAGTAAATTTCCTCCACCCCGTCGTCAAGGCGCAGGTCGAGAGTCGAGAGTCGGAAGTCGGAAAGCAGGGCGATGTTGCCGAGGGTCTGGTCGAGGCGGCCACCCAAGGCACCGACGATAACGATCTGCTCGGGCTGCATCTCAGCGGCGTGTTGGATGGCCAGTTCGAGGTCGGTCTCGTTCTTGTCGCGGGGGAATTGGATAACCTGCACGCCAGCCTCTTTCATCCCTTCGACGCTGCTCAGGGCAAGCTTTCCTCTTTCCTCGTCTGAAATCGAGTCGAGGTCGCCGATGATTAGATTGGGGGTGTATCCAAGCGCGAGGGCGTTGTGCGTGCCGCCATCCGCGGCGAGGATGAAATCATCCGCGTGGACGATCGCGCGGGCAGCGTCGAGGTCAGGCAAGTGGCCGTTGGCGAAGATGAGAATTCGAGTCAAAATAAAACCATCCTCCAGGCGGAGGATGGTTGACGAGTCAAGAGAGTCCCTCCGCTGGTATGATCCAGATCAGGTGATGCGGGTCGAGCGTGGTACGCTCCTCTCAGCCTGTGACACAGGCTCCCCGTTCGATTGTGGCGTGAGTATAGGACTGGGTCGCGGGAATGTCAAGTCAAATATTGTTCCTGTATAATATCCGCATGACTGATCGCAACTTCGAAAAAGCCGCCTTGCGCGGAGAACCGTCCTATGTATGGAGAGCGGGGCAGCAGCGCCGCCTGGAAATGATCAAGCAAGCCGCGGGCGAGCGCATCCGCGGACAGGTGCTGGAGAACGGCTGCGGCGTGGGCATGTACGTCGAGAAGCTGACCGAGTTGGGGGCGCAGGTGGTTGGGTTGGAATTCGACTTCGAGCGCGCCGTGGAAGCGCATCAACGTTCGGCGCACATCGTCAACGCGGCGGGAGAATTCGTCCCGCTGCCCGCCTCGACCTTCGACCTGATCCTCAGCCACGAGGTGATCGAGCACGTGCAGGATGACCGCGCCGCCGTGCGCGAGATGGTGCGCCTGTTGAAACCAGGCGGACGTGCCGTGATCTTCTGCCCCAACCGTGGATATCCGTATGAGACGCACGGCATCTACTGGAAGGGACAGTATCACTTCGGCAACAAACTGTTCGTCAATTATCTGCCGCGCGTCTGGCGCGACAAACTGGCCCCGCACGTGCGCGTCTACTCACGCGGCGACATGCAGAAGCTGTTCGACGGGCTGCCCGTACAATTCATCGAGCGGACCGTCATCTTCGGCGCGTACGACAACCTCATCGCCCGCTTCGGTCCGCTGGGAAAGGTGCTGCGCGGCGTGCTGCAATTTCTGGAGAAGACTCCATTGCGTGAGTTGGGATTGTCGCATTTCTGGGTGATGGAGAAGGTGTGATCCTCGAACCCGCCTCCCTCACCGCCCCGCGCGGACTGGTCGAACTGCTCGCCGACTTGGGCGATGGCGAGAATGGATTCAACGGCACGGCGGTTGGCCGCGGTGAAATGACCATTCCTGAATACCTGCAATCCTGCATGGACATGACCGACGCGTCCAAACTCAAGCCAGGCTACGTGCCGCAGACCGTCTTCTGGGTCATCGACGAGGCAGGCGATGCGATGGGACTGGTGCGGGTGCGGCATTATCTCAACGACAAGCTGCGCGAACGTGGCGGGCACATCGGCTATTACATCCGCCCCAGCCAGCGTGGAAAAGGGTACGCCACGCAGGCCCTGCGGCTGGCGCTCGGGGAACTCAAAAAACTTGGCGAGTCCAGGGCCATGCTCAGCACCGATGTGACCAACCTGCCGTCCAGGCACGTGATCGAGGTCAATGGCGGGGTGCTCGAAAGCACAGGCCTCAACGAGGATGGCTCGGAATTTTGCCGCTACTGGATCGAGATCAGTTAACAACCAGACTCGCCGCCCAACCCTTTCCTTTTGGGACGCGGATTAACGCAGATGGACGCTGATTTTTATCTCTCCGCGTTTTCCGCGTAAATCCGCGTCCCATGTAGGTTTGTACAGTAAAGAATACGTTTATACTTTCCCCATGCTCACTCCCACCGAATTCTCCCGCATTCAACTTTCTCTGCCCCTCCTGCAAGGCGCGGACCCGCAACTGGCGCGCGAGTTCCAGCAGGCGGCTTTTCTGGCGCGCGTACCCGTGGGACATGACGTCTTCGTCGAGGGCGACCGCGTGGATGCCATCGCGCTGTTGATCTCGGGCGTGGTGCGCGTTTACAAGATCGGCGAGACGGGACGCGAGATTACGCTCTACCGCTTCGGGCTGGGCGAGAGCTGTATCCTGACCGCCAACGCCATCCTCAGCCGCCAATCCTTCCCCGCCATTGCCACCGTCGAGAAGGAGGCCGAGGCGGTGATGATCCCCTCGGATATTTTCCGCGACTGGGTTAAACGCTACGACCCGTGGCGTGAGTTCGTCTTCGAGCTGCTTTCGCAGCGGCTGGCCAGCGTCATGTCCATCGTGGACGAGGTGGCCTTCCGCCGCATGGATTCGCGCGTGGCCTCCCTGCTGCTGGAACGCTGCCAGCGTGGGAACCCGATCAAGGTCACGCATCAGGAGATCGCCGCCGAGTTGGGCAGCTCGCGCGAGGTCATCAGCCGCCTGCTGGAGGATTTCAGCGAGCGGGGGTGGATTCAGGTGCGACGCGGCGAGGTCGAAGTGTTGGACGCCGAGGGGCTGAGCGGCAAGTAAAACGGCGACCCGCCCAACGTCCTGTGCGTTCTGTCATTGCGAGGGCGTAGGCCAAAGCAATCTCCTATTCCCATGTTACATGAGATTGCTTCGTCGGCCTACGGCCTCCTCGCAATGACGTGGGTATGTGACATTGTCACAGACGACCAAGGGCCAAATCCGTATACTGGGGACAACCAACCAAACCAAAGGAGTTACCCATGAACCGCAATATGTCCGATATCGATCGCATCGTCCGCGTCGTCGTCGCCGCCCTGTTCGCCTACCTGTACTTCAGTGGCGCCGTGACGGGTGCGCTCGGCATCGTCCTGCTCGTGCTCGGCGCGGTGTTCCTGCTGACGGCCGTCGTGGCCTTCTGCCCGCTGTACGCGCCCTTCAAGTTCAGCACCTACAAGAAATAACCGTACCGTTGACCTGGTCCCCTCGGCCCTGTCGGACCGAGGGGATTTTGTATTCAAGGCGGGGACATCGGCTGGCGTATAATCTACGCATGCGATTATCCTACGTCACGTCCCATGCGCTGCGCTATTTCCTGGCGGTCCTGCTGGTGGCCGTGGTGACGGCAGCCTTCTTCACCATGCGCGAGGCGCTGGAAACTTCCATCATCGCCCTGCTCTATCTACTGCCCGTGGTGCTGATCACCGTCCTGTGGGGGTTGCGGCCAGGCATTACCACCGCCGCGCTGGCTTTCTTTGCCTTCAATTATTTCTTCATCAAACCCTATTACACGCTGGCCGTGCACCAGGCAGGCGACCTGGTGGTGCTGATGGTATTCCTGATCGTGGCGGTGGTCATCAGCCAGCTGGTGGGACGCGCCCAGGCTGGGACTCTATCCGCCACGGCCCGCGAGCGCGAGGCAACCCAGCTCTACGAACTGAGCACCGCGCTGACGGGTCTGCACGACGACCGCACCATCGCGGAAATCCTGGCCAGACAGGTACAGGCCACCGCGGACGGCGAGCACGTCGAGATCCACATCCAGGGCGCGGACGCCCCCTACTGTCTGCCTGAGGCGCAGGCTCCCGTCCGCGCCGCCGAGTTGACCGTCCCCATCCAGGCGGCGCGCGGCGTGCTCGGCGAGATCCGCCTGTGGCGTACGGAACCAGCCATCTCGTCCAGCGAAAAGCGGCTGTTGCAGACCTTTGCCAGCCAGGGCGCGCTGGCGCTCGAACGCGCGCGTCTGGCCCAGGCCGAATCGCGCGCGCGGGTCCTCGAGGAAAGCGACCGCTTGAAATCGGTGCTGCTCTCCTCGGTCTCGCACGAATTGCGCACGCCGCTCTCGACCATCAAGGCGGCCGCTTCCAGCCTGCGGCGGGACGAGGTCAGCTGGGATTCGCTCGCGCGCGTGGAACTGATCGCTGCCATCGACGATGAAGCCGACCACCTTAACATGCTGGTCGGCAACCTGCTCGACATGTCGCGCATCGAGTCGGGGGCGCTCAAGCCCAAGCGTGAGTGGAACATCCTGCCCGAGATCCTCGGCAGCGTGCTGGCGCGTATGCGTCACGCCATCGAAGCTCACAGGCTCAACGTGGACGTGCCCGAGAGCCTGCCGATGGTCCCCGTCGATTACGTCCAGATGGAACAGGTCTTCACCAACCTGATCAGCAACAGCCTGAAATATGCGCCCGCCGCCTCGGTCATCCGCATCCGCGCCAAGGTCGAGGGCGAGGTCATCCATGTGCAGGTCAGCAACCAGGGGCCGCAGATCCCGCCCGAGCATCTCGAGCGCATCTTCGACAAGTTCTACCGCATCACCGCCGCCGACCGCGTGACGGGCACAGGCCTGGGCCTCTCGATCTGCAAAGGCATCATCGAGGCGCACGGCGGGCGCATCTGGGCCGAGAATGTCAGCGATGGCCTGGCCTTCAACTTCACCCTGCCCCTCACCTGGGAAGGCTCCCCTCCCCCGCAACTCCCGCCCGACACGGAGATCGAATGAGCAACGCGCCGCACATCCTCGTCATCGACGATGAACCGCAGATCCAACGCGCCATCCGCACCATCCTGACCGAGAAGGGATTCCAGGTCAGCACCGCCAGCCGCGGCGAGGAAGGCCTGACCCTGGCCGCGGCCCGCGAACCCGACATCGTCATCCTCGACCTGGGCCTGCCAGACATCGACGGCATCGAGGTCACACGCCGCCTGCGCGAGTGGACGCAGTGCCCGATCCTGATCCTCTCGGTGCGCGACAGCGAACGCGACAAGGTGGCCGCCCTCGATCAGGGCGCCGACGATTACCTGACCAAACCCTTCGGCATCGAGGAATTGCTGGCGCGCGTGCGCGTGGCGCTGCGTCATTCCAGCAGCCGACAGGGGGCGCAGAGCAAACTGGTCAAGGCAGGCGACTTGTCGATCGACCTGGCCTGGCATCTGGTCAAGCGCGGCGAGGAGGAGATCAAGCTGACTGGCACCGAGTACAAGCTGCTGGCCTACCTGGCCGCCAACCACGGACGCGTGCTCACGCATCAGAGCATCCTCACCCACGTCTGGGGTCCCGCCGACGCTGACCACACCGAATATCTGCGCGTCTACATGCGCCAGTTGCGCAAGAAGCTCGAAGCTGACCCCGAACAGCCGCAATACATCCTCACCGAGCCTGGCATCGGGTATCGCTTCATTGCGGATGAGTAACTTCGCCCTTCGACCACGCTCAGGCGGAGGAACCAAACTTGCAGCGCCCTTACAAAAGGGCGTTTTTATTTGTCCTTTACACGATTGCCCTGATTTTTTGTCACCGTTTTATGCCGGGGGAATAGGATTACCTCATTCGTGAGGTACCCATGCACAGACTCGACTCCCGCCCAGCCGCCCCAGCCTTCGCAGTCCTGCCCGATTCCGTGGACCCCGGGCCTGCCCGCCGTTTACTCGTCCTGATGCCCGACCCCGAAGCGGATTCCGTCAACGCCGCCCGCAGGGTGTGGGAGTTGGCCGCGTCCCTTCAAGGCAGGGTCCATCTCCTCGGCCTGTGCCATGACGAGGTCCAGGAAGCCAGCCTGCGCAGGCGCATGGTCACGCTCGGGGCGATGGTCTCGTCCGAGGACAGACCCGTCGAATCCAGGGTCGAGTTCGGCCGCGACTGGCTGGACGCCGTCCGCAAGAACTGGCGGGAAGGCGACGTTGTCGTCTGCTTTGCGGGGCAGCCCGCGGGCCTGGGACGCAGGTCGCTGGGTGAATTGCTCGAGTCGAACCTGAAGTCCACGGTGTACGTGCTCGACGGGGTCTATCCCGTCGAATCGCCGCGCCCGCAATGGATGTCCAGCCTGCTGGGTTGGGGCGGCTCCCTTGGCCTGATCACAGGCTTCCTGTGGCTGCAAGTGGGGTTGGCTCATCTCCCGAAGGATTGGGCTCACACCGGCCTGATGTACCTGTCCGTCCTGATCGAGGTCGGCGCGGTCTGGGGCTGGAACTCGCTATTCTCATAATTTTTTTCAAAGGTTCAACATGTTAGAGACAAATCCGAAAGTGTTATCCGACCGTCTGGCCGAAGAGTACGAACGCCAGCAGGCCTTGTTTGCGGCGCAGCCCGCCATCGTGCAGCGATTCCTCGAAACGCAAGGCAAGCAGATCGCCCAGGCCGTCGTGGACGGCGACTCGCAGGTCAGCTTCTCCCTGCCTGACCGCGTGGTCTGCACGCTGGAGAACGTGGCCCAGCCCGCGCTGGTGACCATTCCGCAGAATCAGCGCACCCGCTCGGCGGGCAGTTTCTTCAACCGCTTCCGCAAGGTGGAACTGTACAAGGAAATGCGCCATACCTTCATCGAACTGGAACAGTCGCCCGACCGCGCGGTCTCCGTGGCGGCGGGATTGCTGCGCCACGCCACCGTGCTCCACATGGTGCATCAGATGCTGCCCGCGGGCAGGTCGGTGAGCTACCAGCCCGCCGACGAGGATGAGACCATCCCTTCCATCCCCGAGACGGACGGCCTGGAGCCCAAGTCCGCCATCACGGCATCCACCGATGCCATCGCCGAGGAAGGCCAGACCGACGAAGGCCGCGGCGACCTGCTCGTGCCGTTCGTGCCGTATGCGCGCAAGTTCTTCCTGCCGCAGTGGGTGGCTTTCGATGAAGATGGCAGCCTGTTGGCCAAGTCAGTGGACGAGGCTGAGGCGCACGTTAAGTCGATGCAGCGCTTCATGGAGGTGCTGTTCCTGGCGGTGGCGCTGGCCCCTTACATCTCTGCCGACGAGGAATATGCCAAGAAGCGCTACGGCATGCTGGGACAACTCGTCAACCAGGGCCGCGCGCTGGCCATCTACCAGGTGATGGACATCATCGCCCGCATCAAGGACCGCGCCGCGGCTGGCAGCCTGAACCGCGGCCTGCGTCTGAGCCTGCCCTACTTCGATGACCAGGACCTGAAGGTGAATACCTCCAACTTCGAGGTCATCCCGTCGGGACGCATCATGTTCGTGCCTGCCTTCGTCGTCCGCGCGGTCCAGCAAGAGGAAGTCAAGGTCAGCCAGGACACGCGCTACAACCTTTCCACCCGCAAGCATTTGCTCGGTCTGCTCGACCTGCTCGAACAGGCTTTTGACACTGAAAACTGATAGGCCCAGAATGTTCTTCTCTATTGCTCTCTTAATCGTAATCGTCGTCGTCTCGTTCCGTCTGGCTCCGCGTGAACGCGAAGCGGATGCGCACGTGCATGGCGCAGGCCAGATCGGCCTGCTGGCCGCGCTGGCCCTCTTCGGCGTGGACTACTTCACCTCGTACTTTTACGCCACCGGCGAGATGATGAGCGCCCTGCATCCCTACGGCTTGCAGAAATATGCCTTCATCGCCGTGGTGGTCATTGCCTTCGCCAACATCGTGTTCGGCGCGTTGTACATGTACTCGCTGGGCATCTTCAACGAAGGCGGCGGTTCGTACACGGCGGCCATGCGTTATCTGGCGCCAGGCTTGAGCCTGGTGGTGGCCGTGGTGCTGATCCAGGATTACATCTTCACCATCGTGGTCTCGACCCTCTCGGGCGTGGATCAATTGCTCTCGATCACCAACTCCTACAACACGTTGTGGATCATCCGCTTTGCGCTGGGGGCGGGCATGGCGGCCATCACCTGGTGGCTGACCATCCGCGGGCGTGGCGAATCGTCTCGCGTGGTCTTCAGCCTGTTGGGTATCTTCGGATTTCTGACCATCGTCCTGGGCATCGGCCTGTTCCTCGCCAAGGCGCAGGGAGTCCAGCCCGCGCCGTTCACCGAGCCGACGACCACTCCCTCCTTCTGGCAGGCGGCCTATCACATGCTGACCGCGTCGATGAAGGGCCTGGTGGCGCTCTCGGGCCTGGAGGCCATGTCGAACGGCATCCAGTTCGTGATCCATGAGGACTTCGGCCTGGTCAAGTGGGGCAAGCAGCACATGCCCAAACTCAACGGCTTGTGGAACTTCTACAGCGGCAAGTCGGGCATCGGCCGCATGGTGCAGACCTCGTTCCTGTTCTACGGCGGCCTGACCACGGCCTTCCTGGCCTACTTTGCCTTTCACTTCAACGTCTTCGACGGCACGCTGGGACGTTCGCTGGTGGGCAACCTGGCCTACATCGGCTTTGGTCAGATCCCTGGCGGTAACATCCTGTATTGGGCGTATCAGATCCTGGCCGTGGCCCTGCTGGCCGCCGCATCGATGACCGCCTTTCAGGACCTGCAGGCCACTGCCTGGCGCGATGTGGCCATCGGCGAGATCCCCGAGATCGTGGTGTATCGCAACCCGCAAGGGACGTTCACCCGCTCGGTCACGGCAGGCTTCATCGTGGCGGTCGTCATCCAACTGCTGGTGCGCGGCAATACCAGCGCAGCTGTCCCGTATTACGGCATCGGCGTGTTCATGCCGATCATGGTGATGGGTTTCGCCATCCGCAAGCACATCCTGCAAACCGCCAAGGGAGCCGCGCGCTTCTGGGGCAGTTTCGGGGCCACCTTTGCGGGCCTCCTCTCGGGGCTGGTGTTCATCGGCCAGATCGTGGGCAAATGGAGCGAAGGCGGCTGGGTGGTACTGATCACCTTCAGCGTGCTGGTGCTGGCGGCCAACGCCCTGTTGATCTCGCCCATCGGCTATCGTGACCCGAAAACCATCCATCGCATCGTGCGCGAGAAGGCACGCGTGCAGGGCTCGATGGCATCCATCGTCGAATGGCAATCGCTGCGCATGCAGGAATATCGCTACGGTCTGCGCGAACGCGTGCTGGTCAGTCTGACCCATTTCTTCGACCTGTTTGGCGTGCGGCGCCCTGTCCGCTTCGAACCTGTGCCTGTGGCCGCAGGCGACTACGACCACGCCTTGCATGTGGACCATCCTGAGGCGCCTTCGCTGCTCGACCAGTACCTCGATCATCCTGAACCGAAGCTGGGCGGCGCGCCGAAGGAAACCGCTCCCTCTGGGAAAGAGTCCTGATTTATCCCTGTCATTGCGAGGGCTCACGCCCTCGCAATGACATCAGCTTTCCATGTCCACTCCCATTTTCAGCCTGCGTGTTTCCGAAGCGCTCGAAGCGCTCGAGACATCCGCCGCTGGGTTATCCAGTGCGGAGGCTGAGTCGCGCCTACAGCTCTACGGGCCCAACCTCCTGACGCAGCAAAAGAAAACGCCCGTCTGGGAGCGCTGGCTGCGGGAACTTGCACATCCGCCCACGCTGGTGCTGTTGGCAGTCGGGCTGGCGGCGCTGACCCAACTCGACGGGCTGCTGGCGCTCATCATCTGGAGCATCATCCTGGTCAACGCGGGCTTTTCCTTCTGGCGCGAATATCGCGCAGAACAGGCCATCGAGAAGTTGCGCGCCATCCTGCCGTCCTTCGCGCATGTGATCCGTGAAGGCGTGGAAAGTTACATCCCCTCCAGCCAGGTCGTGCCAGGCGACATCCTCGTGCTGGCCGAAGGCGACAATATTGCCGCGGATGCGCGCGTGCTCGAAGAGTACGGCCTGCGCACCAACAACGCCACGCTGACAGGCGAAGCCATCCCCGCACGCAAGATGGCGGATGCCTCCCTGCAAAGCGGCATCAGCGAACTGGACCGTCCCAACCTGATCTTTGCGGGCACGTCCATCGCTTCAGGAACAGGACGGGCAGTGGTCATCGCCACGGGTATGTCCACGCAGTTCGGGCGCATCGCGCGGCTGACCCAGTCCATCGAGGAGGAGCCGACCCCCTTCCAGAAGGAGCTCAACCGCCTGAGCAAGTCCACGGCCTGGATTGCGCTGGGCATTGGCGCGATCGTTATCGTGGTGGGATATTTCTCGCTCAACTTCCCCGTGCATGAGGTCATTCTGCTGGCGCTGGGCATCGTGGTGGCCGTCATCCCCGAAGGGCTGATCGCCACGCTGACGTTGTCGCTGGCGGCGGCCGTCCAACGTCTGGCGCAGCGCGGGGTGCTGGCCAAGAAACTGTCCACGGTGGAAAAGCTTGGGCAGGTGTCGGTCATCTGCACCGACAAGAGTGGCACGCTGACCCAGAATCAGATGACGGTTCGCGACCTGTGGGTGGCGGGCAAACGCGTCAAGGTCTCAGGCGTGGGCTACGAACCCGAGGGAAAATTCTCGCCCGACCCGAATGGACAACCTTGGGAGAAGGACTTGCTGTGCCTGCTGGAGGTGGCCTCGTGCTGCAACAACGCGCGCGTCAACGCCCCCACGCTCGAGCATCCAGGCTGGAGCAGCCTCGGCGACCAGACTGAAGCGGCGTTAAAAGTAGCCGCCATGAAGGACGGCATCACCGAGGAGGCGGTCAACCGTATCCTGCCGCGCATTCACGAACTGCCCTTCGACGCGCGCCGCAAACGCATGACCACCATCCATCGCGAGGTCAACCGCGAGATTGCCTTCGTCAAAGGCTCGCCGCGTGAGGTGCTGCAATTGTGTACGAAAATCCTCATCCACGATGAGGTGATCCCGTTGACCAATCCACTGCGGGCCGAGATCATGGCCGTCAACGACGATTACGCGCGCAATGCCCTGCGCGTGCTGGCCCTGGCGCGCCGTGAGCTGCCTCCGCGCGAGGGGGCGTACACCGCCGAGAGCGTCGAGCGCGACCTGACTTTCCTCGGGCTGATGGCCATGATGGACCCGCCCAGGCCACAGGTCGAGAAGGCCGTGCAGACCTGTCGTGAGGCGAACATCCGCATCGTGATGATCACGGGCGATTACGGCCTGACGGCCGAGTCCGTGGCGCGGCGTGTGGGCATGCTCACCACGCTTAATCCGCTGATCCTCACGGGCGCGGAACTGGACGAACTGTCAGATGTGGCGTTGCAGGAATTGCTCGACCAGGAAGTGCTCTTCGCGCGCATGGCCCCCGAACACAAGATGCGACTCGTCTCCGCCTTCCAGGCGCGCGGCGAGGTGGTGGCCGTCACGGGCGATGGCGTCAACGACGCCCCTGCCCTGCGCAAAGCAGACGTGGGCATCGCGATGGGACAGGTCGGCACTGACGTGGCCAAGGAGGCCGCCGACATTATCCTGACCCAGGACGACTTCGGCGCGATCACTGCTGCCATCGAAGAAGGCCGCGGCGTATTCGACAATATCCGCAAATTCATCACCTACATTTTTTCGAGCAACATCCCCGAGTTGATGCCCTTCATCGTCAAGGCCAATTTCCCGCTCGTGCCGCTGGCCCTGAGCGTGCGCCAGGTGCTGGCCATCGACCTCGGTACTGATATGTTCCCCGCGCTGGCGCTCGGCATGGAGAAACCCGAGCCCGACGTGATGAAACATCCGCCGCGCCCGCGCAATCAGCCCCTGCTGGACCGTGGGCTGCTGTGGCGCGCGTTCTGGCTCGGGTCGCTCGAGGCTGCGCTGTGTTTTGCGGGATTCCTGGGTGTGTTCATCCTGTCAGGTCACATTCACAGGTTGGGACTCGGCTTCCTGGCTCCGCTGGCAAACCTGGTGGACATCCGCCTGAACATCCCCTTTGAGCACGCCATGCTGCTGGCCGCCACGGTCTATCACGCGGGTGTGGTCACAGCCCAGGTGGGCAACGCCCTGGCCTGCCGCTCAGACCGTTCGCGCAGTTCCAACCTCGGCTGGCTGAGCAACAAGGCTTTGTGGGGCGGCATCTTGATCGAGATTTTGGGAATCGTCAGCATCATATACATCCCCGCCCTGGCCAGGTTGTTCCTGCACGTCCCGCTGCCAGGCTGGATGTGGATCGTGCTGGGCTCCTACGCTTTGGTGTTATATTCAGTGGAGTGGATCCGCAAGGCCATCGTGCGCGGCTGGAAGGACAGGCGCGATCGCAAGATGTCCGCTCTCACGCTTCAAGAGGTTAGACAATGAAAATCATCATCATGGGTTGTGGACGGGTCGGTTCGCACGTCAGCCAGTTGCTGGTGCAACAGGGACATGAGGTCACCGTGATCGACCATGACGCCACCGCGCTGGCACGTCTGGGCGCGGACTTCAAAGGCCGGGTCGTGCGCGGACTGGGCTTCGACCGCAATGTGCTGATCGAAGCAGGCGTGGAATCCGCCGAGGGCTTCGTCTCGGCCAGTTCGTCGGACAACGCCAACATCGTGGCGGCCCGCATTGCTCGCAACATCTTCCGCGTGCCGCGCGTGGTGGCGCGGTTGTACGATCCCGTGCGCGCGGAGGTCTATCAGCGGCTGGGACTGACCACCATCTCCAGCACCGCCTGGGGCGCGGAACGCATCGTCGAAGTCATCACTCACACCGACCTCGACACGCTGGCTGTCTTCCCCGATGGCGGCGCGACCCTGGTACGGGTCGAAGCGCCCGCGCGGCTGAGCGGTCACCGCGTGACGCAACTCAACGTCCCGGGCGAGGTGCTGGTCACAGCCATCACCCGCAACGACCATACCTTCATCCCCGTCTCGGGCACCGAGTTCCAGGACGGCGACATGATCTACCTGGCGGTCCTGCCTTCGGCCATGCAACGGCTGGAGGAACTGCTCGGCATGGAAAGGAGCTAGCCATGTTTGTCATTGTTGTCGGCGGCGGAAATACAGGCTCACAACTGGCCAAATTCCTGCTGGATGCAGGCCACGCCGTGCGCGTGATCGACGAGCGGCCAGGTATTCTGGAAAAACTGATCAAGGAATTGCCTGAAGGCATCATCATCGACGGCGATGGATCCTCCCCCACCGTGCTCGAGCGGGCCGAGATTCACAAGGCGCAGGTCCTGGCCGCCGTGACAGGCTCGGACGAGACCAACCTGGTCATCACCTCGCTGGGCAAGTTCGAGTTCAACGTGCCGCGCGTCATTGCCCGCATCAACAACTCGAAGAACGCCTGGCTCTTCACGCCGGAGATGGGCGTGGACGTCTCGCTCAACCAGGCCGAGATCCTGGCGCGCCTGAGCGCCGAGGAAATGTCGCTGGGCGACATGATGACCATGCTCAAGATCCGCCGCGGCCAATACTCCATCGTCGAGGAAAAGATCTTTCCTGGCGCCAAAGCCGTCGGCGCGGCCATCAAAGACCTGGGCCTGCCCGATAACTGCACCATCTCGGGCATCCTGCGCGACGGCAAGATGATCCTGCCGCGCGGCACGACCATGCTGGAAGCGGGCGACGAAGTCCTCGCCATGGTGGACGACAACGCCCGTCAGGTGCTGGCCCGCCTGCTCGGCCGCCCCGACGGAAGTTGACTCTCCTCCCCAAACCAAAACGGGATGGCCATTTGGCGCATCCCGTTTTTTGATTCATTTCATCGGCTCGCGGAAATCGTAAATCCCATCGCGGACCTCCCAGCGGCTCCCGCACCCGGGGCAGGTCAGGCCGCCCGGGCCTTCCTCCAGCGCCGAACCGCCGCACTGCGGACACTTGAAGAATCCGCCCGCCGAGGCCGCCCCACCCTGCCGGACGGCCCGCACGAACACAGACGGCGTCCACTGCCACCAGGCCCCCGTCCACTGGAAGAGCGAATCGAAGAAGACCAAAATCCCGATCGGGATGAGGCGCTTCAGCAATCCCATGCGGAAGTGCGAAAGCGTCAGCGTGCGTTCGATGCGGAAGCCCAGCCCTGTCAGCCACTGGCGGACCGCCTTCGGGTGGAAGTCGAAATTCAACTCCACGAACTCGACCGGCTCCAGAGTGAACGGACTCCACTTCTGCCGTCCCAGCCAGTAGCGCAGCATCGCCTTCAGGTTCAGCTTGTTGGCGAATTCGAGGATGAACACGCCGTTCGGCCCCATCACATTCCGCACCTGGGCCAGCGCCTTGGGCGCATCCGCCATGTGATGCAGCACGCGGATCATGGTCGCGCCGTCGAACAAGCCGTCCACGAAGGGCAGGCGGTACACGTCCGCTGCCACGTAGATGTACTTGTCCGAAAGGCCGAGCCGTTGCTGGGCCTGTTCCAATTGTGTGCGTGAATAATCCAGCACCACGATGCGCTCGTAGCCCGCATAGCGCGGCGTGTTGCGTCCAGCGCCCGCGCCGAGTTCGAGCATGAGCTTTCCGCCCGCGGGGAGCAGGCGCTTCAACGCGATGGCCTCGGTGCGGTCTTCGTACTGACGTCCGCCCTGATCCCAGAAGGAAGTCTGGTAATCGGAGCCTTCGTAACTGCAAACAGGAGGGTGAGTCATGAGTTGGGAATCAAAGAGGTGGGGAAATAAATCCAAGTGGCCCGAGGGATGCTCAGACCACTTGGATCGATTGCGCGAAGGAACTACTTTCCGTTGAACCCGCGTCCGATGGCGCGATAGGTGAAACCCATCGCCTTCATGTGATTCGGGTCGTAGATGTTGCGGCCGTCGAAAATGACAGGCGACTTGAGCAGGCCCTTGACCTTTTCCAGGTCGAGCTGCTTGAACTCGTTCCATTCGGTGACCACGATCAGCGCATCACAGCCCTTGGCCAGTTCGTACGGATCGTTGAAGAACTCCACGGCGGGTAGGATTGGGCGGGCCACATCCATCGACACGGGATCGTATCCGCGCACCTTGGCGCCCGACTCGATCAACTCGTTGGCGATATCGATGGACGGCGCGTCGCGCATGTCGTCGGTGTTGGGCTTGAAGGCCAGTCCGAGCAGGCCCACGGTCTTGCCCTTGAGCGAGCCGCCGACCATCTCCTCGGTGCGGCGGACGACTGCCGTGCGGCGGTCATAGTTCACGTCCATGACCGAATTGAGGATCTTCGGCTCGAGGCCGCGTTCATTGGCCATGAAGGCCAGCGCTTCCACGTCCTTGGGGAAGCACGAGCCGCCCCAGCCCAGGCCTGCATCCAGGAAGTGACGGCCGATGCGCGCGTCGTAGCCCATGCCCGCGGCCACTTCCTTCACATCCGCGCCAACCTTTTCGCACAGGTCGGCCAGTTCGTTGATGAAGGAGATCTTGGTGGCCAGGAAGGCATTGCTGGCGTACTTGATCATTTCCGCGGTGCGCAGATCGGTGATGACGATGGGCGCGCGCAGCGGCAGGTGGAGTTGGGCCACCTTGTTGGCGGCGTCGCGGTCGAGCGAGCCGATCACGGTGCGGTGCGGATTCATGAAGTCGCCGATGGCCGAACCCTCACGCAGGAACTCGGGGCAGGATACCACCGAGAAGTCGATCGGCTTGGGCTGGGCGCCCTTCACGATATCGGCCACCCAATCCCCCGTCCCGATCGGCACGGTGGACTTGTTGATGATGATCAACGGCGCGGTCATGCTCTTGGCAATGGAGGTCGCCGCAGCCGCCACATATTGCAGGTCCGCTTCACCGTTGGCGGCAGAGGGAGTCCCCACCGCGATGAAAGCATATTCGGCGCCCTTGACCGCTTCCTCGTACGAAGTAGTGAACGAAAGCCGTCCCGCCTTCACGTTGCGCTTGACCAGTTCGTCCAGGCCAGGCTCGTAGATGGGCATGATGCCCTTCTTCAAATTCGCGATGCGCTGCTCGTTGACATCCAGGGCCACCACGCGGTTGCCTAGGTCGGCAAAACACGCGCCCGTCACGATGCCAACGTATCCAACGCCGATCACACAAATCTGTTTCATCTCATGAAATTCCTTTTCATTAGTGATTTTTTACACAATTGGGTTTAATATACCACATCACTCGTCCGCCCGATTCACCCGCTCCATCAGGCGGTTGACCACCCGCAGCAGCGCCCCAAAATCGATCGGTTTGGCAATGTACTCGTCGCAACCCGCCATCATCGCGCGCGAACGGTCGAGCGGCATGGTGCGGGCCGTGACCGCCACGATCGGGATGTGAGTCGTCTTCGGGTCAGCCTTGATGGTGCGGGTCGCATCCCAACCGTCCATGACGGGCAACGCCAGGTCCACGAGGATCAGGTCGGGCAGCTGCTTGAGGGCGGCCTGCACCCCTTCGGCCCCCGTCATCGCCAGGAACGTATCAAACCCGTCGCGCTCCAGGAAGAAACGGATCAACTCGTGGTTGTCCATGTTATCTTCGATGATCAGGATTCGGCCTTTGCTCATAGACTTTGCCAAATATACTACGGCTCAAGGCATCGGGCAATGACGTATAATGCCCCCATGCGCCTATTCTTTGTGGCCGACGGCCGCTCCCCCATCACCCAAAACTGGATCCGCCACTTCGTCGAACGCGGCGATGAGGTTCACCTCGCCTCCACCTTCGCCTGCTCGCTGGATTTCCCCGTCAGCGGGCTGTACACCGTGCCCGTGGCCTTCAGCGGGATGAAGAAGCCGAGCGCCGCCCCCGCCCCCTCTTCCGCGCGGACCCTCGGCCTGCGTACCGCCATGAGACAGTGGCTCGGCCCCCTGACCATTCCCCGCGCCGCCCGCGCGCTGCGCGCCCTGCTCGAGCGCGTCCAACCCGACCTGGTCCACGCCCTGCGGATTCCGTACGAGGGCATGCTGGCTGCCGACGCCTACATGGACGCGCCGCTGATCGTCTCGGTCTGGGGCAACGACTTCACCCTGCACGCCCGGTCCACGCCGCTCATGCGTCATTACACGCAATGGACGTTGAAGGCCGCCGACGCCTTGCACGCCGATTGCTGGCGCGACATCCGCCTCGGTAAGCAAATGGGTTTCGCTGCCGAACGTCCCACCCTGGTCACGCCGGGCAACGGCGGAATCCACACCGAGATTTTTCATCCACCGTCCACGCCCGCCGAAGGGCCCATCGTCGTCAACCCGCGCGGATTCCGCGCCTACGTGCACAACGAGGCCTTCTTCCGCGCCATTCCGCTGGTGCTCGAGAAACGACCCGACGCGCGTTTCGTGTGCTCGTCCATGGCGGGCGAGGTCCAGGCCCTGCAATGGATTCAGGAACTCGGCATCGGGCACGCCGTCACGCTCAACCCGTCCATGCCGCACGCTCAAATGGCGGAGGTCTTCCGCGCGGCGCAGGTGGTGGTCTCGCCCAGCTTCCATGACGGCACACCCAACTCGCTGCTCGAAGGGATGGCCTGCGGCTGCTTCCCCGTGGCGGGCGACCTCGAGTCGATCCGCGAATGGATCACGCACGGCAAGAACGGTCTGCTGGTGGATGCCTCCAGCCCGCGCGCCTTGGCCGAAGGCATCCTCGCAGCCTTGGAAAACAAAGACCTGCGGGAACAGGCCGCAGGTCTGACCGCGAAGATCATCGCCACTCGCGCAGAATACTCGACCTGCATGGCGCAGGTCGAAGGGTTTTACAACAAACTGGCGCGCTGAAGCGGGATCAGATCTCCACTTCACGCGGGGCGCGCAGCGCCTCGAGGCGGCGGCGCAATTCGATGCGGCGCTCGTCCGCCGCAGAGCGGATCTGGCCGACGAAGCCTTCGCCGCGCTGACGCAGTTCCGCGCGCAATTCGTTGCCCGATTCGGGCGTGAGCAACAGCGCCACCGTCGAACCGACCAATGCCCCCACGAAGACACCGATCAAAAAGCCGAACATCCTACGCATGGTTCCTCCTTGAAATTTGTCAGAGCCTCTTCATCAAAGTTACTCGTTTTCTTATAATTTTATTATAGGCGAAAACGGACTTTTGTGGAATAATCCTGCCTGCCACGTGTATCCGAAAGAACGCGATGGCATGTCGTATCCAACGCACAGACGCACACCAGGGGGCGGCGTCACAGCGGACTCTACCTTTATCGGAGGGTACCCCTTATGTCCACCCCTGCTCCCGTCTTTACCGCTGCGCCCGCGCGCAAAAAAGTGACCACGCTCACGTTCCGCCAGAAGAAGGAGCGCGGCGAGCCGATCAGCATGCTGACGGCCTATGACTATCCCACCTCCCTCGCCATGGACCAGGCGGGCATCGACTCGATCCTGGTCGGCGACTCGCTGGCGATGGTGGTGCTCGGGTATGAGAACACCCTGCCTGTCACCATGGACGAGATGCTGCACCATGCCCGCGCCGTGGCGCGCGGCGCCAAATCTGCGCTGCTGGTCGGCGACCTGCCGTTCATGTCGTACCAAGTCTCGGTGGAGGATGCCGTGCGCAATGCGGGCCGCTTCCTCAAAGAGGCAGGCATGGACGCGGTCAAGCTCGAAGGCGGCCACGAGCGCGCCGACGCGGTGCGCGCCATCACCAGCGCGGGCATCCCCGTGATGGGACACATCGGCCTGACCCCGCAGTCCATCCACCAACTGGGCGGATTCCGCGCCCAGGGCAAGACCGCCCGCGCCGCCAAACGTCTGCTCGAAGATGCGCTGATTCTTGAAGAGGCGGGTTGCTTCAGCCTGGTGCTCGAGTCGGTGCCTGCGCGGCTGGCCAGGCTCATTTCCGAGCGGCTGTCCATCCCCACCATCGGGATCGGCGCGGGCGCAGGCTGCGACGGTCAGGTGCTGGTGGCGCATGACCTGCTCGGCCTGTTCGACCGCTTCACGCCCAAATTCGTCAAGCAATATGCGAACCTCAACGGCGAGATGACCCGCGCCTTCCACGAATACATCGCGGACGTGCAGTCCCGCGCCTTCCCCGCCGCCGAGCACACCGTCGAGATGGCCGACGCGGAATGGGACTCGCTGCTGAAGGAACTATAGTCACACGCAATGGACATCCTCATCGTCGGCACGGGCGCGCTGGCTACGCTGTTCGCCGCGCGTCTGGGCATGGCGGGAACCCACGTCTCGATGCTGGGCACCTGGCAGGCAGGTATTGAGGCGCTCCATCAACACGGCGCTCGTTGGGTGGACGGGGACGGCCTGGAACACAGCGTCCCCATCCACGCGACGGATGCCCCGCGCGAGGTAAGCGGCGCGCGCGTTGCACTGGTGCTCGTCAAGGCCTGGCAGACGGCGCGCGCCGCGCGTCAACTGGCAGAATGCCTCGCGGCGGACGGGATGGCTGTCACCCTGCAAAACGGCATCGGCAACCGCGAAATCTTCGCGCGGGACCTCGGGCCTAATCGCGTTGTCCTGGGCGTTACCACCACCGGAGCAACCCTGCTGGGTCCCGGACTAGTCCGCCCGGGCGGAGAGGGAGTCCTCTCGCTGGAACGGAATCCAGCCCTGGGTCCCGTGGAGACGGCGCTGCAATCGGCGGGCTTTCAGGTGGAATCCGTTCCAGACACCGAGTCGCTGGCCTGGGGCAAACTGGTCATCAACGCCGCCATCAACCCGCTGACCGCCCTGCTGCGTGTCCCCAACGGCGAATTGCTCGAACGCCCCGAGGCGCGCCGCCTGATGGCGGACCTGGCACTGGAGGCTGCGTCCGTGGCCCGCGCGGAAGGCATCCGCCTACCATTCGAGAATCCTGTTGAGATGGTGGAGGAAGTGGCGCGCAAGACAGCGGCCAACCGCTCGTCGATGCTGCAGGATGTGCTGCGCGGCGCGCCGACCGAGATCGACGCCATCTGCGGCGCGGTGACCCAGCACGGGGAAAAGGCGGGCGTGCCCACCCCCGTCAACTCCGCGTGCTGGCGGCTGGTGAAAGCGATGGTCGGGCCTTCCGCATGGTAAGATTGGGGAAATTCCATTTGGAGGCATTGATGCGTACAAAGATTTCCCTGCTGATCGTGATCCTCATGCTGGCGCTGCCTTCCCTGGCCGCCGCACAGGGAGAGGTGCATCTCGCCACGCTCGAGGTCAAGTTGTGGCCCGAATACGACACACCCGATGTGCTGGTCATCTACGACTTTACCCTGACCGATTCCACGCCCCTACCCGCGCGCGTGACCTTCCGCATCCCAATTGGCGTCCAGGTGCTGGCCGTGGCCTCGATGGAAAACGGCGGCCTGCTCAACACCGCCTACGACGGCCCCGTCCCAATGGAGCAATGGCAAGAACTGACCATCCTGGTGGACAAGGCCACCACGTATCATTTCGAATATTATGCCCCCATCCAGAAGACGGTCGGCGGGCGGCAATTCACTTTTGTGTGGGCGGGCGAACACGCCGTGGACAGTCTGACGGTCACCGTGCAACAGCCGCCGACCGCCCTCTCGATGTCGGGCGCGCCTGCGCTCGAGGCTTTCCAGGAATCTGACGGGCTGACCTACCACCGCCTGAAACTGAACAATCTGAAAGCGGGCGAGCCGCTGAGTCTGCAGGTGAAGTATCAAAAGAATGACGAAGCCCTGACCGTGCCCAATTCCGCCATCCAACCTTCAGCCCCGCTGACCGAAAACACCACGGGACGTGTGAGCCTGTCCAACTACATGCCTTACCTGCTGGTCTTTGCGGGCTTCCTGCTCATCGCGGGCGGCGCAGGATACTATTTCCTCTTCTCGCGGCGTGAATCCACCGATGGCAGTCCGCGCCGACGCAAACGCCGCGCCACGCCCGCGGACGAGACTCCCGCCAGCGCGGTGTACTGTTCCCAGTGTGGCGAACGCGCCCGCCCCGGGGACCGCTTCTGCCGCGTGTGCGGGACGCGCATCCGCCAGGAGAGTTGACCTTCATCCGAATCAAAACGTCCGCCAGAAACGGCGGACGTTTTGATTCAGGCTCTCATGCGCTGGTTTACTTCTTCGATCCCAAAGCGGCTTTGGCGGGCTTCCGCACGAACAGATAGATGGTCAACATCACGACCAGGCCGATCACCATTCCTTCCAATTCGGGCGCGCGCGAGGAGAGTTCTGTGAGCCAGCCGCGTCCGCTGGCAGAGGTGGCAGCCTCGAAGTTGGCGATGGCCTGGGCAATGGCGCTGAAGTGCAGGTCGACGTAAGCAACTCCCGCCAGGGCGATGATGGTGAGGGGGATGGCCAGCGCAAAGGTCCAGAATACGGCGACGAACGGTGCTTTCCGCATGACAGCCTCCTTTCATGGCGTCGAGAGATTCTTTCCGCTTAAAGGATACCCCATGGCCGCCTGCGCCACAATAGGATGTATCAGTTATTCTTATCCTAGTGTATTAAACCCACTTATGGCTTAATCAGACCCTTGCGGATTGCGTATTTCACCAGTTCGCTGCGATTATGCAGCCCAAGTTTTCCCATCAGATTTTCGCGGTGACGGGCCACCGTGTGTGGGCTGATGACCAGCGCGGCGGCGATCTCATCGTTGGTCTTGCCCTCGGCCAGCAGCGACAGAACCTCCCGCTCCCGTGGGGTCAGGTCGCTCAGGCTGGCGGCCTGCGCCTCGTCGTCCTCGCGCACCAGGAAGTCATTGACCAGCAGTTTCGCCAGCGACGGGTAAATGTACACGTCGCCGCGATGCGCCGCGCGGATGGCGGCGATCAGGTCGTCGGGGGCGGCGCGTTTGGGCACGTATGCCGAGGCGCCCACCCGTAGCATCTCGAAGAAATATTGCTGGTCCTCGTGGATGGTCAGCGCCACCACGGCCATCAACGGATGGGCCTGCTTGAGGCGTCGGGTCACCTCGATGCCCGAGAGGTCGGGCAGGGTGATGTCCATAATGACCACGTCGGGCTGGAGTTCGTCAGCCAGGGCCAGCGCCTGCGCCCCGTTGCCCGCCTCGCCGACCAGCAGCAGGTCAGGCTCGTTCTCCAGTAACATGCGCAGTCCGCTGCGCACCACGGCGTGATCGTCCACCAGCACGAGCCGAATTTCAGTCATGAGTCTCCCTTTCGAGCGGCGTCACCACCTCCACCAGCGTGCCCATCCCAGGTTCAGATTGGATCACACACGTGCCGCCTACCAGCGCGGCGCGTTCCTGGATCCCCAACAGACCCCAGCACGGATATTCATGGCGGTTCAGGGTCGCGTCCAAGTCGAAGCCGCAGCCTTTGTCCTCCACACGGATGCGCGCCTCGCTGTCACTGAAGATCACCTGCACCTCGGCTCGATCCGCTTTGGCATGACGGATGACGTTGGTGACGCTCTCCTGCACGATGCGATAGAGGACGGTGCGTACTTCCAGGGGAAGGGACGGCTCTTCGCCCCGGCTGGAAACTGCCACCGTGACCCCGGCCCGTTCCCCCGCCTGGGCCGCATACCAGCGCAGGGCAGCCACCAGCCCAAAATCATCCAATTGGGGCGGATGCAGGCCGGTGATCAGATTTTGCAGACCGGACAAGCCCGTGACCACCACGCCCTGCAGCTCGCGCGCTTGTTTGCCGATCCGCTCGGGGTGCAGGGCTGCATTATCACTGATGGCACGCAGTCCCAAACCAAGGGCGGTCAGGGTCTGGCCGATCTCATCGTGCAGTTCGCGGGCGATGCGCTCCCGTTCCAATTCCTGCGCGCGGACGGTCTGGCGCAGCAATTCCTCGCGCAGTTCCTCCAGCCGTTGGCGCTCCGCCAATTGAGCCTGGCTCAGACTCTCGATCTGACGACGGGTCTCCTCTTCAAAGGCCCGCAGTGAATGGATGATCGCCACGGCGGCGATACAAGCCATCACCGAGCGGAAGAGTTGAATGCGGAAACCGAACCATGCCAGAAAGGCATCCGCATTGAGGAGTTCCGAAGGAAAGACCACGCTCTTCGCGGCAAAGAGTTGTCCCACCCCGCCGTACAGGCCAAAGGCCAGGGCCGCCACGATCACGTCACGCCCGAAGCCGCGCATGCCCGCCTGCAGAAATTTCTGGCGCTGCAGGAACAACCCCCAGGCGGTCAGGGCCGCGCCAGGGATGGCCAACGAATAGCGGGTGTACACGTCCGCGGCGATGAGGCGCGAGGCGGATGACTCGGTCAGGAAGAGCCAGACCAGGCCCAGGGTCCAGATAAGGGCAATGACACCGAGGAGCTGCCAGGCCAGGCGGGAGCGGGTGGGTCCCACCACCAGCCGCGCGCCAAATTGGATCAGGAACAAAAAGGATATTGCCAGCAGGACCACCCGCCCGGTCCCGATCCAGGGCGCCAGGGACGGATCCACGGCCTGCGGCTGGATGAGCAGGAACATCTCCAGCCATTCGTGCGTGCCGTGCACCAACCCAAAGCCCGCCAGCGAACGCAGCGCGCGCGCGAAGTCCAGTTCGGAGGAACGCCCTACTTCCAGCAGGATGGCCAACCCCATGCTGAAAAAGGACAACCCGTACAGGAAGTACACGGTGATGATGTCCATGCGGTTTCACTTTTATCTTATCCCCCGTCCCCGCCTGAGTCAATGAACAACTGTGACACAAAAAACTCACCCGCGGGGTCGCGGGTGAGTTTCAGCTTTATGTTTGTCGCATTTATTTTTCAGGCGCGCCCGCGTCGAGCCAGGCTTTGATCTTGGCAATCTCCTCGGCCAGCAGGGTGGCGTAGGGATGTTTGCCGCTCTCGAACTTGACGATCATCGGGCTATTGGCCGAGTCGCCGGGGATGAAGACCGGGCCGGTGGCGCCGCCCTTCATCGCATCGGCGTAAGAGGAAAGCATCAATCCGCCCGAAGCCGAGGGGCCGTGGCACATCAGGCATTTCTGTGCCAGCATCGGGCCGATGACAGCATCCCAGGTGGGCGCGGAAGCCGAGGCCTCGGGGGTGCCGGTCGGGGCCGCAGGCGAGGAGTCCGCCGGGGGTTGGGTGGCAGGCACGGGCGTGGCGGTCGGGACCGGGGTATTGGTCGGCGTGAGAGTCGGCGACGGGGTGGGCGTCTGCGGCACGTAGACGGGAATGGTCGGCTCGAAGTTCGGGACAGACACGGCTGTCGTCTCATGCCCTACGAAGAAGTAGAACCCGTAACTAAAGAATGCCAGGATGACGATGGCAACGGGCGCATAGAGATACTGGCGCTTGCGCAACACCGCTGGCGGGATGGGCTCTGGCTGCTTGCCCGCATGGATCTGCGCCAGTTCGGCGGGATGCTCATGCTCCATCTCCTCCTGGCTCATCTTGCCGGTGAACATGCTCAGGTTGAGATGCTTGATGTGCACGTGATAGAAGTGCCAGATGATGATGGCCAGCACAGCCAGCACCGCCTCGGCTCCGTGCGCAGCCTTGGCGGCGGGGATGGCCTCACCCGGCAGGATGCGCAGGGTGGTGAGCGGGTTCCACATCATGAAACCGGTCAGACCCATCACAACCGTGCCCCAGATCAGCGCCAGGTATTCGGCTTTCTCGGCGTAGGAGTAACGGCCGTAATAGGCCTTGTGTTTGCGCAGGCCGAGGTAATACAACACATCTTCGTACACGTGCAGGATGTCGTTGATCCACGGGATCATGGTAATGGGCGTGCGCAGCACCATCACACGGTAGAGCACCTCCAGCACATGGAAGACGCTCACGATCATCATCACGATGGCTGAGGTGTGATGGATAAGCCGCGCCGTCTCGATGCCGCCCAACAACCTGAAGAAGCCCAGGCTGATGGGAGACTCGGGGAACTTCTGCGGCAGGCCTGTGAAGCCCAGCACCGTGAACGAGATCAGAAACACGATATGCTGGAGCCGCTGAATGATGTCGAAGCGGACGTAGGTCTTTGCGGTGGAGGCCTGGGATTTCTCAGTCATTGCGGGCCTCCTTGTTCTCGTCACTGGATTCTTCGGACGCGGGCGATTCGCCTTCGGCGGATTCCGCTTCACCTTGCTCGGGCTCCTCTGGACCCACAGCTGGTTCCGCTTCGACGGCTTCCGCCTCGGCTGGCGGCGGGACTTCCTCGACCGGTGGAGTCTCCTCCTCCACCTTCGGGGCTTCGGCCGGGGCGGATTCTTCTGCCGGGGCGGGCGGCGGCGTAGGCGGCTCTTCATGCTTCAAAGCAGGCTTCGGCTTGCGGAAGCGGTTGATCATCATGCGCGTGAAGTCCATCACCACCAGGAGGCCCATCGAACCCAGCACACCGGGGATCATGAACTGATAGAACAGGTTGATGTAATACACAACCGGGTACTTCTCCGGTGACGGGATGTAGTGCGACATCCACGCGTCGGGGAAGTTGGCCGTCGCGTCCGGGTGACAGACCTGGCACTTCTTCAACAGGTTCTCACGTACGGCCAGGCCCTTGGCAGGATCATCAACCCGCATAATGTCGTGCGTGCCGTGACAGTCCGTGCAGACCGGCTTATTGGTGGGCTGGTCGGGGAATTCCTTGCTGAAGATCTCCACCGTGGTGCCGTGGAAGTCGGCCACGTAGGTGCTCAACACCTGCGTGGACAGGCCGTACTTCTTCATCAAGGTCTCGTCAGTGTGGCATTTGGCACACAGGGCGGGCGTGCTGTTGCGGAAACTGGCCGTCGTGGGGCTTTGGATGTTATGCACCCCGTGGCAGTCCACGCAGGTAGGCACGTCCAGGTTGCCTTCCTGGGTCAGCGCCGCGCCGTGGACGCTTTGCGCGTACACGCCGTAGATGGCATTATGGCATTTGGCGCAGGTGTTGGGGATTTCCAGGCGCGCCTCGGGCAGCAATTTGCCGGTCGCAGGGTCGGTCATTGGCTTCTGCGCATGCGGGTTATGACAGTCCGCACAGACGGCTGCGTTCTGGTTGCCAGCCGCCAGTGCCTTCTGATGGACGCTATCCATCGCCAGGGCGGATTGGTCCGCGTGGCATTGGGCGCAGGAGGCGGAGAAGGTCAACGTCACTTCGCGCAGCGATTGGACTGTGCGTTCCGGGTGCGGGAAGCCGGTGATATCGGTATGGCAGGAGGTGCAAGCCACTTCGTTGGTGCCGTGCACGCTGGAGCCAAAGGTTTCGGAGTCGATGGTCAATTGCAGGGTTTCGCCGCTGGCTAACTCGACCTTCATGCCCGCCTGCGAGTGGCAGGACAGACACAGGCTGTTGTCTGCCGCCTGGGGATGAGGGGCAGGCTGTTTAACGGAAACAGCCACGGGGTCCACGGGACCGGCGGAAGCCGTCGATAGGGCGAATCCAAAACTGACGAGGCAGGCTACCAGGCCCGCCACGAGAAGCAGGTTGCGAAGTCGCATCACTTCTTCTCTCCTGACTGGCCGACGAGACGCTCGTATTCCTTCTCGTGATAGGTGCGCATCTCATCTTCGCTGAGTCGGCCCGTGAACATGCTCAGATTCAGGCGTTCGATGTGAACGTGATAGATGTGCCAGATGAGGATGAAGATCGCCAGGACGACCGACTCGGTGCTGTGAGCCAGTTTCGCGGCGGGCACCACCCCACCCGGCAGGAAGCTCGTGGCCTGGATGGGGAACCAGATGATCAATCCGCTGATGCCCATGATGGCCACGCTGAAGAAGACCACCCAGTAGGTGACCTTCTGCTCGAAGTTATAACGGCCGAACTTCGGTTTGTCCTTGCGCAGGAAGAGCAGGTACTGGATCATGTGCCAGGCGTCGCGCAGGTCTTGCATGGTGGGCAGCAGGTCGCCCGGCAGGCTGCGGCGACTCATCAACACCAGAATGCGTCCCAGGTGGTAGAGCACCACCAGGCTGAGGACGATGGCCGCGGCATGATGAATGTTTTGAATCAGGAAGACCTGGTCTGGCGTGGCGAGCAGGTCCTGGCTGATGGAGAACTCGCGGTATTTTTGGGGCAGGCCGGTCAGCAACAAGACCAGGATGCTCAGGAACAGGAGGGCGTGTTCCCAACGCTGACCGAGCGTAAAGCGCAGGAAGGTCCGTTCCTGCCGGGCAAGCGGGGTGGATTTGGCTTGTTTTCCGCTCATGGCCGGTTACTCCTCACGCGATCGACGGTGTTTCGAATGATTTGCAGAATGACGTAGATGACGCACACCCACAGCACGAACGGGGTGAAGGAACCGTAGAATTTGTCCACATAGAAGAGGAAGGGCGTGCGTTCGAGGCTGATCTGATTGTGGCCGGTCCAGGCATCGGTCCAGTTGGGACCCGCGTCCGGGTGACACTGACGACAGGTGTTCAGCAGGTTCTTCGGGTTCACCTTCGAGGACGGATCGCTCGTCGAACGGATGTCGTGGATGCCGTGGCAGTCGGAGCAGACCGCGCTGTCGTGCCAGATGGTGGGCCAGCGCGCCTTGTACACGGAAACATCCACGCCGTGCCAGGAGCGCTTGTAGATGTCATACACGTCCGAAGACAGGCCGTACTTGTCCATCAATTGCTTGTTGGCGTGGCAGCCCGCGCACAACTCCGGCTCGGCCACACGGAACTGACTCGTGCGCGGATCCTGGATATTGTGCACACCGTGGCAGGTGGTGCAGACCGGCACATCGGGATTCTCATCCTTCATCAACGCCGCGCCATGCACGCTCTGCTTGTAGGTCTCCACGATCTGGCTGTGGCACTGTCCGCAGGTCTCCGAGATCAACGAGCGCGGCTCGTCGGGCGGGCGAATGTCGTGCGCGCCGTGGCAGTCCGTGCAGACGGGAGCGTTCTGGTTCCCCGCCGCGGCGGCCTGGGCGTGCATACTATCCTGGGTCTTCTGATAATTTGAAGAGTGGCACTTCTCGCAGGTTTGATAATAAGAAAGCGAAAGTTCCCGCTTCGTCTGGAATTTGATCGCGGGGTGCGGGTACTCGGAAATATCGTTGTGGCAGGCTTCGCACTCGATGCCGACGGCGCTGTGAACAGAATGCCGCAGGTCATCCTCGGCAATATAGAGTGAAAGTTTCTCGCCGCTGGGGAGCGTGGTGCTCAACGTGGGATCGCCGTGGCAGGTCAGGCAGTACTTCACCGTCTCTTGCGCGGTGGGCTTCGCGCTGGCAGGCGATACCACGAATAAAAGACTGATCACCACGGCGGTCACGCCGGCGGCGATCAACCAGAAGACCTGCCGATGAAAGGTACGCGGTGTCATGGGCTACGACTCCTTGTTTTTTTCGACGGTGGACTTCCCGCCCTCGCCCTGGGACTCGGGGCGGGTCGCCGCTACATCATTCTGGACCGCGCCCCCATCCTCCTCCCGGTCATCGGGCGGCTCGGGCGCTTCGGGCGCCACCAGCCCCATCTTGCGGAGCAGGTAGGAAACCCCGAATAAAACCGCAAGCGGGACAACGCAGCGCAGGATGAACAGCAAGGCCACAAAGATCGGATTGGCGGTTGTGTCATTCATGGCGTTTCCCTCCACGGCAAGGCTTTCCAAAAGCTTGCAGCGAATTTGGCAGGCATTGCGTCTCCAGAATATGAGTGTGGGATTAAGTACTGGATAGTATAACCCAAACCAGTCACATGGGAATATTGACAGATGTCACTTTGTTATGGAGAAAAAAAGAAGGACGGGTCTGAACGACCCGTCCTTCGATATGAAATCCACGGATATGCTAATGTTCGCGTTGATTGAACAGCGGCAGCAAGTACGCGCCCAGGGTGAGCACGGTCAGGGCATACCCGATCACGAGGATGGCCACACCCCATTCCACCGGCGCGGGGAAGTAGGTCCCGATCGGCAGTTGGAAGGCAGTGCCCGGTGAGTAGGACAGGGGCACGAACAAGCCGCCGACGGTCACGTTCCAGCGGTGGATGATGATGCCGACCATCGCCGAGAGTCCGCCCAGCACGGCTGCCGCCGGGTTACGGTTGAAGCGCGGCACAAGGAACAGGACGGCCGGAACGATGATGCCCAACAACACCTCCCCCACCCAGAAGCTGAAACTGAACGGGGTCTGCTGCTGCAGGAGCGAAAACGCGGAGCTGACGCCGGGCGTGCGGCCGTAATAGGTCACGGCAGCCATGTCCCAGAATTTGATGTAGCCGTAGGCCAGCAGTCCCACGCCGCTGAAGCGGGCGATCAGTTGCAGCACGTCATGCGGCACCGTGCGCTTGCGCATGACCCATTCCATCACGTAGGCCACCGAGATGGTCACCGCGGGCCCGGCAGCGATGGCCGAGAGCACGAACATGATCGGCATGCTCGGCTTGAACCAGATCGGGCGGGACTTGACGATGCCGTACGTGGCGCCCAGCGAAGATTGGTGCAGCAGGGAGATCACCAATCCAAGCACGGCCAGGAAGGGAGTCAACTTGTGGAGGAAATGCCCGAACTTGCGCAGAGCGGGCCAACGGTCGAAGAATTTGGTCTCCACAATGACCGGCGCGAACTCGGTCACCAGGATCATCAAATAGACCGTGATGCACATGGTCACTTCCCACAGCACCGAGTGCACGTTCCAGAACACCCACGGGTGCCAGAAGCGGTCCGGGCGGCCGATGTCCACCAGCAGCATCAGCATCGCGGAGGTGTATCCCGCAAAGCCGACCAGCACCGCCAGGCGGATGATCGGCTGGAGGCGTTTGATGCCGAAGATGTACACGATGGCCGAAAGCGTGAACGCGCCAGCGCCCAGGGCGATGGACGAGAGGTCCACCGTGATCCACAGGCCCCACGGCACGGAGTCGGTCAGGTTGGTGATGACCAGGCCGTGCAGGAAGACCTGGATCGCGGAGTACACGCCGATCAGGATCAGCACAGCCAGGAAGCCCAGCCAAACCAGGAAGATCGGGCTGAACGGCAATTGAAAAGGTTTACGCGGCAGCGTGGTGGTGGTCATTTTACAAACCCTCCTTGGGCGGGATGTAGTACACGCTGGCTTCGGTCCCCAGGTCCTCGCGCAGGCGCAGGGTGGGGTTCGAAGCGATCACCTGGGACACCTTGCTATTCGGGTCCTTGAGGTTGCCGAAGGTGCGTGCACCGACCGGGCAGATTTCGACGCAGGCCGGGGTGGCCTCGCGATCCTCGCCGGGCACCAGGCCCTTGGCCAGACCCGCGTCGATGCGTTGTTTGCAGAAGGTGCATTTCTCGATCACGCCGCGCGGACGCCGCGGGATCTCAGGCTCGCCCCAGGCCGGGACGTAGGGATTCTCATCGGTGCGGTCTTCCCAGTTGAACTGGCGCGCATCGTACGGGCACGCCACCTGGCAGTACCGACAGCCGATGCAGCGGTCATAGTCCATGACCACCAGGCCGTCCTCGCGATGATAGGTCGCCTTGACAGGGCAGACCTCCACGCAGGGAGCGTTCTGGCAATGCAGGCACGGGCGGGAGAGGAAGAAGGTGTGGCCTGCTGAATTCTTTTCCTGAATGACGATGTTCCACGGATCGGTAGCGCGCACGTCGTTGGTGGCCGTGCAGGCGCGCATGCAATATTCGCAACCGATGCACAGGTCCAGGTTGATGGCCATGCCCCAGTGATACTTCCCGGTCTCCGCGCCGTGGCCGCCCGCTTCACCTTCCAATTGTTGTTGCTTCAAATGGCCGAAGGGTGAGAGCGGACCGGTGGTGAGCAGCGGCGCGGCCACGATCGAACCGACCGTCGCAACCGCCAGCTTGACCACGTCCCCGCGGGTCAGCTTGACGACGACCTTTTTCTTAGTTGTCTTTTTCGCCATCTTCCTCGACCTCCACGAACTGGATTCGGCGGCTGACGATCCAGGCGGCGACCCCGCCCACGATCAGTCCGACGATGGCGCCCTGCATCAGGCCTGTGTACAGGCGGAC
This sequence comes from uncultured Anaerolineaceae bacterium, assembly GCA_964524485.1. Classification (GTDB taxonomy): domain Bacteria; phylum Chloroflexota; class Anaerolineae; order Anaerolineales; family Villigracilaceae; genus JACPVF01. The sequence goes on along the minus strand of CAZGFR010000005.1, from coordinate 39,456 downwards.
GGTGCCCTGCGCTTCGAGACTCTGGATCTTCTGCTCCTGGTCCTGGACCTGCTTTTCGAGGTCGCTGGCGCTCGGAGCGGTGCCGGCCGTCTGTCCGCTCAACTGCAGGATGGTGTCACGAGTATGAACGGTATCCTTGTGACAGTTGATGCAGGCTTCCGAGCCAACCGAAAAAGTATGGCCGGTGGCGAACAGGCCGCCGGTCGAGGTAGTGTGCGAGGCGGTCGCCATGTGGCAATCGCTGCACTGCAGGCCGGAGTTGGCGTGCGTCCCGTGCGTGAAGGACGAACCCGTATCCTTATGGCAGTTGGTGCACAGAGCGTTGACCGTGTCGGCACGCGGAGCCTGCGAGTGCGGGTTATGGCAGGACTCGCAGTTGATGCCCACCTGTCCGTGGCGGCTGGCCTGCCACTCGTCCGTGGTGGTTTTGTGGCAGCGGGCGCACAGGGTGTAATCCGGTGTGACCGGCATGGGGTTTTGGGGGTGACCAGCCTGCAATGGGCCATGGCAGGATTCGCAGGTCACGCCCTCTTCGGAATACTTGCCGGTCGCGGGATCGAAGCCGGTGGTGTGACATTCCAGGCAGGCATCCGCGGACCCCTGCTTGGTCCAGTCTTCCTGAAAGACCGGGGACGAGAAGGCCTGGGAATGGCGGGTGCCCGCCCAGGTATCGTGGATGTCCTTATGGCAGGCGCCGCAAGTGGAGGAGCCGGCGTAGCTGGGAACCGCCGTGGGCGCCGCTGTTGGGGTGGCCGTGGCCTCTTGCGCAGATGGAGCGGCTGCGGCAGGCTGGGCCAGGCTGACCGCCACACCCAGGGCCAGGCAAAACGCAAAAACTGCGGCGAAGGTCATCCAGGCCGTTTTTCCGAGGTTGAACTTTGTTTTCATTGTGGTCGCAATCTCCCATTGGGTAGTATCTTACATTGCGTGTGCATAAAGTTGGGACTAACAGCCCAATGTGCATTTTCTCACAATTGGTTGTTAACCCTATTCTAATTTATTGCCGTCGTTTGGACAGTGTTGAACATCACAAAATCGGTATGATTTATATTAATGCAATCACCCCCGCTTATGAATAAAAATAGCGGACGCCGAGAGACGTCCGCTATTTTTTCGATCAGATTCGTTCGGGCTTACGGGCGAACGTACTTGCTGATGTCGCCGCCCAGATCTTCGATCGAGTCGATGATGATCTGGATCACATACTTGCCGTTGTGGACGGCAGCGCCCGGGTTCTTGCGCAGGAAGTTGAAGTTGTAGGCAGCCTTGAGCAGGCGGGGCGTCCAGGTGGAGTAGGCGTTCGTGAAGGCGTTCTCGCCGTCATCCAACTTGCCATTGGCATTGGTATCGTTGAACCAGTACGGATAGGTATTGGTATCGTAGATGATGGGCTTGCCGATGGTGGTCTTGGCGTACTTCTGGATTTCCGCATACAGGACGTCGCGCAGGGAGCGGTACTCGTCGCGGATGCCCTGGGTCACGTTGCCATCGCCGTTGTAGTCGGCAGTGGAACTCATGCCGCGGATATCGTCAACCGCGGTTTCGCCGTGGCACTGCTTGCACAGTTCTTCCTTGGGGGTGCCGTTGTGGACATCGTGGCAGCCGACACAGCCGGGCTTGCCATCCACAGCCGGGTGCGGATTGGTGCCGACGTAGGTCTTGCCATCATACTCGTAGAAGCCGGAGGCATCGCCGCCGAACCACACATTGGCAATGCCAAGGTAGTGGGCGTTGATGAAGCCAAACTTCATATCGCTGCCGTTGGCATCCTTGATGGCCTCGACAACCTTGTCGGGATTCTCAGCGGCGCCGGGGAACTGGGCAATGCGGTCATCCACAGACTTCTTGGAAGCGCGGCCCTGATGGCACATGATGCACAGGTTCGAGTCAGCATTTTCACCGTACGACACGACCTTGCCGGAGGGCAGGGTGACGTCCTTGACCGCATAGCGGGCGGGGAAGTTCGCGCCGTCATGGCAGGTCACGCACATGAGACCGTTACCAGCGGGGACGCCTGCTTCAGGAACATCCTTGCCAGCCAGGATCATGGGCAGAGCGGAACCGCTATGGCACTTGGCGCAAGCAGCTTCGACCATGTAGGAGGGCTTGCCCTCGGAATCCAGGTCCCAGTGGCGGAAGGCCGGGGCCGCGCCATTGAAGTGACCGGGATCTTCGCGGTTCAGGGTTTCGACATCGAACTTGGTTTTCAACTTCTCGCTGGAGTTGACGTCGGCGATCGAGTCGTACAGCAGCTCGATGATGTACTTGCCGCCGTGGGCAAACGCACCGGGATCCTTGACGGAGACCTGGTAGTTGTAGGCAGCCTTGAGCAGGCGGGGGGTCCAGTTCGGATAAGCCTTGCCATCCGCGCCCATGAAGTAGGGATAAGTGGCGCCGTCGTACTTGATCTCAGCGCCGGCCACTTCCTTGCCATAAGCCTGGATGGAGGAGTATAGAATCTCCTGCAGGCCGGCGATCTCGGAGGCCACGCCTTCGGTCACATTGCCGTCGCCATCGTAGTCGCTGGAGGAGGAGGGTTCACGGACGTTCTTCAGGTCCTCAACGGTCTTGACGCCCTGATGGCACTCACCGCAGGCTTCGATCTTGATCTCGAGGCTGTGCTGATCGTGGCAGCCGATGCAGGTGTTGTAGCCGTCGACGTGGGCGTGCTTCATGTCGTACAGCTTGCCATCGTACTCGTAGCCCATGTGGACCTGCGAGCCGTACAGCGTGCCGCCGGCAGCGAAGTAGTGCACGTTGCTGAAGGACAGCTTGACGTCGTTGCCCTTGTCATCCTTATAGGAAGCGGGGATGGCATCGGGGTCGAGGTTCTCGCCGAACTTGGCGAGTTTGGCATCCAGGCTCACCTTGGACTCGCGTCCCTGGTGGCAGGTCATACAACGAGCCTCTGGGCCGAGGTTCTCGATGACCGCGCCGGACGGGAAGGTGACCGAGGTCAACTTGTCAGCAGCATCATTATGGCACATGGTGCAGGTGAAGGGCTTGCCGGGAGCCGGCACAGCCGCATCCACCTTGCCATCCTGGATGAAGTCGACGAAGCCAGCTTCGCTGTGGCACTTCGCGCACGCAGTCGGGATTTCGGCCGGGGTGGCGGCATCCCAGTGCTTGAAGGCCTCGGCGGTGGCGTCGGCGTGACCGGAAGCCGCAAAGATCGGCTTGATCGCTTCAGCAGGATCGGGCGTCGCCGTGGGCGGGACGGCGGTTGCTGTGGGCGGCACGGCGGTGGGTGCTTCAGTCGGTGCCGGGGTCGGGGTGGAGCAGGCGACCAGAACAGCGCCCACCACGAGGACCACGCCAAGAACGAGTAGTAACTTCTTCATTGGCATATTAAAGCATTCTCCTTTGCTTGGGTTTACGGGGCGTTCCTCGCGGATTCGCCGCTCGTATGTTCATTGGGGACAAATATCCCAATGATTGGGTAGCACACATTATATGATAATTTAGGTGAATATGAGAAACAAGTTAATTTGCAATAAAAGTCATGTGACATCCATCACATCGTGTTATGTCGTACGGAAGAATGTGTAGAAAATTGCAAAAAAAACGCTCGTTTTGTGCCTTTTATCACTAGGGAGTGGTGATGCCCGCCATGCAGGGTTAAATACCCCAATATTGTACAATTTGATCAGAACTCGAATATGCCAACTTCTGACCTGGTCCAATGGCTCTTCCTGATCTTCTTCATTTACGGCCTGGCCTTTTTCGCCATGGGCGTGGCCATGGCATTGGAGTCGGGTCGGCGGCTGGCGCTGGCCGATGCGCGGGTGCTGCGTCCGTTGGCAGCCTTTGGCATTCTCCACGGCACGCATGAATGGCTGGAGTCCTATCTGCTCCAGGCGCAGGCTGTGGGCACTCCGCTCGGGGCATTCATCCCCCCTTTCAAGTTGACCCTGCTGGTCTCTTCCTTTCTATGCTTGTTTCTGTTCGCCGTCAACCTACTGCGGCTGACCTCCTCCCGGTCGGGTCTGCCCCAAATGCACCTCGTCATCTTTGGTTCGTATGCGATCCTGGTGTTGACCAGCGCTTCTTTCACTTATTCGGTCGCCCCGTCCTCGTGGGCCGAACTATTGGACGGGCTGGCGCGCTATCTGATTGCCATTCCCGCCTCGCTGCTGGCCGCGCTGGCCTTGCGTGCGCGCGGACGGCAGGCACACGCCGAGGATCGCCCCGCCCTCGAAAAATACTTTCGCATGGCCGCCCTGGGGTTTGGAATTTACACCCTGACCCAGGTCTTCATTCGCCCGCTCGCGATGTTCCCCGCCAGTGTCCTCAACGAGGAAAGTTTCCTGGCGTTCACCGGGTTCCCGATCCAGATCATCCGCACCTTGATAGCGGGACTGATCACCTACAGTCTATTGCGTGCCACACAGGCCGTGGAAGAGGAACGCAACCTGCAATTGTTTGCAATCCAACAAGCCCGCCTGCAAGCCCTGCAACAACGTGATGAACTGCGGCGCGACCTGCTGAGGCACACCGTGCAGGTTCAGGAAGAAGAGCGCGCCCGCGTCGCACGCGAACTCCACGACGAAACGGCCCAGATCCTTTCTGCTGCGTCCCTGCACCTGGCGGCGTTGCGCGCCAGCCTCAAGCGCAAACCAGATGCGGTTGCCATCGTGGAACGGTTGCAGGACCTCACCCGTCAGATGTCGCACAGTTTGTATCGCCTGGTGCGGGACCTGCGGCCAGCCCACCTCGACGACCTGGGCCTGGTCCCCGCGCTGGATTATTTGATCGAAGACGCGCGCGTCGCCAAGGGAATGGACGTGAGTCTGACGGTGGAAGGCACGCCGCGCCGCATCGACGTATCCGTCGAAACCATCCTGTTCCGCGTAACGCAGGAGGCGCTCACCAATATTTTCCGCCATGCACAGACCCAACAAGGTCAAGTCCGTTTGTGCTTCAGCGGAGACCAGGTCCGTTTGACGGTAGCAGACCTGGGTCAAGGTTTTGATATCGAAGGTCCCTTCCACGCGCCGCGCGGCTGGGGTCTGGAGGGCATGCGCGAGCGGATCGAGTCCGCTGGCGGCACCTTCCTCCTGACCTCGGCAGTTGGCAAAGGCACGACGGTGGAAGCGGTCATCCCGCTGCAAGGAGTTAACAATGACAATTGATCTGATGCTCGTGGACGATCACGATGTGGTCCGTACCGGGCTTCGCTCGTTCCTGGATACCCAGCCCGGGATGCGCGTGGTGGCCGAAGCGCGCGACGGGCAGGAAGCCCTGAAACTGGCGGCCGAGACCAAACCGCAAATCGTGTTGATGGACATCACCATGCCCAGCATGGATGGTCTGGAGGCGACTCGCCGTCTGAAGGCGGAACTGCCCGAATGTCTGGTGCTGGCCCTGACCGTGCACGAGGACAAGCAATACTTCATGGAAATGCTGGCGGCAGGCGCCTCGGGCTACCTGACCAAGCAGGCCGCCGCCGACGAATTGGTGTCGGCCATCCATGCGGTGGCGGCGGGCAACGTGTACCTACAGCCTGCCTTGGCCCGCTGGCTGCTGGAGGATTATCAGCGGCTGGCGCGGCAGGTGGGAATCCAACCGCGGGTGCAAAACGAGGAACAGGAAGAGGCCGTGATCGGCCTGGACGCGCTCAGCGCGCGGGAGCGCCAGGTGCTCGAACTGGTGGGACAGGGGTTGAACAACCACCAGATTGGAGACAGGCTCAGCCTGAGTCACAAGACCATTGCCCGTCATCGCGAGCGCATCATGGCCAAACTCAAGATGCACTCGCGCACCGAATTGGTCAAGTTTGCCATCCGCACCGGGCTGATCTCATTGGAGTAGTTCACCCAAAATAGGACAAATTCGGGGGGTTTACATGACATCCATCTCTGCCCTTCTCAGGGTGGATTAATCTCGCCATGTAAAATGAAGCCAGTTACAAGTACAAGCTTGCGCACTGGGAAACCAGACGACACGAATCTTTTCTTGTCGGGTTTTCCGTTGCGCAAGCCGTTTGGTCTAAATACTCAATCACCAAGCTCTATCACCTGGAGGCAATCAGATGAAAGTGAATAAATTTATGATCGGCGGCCTGTTCATTCTGGCGGCGGTGGTCTTCCTTGTGGTCTCTTCTTCACAGGCCAACTCGGAATATTTCATGACGGTGGATGAATTGAACGTCAAAGGCGCGTCGGTGATGGGCAAGAGCCTGCGCGTTTCGGGCGCCATTATCGGCGACACGATCCAGTACGACCCGGCCACACTGACCCTGACCTTCGAGGTGGCAAACGTCCCCGGCGACAACGCTGAGATCGAGGCGCAGGGCGGCCTGGCGGAAGTGCTCCACCAGGCGGTGATCGATCCGACCCGCAGCCGCATCAAGGTCATCTACCAGGGTCCCAAGCCCGACCTGCTCCGCAACGAGGCGCAGGCCATCATGACCGGCCACATCGACGAAAATGGGGTCTTCCATGCGGACGAACTGCTGCTCAAGTGTCCCACCCGCTACGAAGAGGCGGTACCTGAGCAGGCCGCCAGCAAGTAGGCGAAACGACCTGGCAGGGCAAGCCCTGTCAGGTTTTCATTTGTAACGAGGAGAAATCATGGTTGCAGATTTTGGTTACGGGATCTTAGTGGTTTCACTTTTGGTATCACTGTACAGCGTGGTCGCTGCGCTGGTGGGCGTGCGGACGAAATCCGCCGCGCTGGTCGAATCAGCCCGCCGCGCCATGCTGTTGACCTGGCCGCTGATCACGCTTTCGGCGCTGGCCTTGATCTACCTGCTGGTCAACAATCACTTCGAGGTCAGCTTTGTCTATGAAGTGACCAGCCGCAGCATGCCCACCTACTTGAAGATCACCGCCTGGTGGGGCGGACAGGCCGGTTCGCTGGTCTTCTGGTCGTGGCTGATGTCGGCCTTCGCCTCGCTGGTCACCCTGCGCAAATGGGACCGCGACCGCGAGTTCCTGCCGTGGGTGATCGTGGTCTCCTCGGTGACGATGGCCTTCTTCCTGACCATGTCGGTCGTCTTCGAGAATCCGTTCGCGCGCATGTGGTTCGCGCCGACGGGCGAGGTGGTCAAGGCCATGCTCCAGCCAGCGGGAGCGACTGCCGTCCCGCTGCAAGCCGATGGACGCGGCCTGAATCCCTTGCTGCGCCACCCGGGCATGATCATCCACCCGCCCATGCTCTATCTGGGCTTCGTCTCCTTCGTGATCCCCTACGCGTTCGCCATCGCGGCGCTCGTCACCGGCCGCACCGATGACCGCTGGATCCGCATCACCCGCCGCTGGACCCTGTGGGCCTGGCTGTTCCTGTCCTTTGGCCTGGTCCTCGGCGGACGCTGGGCTTACGACGTGCTCGGCTGGGGCGGATACTGGGGCTGGGACCCGGTCGAGATCGCGGCCTTCATGCCGTGGCTGACCGGCACCGCCTTCCTGCACTCGGTCATGATCCAGGAGAAGCGCGGACAGCTCAAACAGTGGAACATGATCCTGGTCATGCTGACCTACGCGCTGGTCATCTTCGGCACCTTCCTCACCCGTTCGGGTGTGCTCTCCTCGGTACATGCCTTCGCCAGCAGCCCGATCGGTCCGTTCTTCATGGGCTTCGTGGCGCTGACCTTCGTCATCTCCATCGCGCTGTTGATCTGGCGCTGGCCCGACCTGCACTCCGAGACCGAGATGAAGTCCATGCTCTCGCGCGAGGCGTTGTTCCTGCTCAACAACCTGCTCTTCATGAGCGTGCTGGCCATCTGCTTCGTGGGAGTCATCTACCCGCTGGTCTCCGAACTGGTGACCGGCTCGAAGGTGACGGTCGGCCCGCCGTGGTACGAGTTCAGCACCTCGCCCCTGTTCGCGATGCTGATGTTCCTGATGGCCATCGCCCCGCTCTCCTCGTGGGGACTCTCCTCGCAGGAGAAACTGTCCAACATCAACAAGCCCGTGCTCGGCGGAATGCTCGCCGCGCCGGTCATCGTCTACGCCATCTGGTGGAAGTCCATCACCGATATGACGGGCAGCCTGCCCGGCACGGTCATCTCGCTGGCCATCATCCTGATCGTGATAACCCTGATGTATCTGTTCCGCAAACTACTCTGGCAGGCGGTGTTGGTCTCATCCGCGATCACGGTCTACCTGGCCTTCACCTACACCCAGAACCTGATCGCCCTGATCGGTTTCTTCCTCGTGGCGCTCACGCTGACGGTCACCCTGCGCGAATTCTGGCGGGCCACCCGCGCGCGCCAGAGCGCCCAGCAGGAGAATTTCTTCACGGCCTTCTCGCGCCTGGTCGGACGCAACCGCCGCCGTTATGGCGGGTACGTCATCCACGTCAGCATGATGCTGATGGCCATCGGCATCCTCGGCATCGAGATGTTCCAGAAGGAAACCCAGGGCATGATCCCTGTGGGCCAGTCCCTGAAGATCGCCGGGTACACGGTGGAATACAAGGACCTGGCCTCCTGGGACGAAGCCGACAAGGGCGTGAACTACACCCGCGCCGTGGTCAGCGTCTACAAGGACGGCGCCTACCTGGGCGACCTGCACCCGCGCAAGGACTTCTACTTCGACTCGCAGCAGTCCATGACCATCCCCGGTCAGCGCCCGACTTTTAAGGATGACCTGTACGTTCTGCTGATCGACTGGCAGCCCGCCACGACCACCGGCGCGACCTTCAAGATCTACGTCAACCCGCTGGTCAACTGGCTGTGGATCGGCAGCCTGTTGTTCCTCATCGGCGTCATCATCGCGGCCTGGCCCGACAAGGACCCCGAGTACGTTCCGGCCCGCGCACGTAACAAGGCCTACCAGCCCAGTTCAGCGGACTAGCTCCACGCAGGAGAATGTGACATGAAACGCACCCATCGTTTTGCGGCGTTGGCCCTGCTCCTCCTGCTTCTGGCGGGACTTTGGGCTGGCTCCGTTGCCGCGCAGGGATCCACCCCCACCGACGACGAAGTCAACGCCATCGCCAAGCAGTTGTATTGCCCCGTGTGCGAGAACACGCCGCTCGACGTGTGTCCCACCGAGGCCTGCCGCCAGTGGCGCGAGTTGATCCGCCAACAGTTGTCCGAAGGCTGGACGGAAGACCAGATCAAACAATATTTCGTGGATAATTACGGCGCGCGCGTGCTCGGCGAACCGCCGCGCACCGGCTTGAACTGGGTCGTGTACCTGCTGCCGCCTGCGCTGATCCTGGCGGGCGCCTTCGTGCTCTTCCGCGCCATGCGGGCGTGGATGAAGCCGTCCACAACGGAAGCAGCTGCGGGTCCGACCGAAACGCCCGAGCCCGCCGCGCAGGACGATTACGTATCCAAATTCGAAGAAGAACTCCGCAAGCGGAAATAAAATCCCTCGCCTCCCGACTCACAATCGGGAGTGGGGCAGGAGAATGCAATGAATGAAATCAATGACACGGCCCCCCGGCGCGGCGTGCCCATCTGGGTCCAGGTCGTCATCTGGACCCTGCTGGTCGCCCTCTTCGCGCTGGTCATGGTGACCCTCAACAAGCGCCAGCAAGGTTCCGTCCAGCCCGGGGCGGAGATCCCCGACTTCACGTTGAAGTTTTTCGACGGCTACCAGTACGAAGGCAAGAGCGAGATCAAGCTCTCGGACCTGCGCGGCAAGGTGGTGGTGATCAACTTCTGGGCTTCGTGGTGCAAACCCTGCGAGCAGGAAGCCGCCGAGCTCCAGCAGGCCTGGAGCGATTACGCCGACAGCGGCAAGGTGGTCTTCCTCGGCGTGGACTACGTGGATACCGAGCCCGAGGCGCGCGTGTACCTCAAGAAGTTCGGCATCACCTTCGCCAACGGCCCCGACATGGCCACGAAGATCTCGCAGATGTTCCGCATCACGGGCGTGCCCGAGACCTACTTCATCGACCAGAACGGCGTGCTGCAATACGTGAAGGTCGGCCCATTCACCTCGGTGGACGAGATCCGCGCCGAGATCGAGAAACTCCTACCCTAAAGGGGCAAGTATGGACCTGAGCGCAATCTTCTTTCTCCTGGCCGTCCTCATCCTAGTCGGCATGTACCTGTACGCGCCCTTCACCGGGCGCTCCCGCCGCTCCGCGACCACGCAAGAGGAACATGAGGTCTCGGGCCTGATGGCCGAGCGCGACCGCATGATCAACGCCTTGCAGGAACTCGACTTCGACTTCAAACTGGGGAAGATCCCCGAAGAAGACTATCCCACCCAGCGCGCGGAATTGCTCAAGAAAGGCGCGGACATCCTGCGCAAGCTGGACGAACTGCGCCCCGCTGCCGTCTCCGCCGCCAACGCCGAAGATCGCCTCGAAAAAGCCGTGGCCGCGCGCCGCGCCGATGCCGCCGTAGCTGCGCGGGTGGCCATCTCTGACGACGACATCGAATCGCAACTGTCCGCGCGCCGCAAACAACGCAAGGAGAAGTCGGCGGGATTCTGCCCGCGTTGCGGCCAGCCCGTGCTGGTCAGCGACCGCTTCTGCCCCTCCTGCGGAAAATCCCTCGCCTGATAAGAGACCTCATGAAACGACTCACTGCATTTATCCTGCTCGGCCTGTCCCTGCTTCTGACTGCCTGTAACCTGAGCCTCGCGGAGGACGTCACCCCGCCGCCCGGTTATGTCTCCCCCACCCCGGCCCCCACGCTGGGTCCGCTCTTCCCGGCCGCCGCGCCCGACATCCAAAACGGCGCGGCCATCTACGTCGAGAAATGCGCCGCCTGTCACGGCGATACCGGCCTCGGCGACGGCGCGCAAGGCAAGCAACTGCCCGTCACCGTGGCCGCGCTCGGCCTGCCCCAGACCGCTCAAAAGGCCTCCCCTGCCGCGTGGTACATGGTCGTCTCGCAAGGCCGCATGGACCGCTTCATGCCGCCCTTCACCAGCCTCTCCGAACAGGAACGCTGGGATGTGGTGGCCTACGCCCTCAGCCTGCACGCCACCCCCGCGATGATCGAACAGGGCCAGGCGCTCTTCGAAAAGAACTGCGCCGACTGCTCGCTCGGTTTCTTCACCAGCCAGGAAAAGATGTCGTCCCTCTCGGACGATGACCTGATCAGCCTGATGCTGCAAGGCTCCGACGCCTTCCCCGCCTTTGGCGCAAACCTCAATCAGGATGAACTCTACAGTGTGGCGGCCTACCTGCGCTCCCTGACCTTTGCCGCCGCTCCCGCTGCCGCCCCGACGGCTGTTCCCGCCACCGAGGCGCCCGCCGCCGAAGGGACTCCCTCCGCTGAGGCCTACCCCAACGCCACCGAGGCGGCCGTCACCCCCGTGGCGGGCGTCGGCACGGTGCGCGGCAAACTGGCCTTCCCCGATAGCACCGTCCCTGCGGACTTCACCGTCACCCTGCGTGGCTTCGACCACGCCAAAGACTCCACCAGCGGCCCGCAGGAAACCCTCACCCTCAAAGGTTCCGTCAACCCCGATGGCACCTTCACCTTCGAAAACGTCGAACTGCCCGACAGCCGCATCCTGCTGGCCGAAGCCGAATACAAGGGCATTCTCTACCAGTCGGAACTGCTGGTGGTCAGGGCCGGTGAGAGCGTGGTGGACCTCGCCCCGCTCACCCTGTACGATACCTCCACCGACCTCGCCGCCCTCACCGTGGATCAGGGTCACGTCTTCCTCGACGTCGGCTCGGGCCAGGTGCAGATCATCGAGTTCATCAGCATCCTCAACTCCACCGGGAAGACCGTCCTCGTGCCGGTCACCAGTAACACGATGGCTCTCGCACAGGCGCCCGCTGGCACCACCAGCCTGGGCTACGACGCCCAGCAGGGACAGGCCATGCCCGTGCAGGCCCAGGATGGCGGCTTCGCCATGCCTCCATCTGACAAATCCTACGGCCTGGTGGCAGGCTTCCAGATGCCCTACGACAACAAATCCGCCGAAGTGGAGATCCCCTTCGTGCTCGGCATGCCCGCTGATTCCTCCATCTTCGTGCCCGTCGGCGTGAAGTTGGAAGGCAAAGGCCTGACCGACCAGGGTCAGCAGGATATCGGCAACGGGACCGTCTACCAGGTCTATGGCTTTGGGCCGCTATCCGCCAACAGTTCCCTGACCGTCAAGATGAGCGGCCAGCCCAAAACGGGTGACGCCGCCGGTGGGACGTCCACCAACTCGAACCTGCCGCTCATCATTGGTGTGGGGCTGCTGGGACTCCTGCTGATCGGCGCGGGCGGTTGGCTCTACCTCCGCGACCGCAAACGCGGCGACGAAACCGACGAAATGGTTGAAGGCGCGGACGAGTTCGACGACGCCGACAGCGTGTTGGACGCCATCATCGCCCTCGACGATCTGCATCGCGCCGGCAAACTTCCCGACGAAGCCTATCAGAGCCGCCGCGCCGAATTGAAGGAACAACTCAAAAAGTTGGAGAGCAGGGACTAGTCCCGTGATCGAAGTCCGCAAGCTCGTCAAACGCTTTGGTTTGAAGACCGTCTTGCGCGGGCTCGACTTCACCGTCCAGCCCGGGGAGTTCGTGGCCCTGCTCGGCCCGAACGGCGCCGGCAAGACCACCTTCCTGCGCATCCTGGCCTCGCTCTCGCGCCCATCGCTGGGCCAGGTGCGTGTGGCAGGCTACTCCCTGCCGGACGAAGCCGCCCAGGTCCGTGCGCGGCTGGGCGTGGTCTCGCACATGCCCCTGCTCTACCCCGACCTGACCGCCGAGGAAAACCTGCGCTTTTACGCGCGCATGTACGGCCTCGAGGATCAGTCGGCGCGCATCACAGAAGTGCTGGAAATGGTCGGCCTCGAAAAACGCCGCGGCGACCTGGTCCGCACCTTCTCGCGCGGCATGCAGCAGCGCCTGGCCATCGGCCGCGCCGTGATCCACGACCCGGAGGTGATGCTCTTCGACGAACCGTACACCGGCCTCGACCAGGACGCCTCCGAAATGCTGGACGAGGTGCTGAAGTCTGTGGCGGCCCGCGGCCGCACCGTGGTGATGACCTCGCACGACCTGGCCCGCGCCGAAGACCTGGCCACCCGCTTCGACATCCTCTCGCGCGGCGTGATCGCCGCCTCCACCACCCAGGCCGCGCTCAAAGATACCAACCTGTTGGCCTACTATAAACAGGCCCTGGCAGACTGACATGACCGACAAGAAATCTCATCCCTCCCTGCTCGGCGCGACCCTGGCCATCGTCCAAAAGGACCTGGCCGCCGAGTTCCGCTCGCGCGAATTGTTCTCGGCCATGCTGGTCTTCTCGCTGCTGGTCATCATCATCTTCAACTTCGCCCTTGAACTGGACGTCGACGTGCGGCGGACCGTGGCGGCGGGCGTATTGTGGACCACCTTCGCCTTCGCCGGGACGCTCGGCCTGAACCGCTCGATGGCGGTCGAGAAAGACCGCGGCTGCATGGATGGTCTGCTGCTTGCGCCCGTGGACCGCTCGGCCATCTTCTTCGGCAAGGCCATCAGCAACCTGGTCTTCATGCTGATCGTGGAAGCCATCGTCCTGCCGGTCTACGCCCTGCTCTACGACGAGATGCGCATCTTCCAGCCGGGCTTCCTCGGCGTGATCCTGCTCGGGTCCATCGGCTACATCAGCGTCGGCACGCTGCTCTCCACCATGTCGGTGCAGACGCGCATGCGCGAGATCCTGCTGCCCATCCTGCTCTTCCCCATCGCCATCCCCGTGCTGCTGGCGGCCGTCAAGGCCAGCGGGGGCTTGATTTCCGGCGCAGAGTGGAACGAAATCCTCACCCCCGTGGCCATTCTGGTTGCATACGACGTATTCTTCATCGCCATCCCCTACATGTTCTTCGACACCGTGGTGGAAGAGTAATTCTTCCCCGACTGCGATCTTCATTTATTCAAGGAGTTTCCATGCAATCCAAACCCATCGCCCTAACCATTCTCGACGTCGCCTCCATCGTCGTCCTGGGCATCTCCACCTACCTGGCGCTCGTCTTCGCCCCCACCGAGGCCGTGATGGGCAACGTCCAGCGTGTGTTCTACTTTCACATCGGCACGGCCTGGGTGGGCCTGCTCGGCTTCATCATCGCCGCCGTTGCGGGCATCGCGTACCTCATCACCAAGGACCTGAAATGGGACCGCTTCGAGGTGGCCGCTGTGGAAGTCAGCACCGTGTTCTTCTTCCTGACCATCGTGCTCGGCTCCATCTGGGCGCGCCCGGCCTGGAACACCTGGTGGACCTGGGATCCGCGCCTGACCACCGCCGCCGTGACCGAACTCATCTACGTCGCCTACTTCATGTTGCGCCAGGGCATCGACGACCCCGAGAAACGCGCCCGCTTCGGGGCGCTCTACACCCTGCTGGGCGGCATCAGCGCGCCCATCACCTTCATGGTCATCCGCCTGTTTCGCACCATACACCCGGTGGTCATCGGCAACCAGAGCGCCGCAGCCCAGGGCGGATTCAGCATGAGCAGCGACATGAAGGTGGCCTTCTTCTTCGCCCTCTTCGCCTTTACCATCATCTTCGTGGACCTGATCTGGCACCGCGTCCGCCTGGGCGCGCTGCAGGAGAAGGTCGAACAACTCAAATTGAAACTGAGCAGCTAGGAGTTTCCGATGTTCCTCGAAACCATCCCCGATACCTCGAACTACATGATCGCCGGCTACGTGATCAGTTTCCTCACCATGGGCATTTACGTCGCCAGCCTGTACATCCGCAACCGCAACCTGCGCCAGGATGAGCAAACGCTCGAAGACCTGGACCGCAGCGAGAAAAACAAATAACCCAATTCTTAACAGAGTCCGCTATAATTACTGCGGACTCTGTTTCATAAGATGCGCCCGCGCTGGACCGCCTTCCTGCTTTTGGTTTTGGCCTTTTTGGGGACTGCCTTCGCGCCGCCCCCCCAGCCGCAGGCCGCCAATCCCCCGCCCGGACCCGACCGTTACACCGTCATCACCGTGGACTACACCGCCTACACCTGGTGGATGGCCAACTGGAGTCACAATGAGGTTGTGTGCGCGGTGGTCGCCGACCATGAGGGTCCGCCCACGCCCAAGGAGGTCTACCGCGATTGCGGGCAGACCATCTATAACAAGTGGGCCAGCCAGCCCCCCTGCATCAAACCCGAAAAATCCCAGGCCTGCATCGGCTATTACGTCTTCCCCGTCTTCGAGCAGGCCGCCACCAAGGAAATCCCCGCCAAACTCCCTGAAGCCGCCGCCTGGTTGACGCTCGAAAATTGCTCCTCGGTTTCCAGTACCTCGACCAGCATGTGCGAGACCCTGCCCAACCTGGTCATCACGGGACAGGAGCCCCTGCCCAACGAGAGCATCACGCGCATCGAGGGCACGCTCAACGGTGTGGCATTTGCCTGCGACGCCGCCACCTGCTCGGTGCCGCTCACAGCCACGGACGTGAAAGGCGTGCAAGTCAAGTTCTGGGCCTACTCCACCTATGGCGACAGCAGCCCGATCTTCACGGGTCAAGTGCGCGTGATCCAATCCGACCAGGGCGACCCCGACCAGTTGTATTGGTACGTGGATATGCTCTCCTCACAGTGGCAGGGACAGCCCGTGGCGACTTGCTCCGACTCGTGGGAGGTCTTCCCGCCCGTAGGCGGCGCCCCCGACTGGCTGAGCACCCCCACCGAGACCGAAGAACTCTCCAGCGACATCCCCTACACCTACCTGGCCGCCAACCTGATCCTGCAAGGCGCGGTGGATGCCAGCGCCTGCCCCGATGGCGGACTCATCCCCGGGGGCGGCGCGAACACCTGCGGCGTCGAGGCCGCCCGTCCCGCCGTGACCGAGTGGCAGAACCAGTTCGACACGCTCATCCTCAACACCGCCCAGACGACTGGCGTCCCCGCCCGCCTGTTGAAGAACCTGTTCGCGCGCGAGAGCCAGTTCTGGCCGGGCGTCTTCCGCATCAACGGCGACGCGGGCCTGGGCCAGTTGACCGAGAACGGCGCGGATACCACCCTGTTCTGGAACCCGTCCTTCTTCACACAGTTCTGCCCGCTGGTGCTTTCGAGCGACGCCTGCTCCGTGGGATATGCCCACCTGGCCCCCGACCAGCAGGCCATGCTGCGTGGTGCGCTGGTGGGATCGGTCAACGCCACCTGCGAGGACTGTCCGCTCGGGCTGGACTTGAGCCAGGCCGATTTCTCGGTGACGGTCTTCGCCCACACCCTGCTGGCCAACTGTGAACAGGCCGGGCGCATCGTCCGCAACTTCACGGGCAAGGCTCCGGGCGTCAGTGTTTCCTATGAAAACATGTGGAAGTTCACCCTGGTCAATTACAATGCTGGCCCGGGCTGCCTGGGCGACGCCATCGAAGGCGCGCGTGGAAAAGGTCTGGAGTTGACCTGGGAGAACGTCTCGCCCTATCTGCCGGGCGCATGCACGGGGGCCATCGATTACGTGAACGACATCAGCCAGTAAGCCCTTGTTCGACCTCAACTGCCTGCGGTTCCCGCGGGCAGTTTTCGTTTGGGACTTTTACCCAATCGCCAGGGGGAAACCTTGGAGGTTTATCACTGGTAAAAACCATGATTAGAACTTATGCTGAGAGAAGAACCTTATCGCCTTAACTTATGAGACAGGAGACAATCATGGTCGAATTATCCACATTGCGCGTGTTTCTCACCGCTGCCGAGGAAAAGAATTTCAGCCAGGCCGCTCGGCGGCTGAATATGTCCCAGTCGGCGGTCAGCCAGAATATCCAGGCCATGGAACAGGCCTACAAGGTCGAGCTTTTCCTGCGGCGCGGACGGTCGGTCGCCCTGAGCGAAGCGGGACAGGCCGTCCTGCCGCTGGTGCGTGAGGTGCTGCGGTCTGCCCGCCTGCTGGAGGACAGTCTACAAAACATCCAGTCCCATGAGATCGGCGGCGAATTGCTGATCGGCTGTTCCACTTCGGCGGGAAAATATCTCATGCCCGCCCTGCTCTCCATGTTCCAGCAGGAATATCCCGCCGTTTGCCCGCGCGTCAGGATCATGTCGCGCGAGAATATCTTCGACCGCCTGCTCGACCAGACCCTGCCGATGGGCGCATCGAGCAAAATGCTGGAACATCGCGACATCGATTGCCAGCCGCTGTTCGAAGACCGCGTCATCCTGATCGTGCCCGCCAGCCATCCCTGGGCGGGGACGGGAAGCGTCATCCCCGCCGACCTGCTCCACCAGAAGGTCATCCTGCGCGAGGAACTCTCGGGCACCTGTGAGACCGTCATGCACGGACTCCGCTCCCATGGCATCACACCCGACATGCTCGATGTGGTGATGGAGCTCGGGAACCCAGAGGCCATCGAGATGGCCGTGGAGCGCGGCGTGGGCATCGCCTTCGTCTCCGAGATGGTGGCCGCCCGCGGATTGGCCCTCGGACGCATCAGGAAAGTGGGCGTCCAGGGGCTGGATCTGCAGCGCACGGTGTACATCTCCCGCCACGTGAGCTATCCGTTCACGCGGGCGCAATCCCTGTTCTGGGACTTTGCCCAAGCCCAGCGCGAAAAATTGAATACCGAGATCTGGGACAGCCTGGTGAATTTCGCCACCAACCCATAAAGGTGTGCTAAACTAAATCACATTCCGAAACCCATCCTCTCCCCCACGGGAGAGGACTGCTATGGAGGCTCCATGCTCACCCTCGTTGAAAAGATCCTCTTTGCGCTGGCGGTGGCTGCATCTCTGTACTACACCTGGCGCGGCGTGGAACGCATCATCAGGAACATCGGCAGCGGCCAGGGGAAGGTGAACTGGTCCCTAATTCCCAAACGGATTGGAGAACTGATCGTCAAGGTCGGACTCTTCCAACCCGTTTTTCGTTTCCGCCTGGGACCGAGCATCCTGCACGCGCTGATCGGCTGGGGCTTTCTGTCCTTTTTGCTGATCAACCTCGCGGACCTGATCTACGCCTATACCGACTTCAAACTGCTGGAACACTTGGGCTGGTTCGGGAATGCCTATCGCCTGCTGGCGGATATTGCCAACGTGGCGATCATCCTCGGAATCGTAGCGATGGTGATACGCCGCTTCCTCCTGCGACCCGCGACCCTGTCCACACGCGAGACGACCCTGATGCACCCCAAGGCACGCTTCGGAATCATGCGCGACTCGGCCATCGTGGCGGGCTTCATCTTCATCCACAACTCGATGCGGTTTTTGGGCGAATCCTTCGGGCTGGCTTTGGTGGGACACGCTGACCCGTGGCAGCCGACCATTTCAACGGTGGCAGGCTGGTGGTCGGGGATGAATCCAAGCGCGCTCATCGTTGGAGAGCACGTCGCGTTCTGGCTGTCCATCGGCGCGGTGGTGGCTTTCCTCCCGTATTTCCCATACAGCAAACACATCCATCTATTCTTCGCTCCCATCAATTTTGCGCTCAAGCCCGAGCGGAAATCCATCGGGCAGTTGAGTTACGTCAACCTCGACGATCAAAGCATCGAGCAGTTCGGTGCAGCCAGGATGAAGGACCTCGGCTGGGAGCAGATCATGGACAGCTACGCCTGCATCATGTGCTTTCGCTGTCAGGAGGTCTGCCCCGCCTATAACACGGGCAAGCTGCTTTCTCCCGCCGCGCTGGAGATCAACAAGCGCTACCACCTGAACGACGGCGGCGGGACGGACGTGGAACTCAAGACGCTCATCTCGGATGAGGCGGTCTGGGCCTGCACCTCGTGCGGCGCCTGCGTGGACATCTGCCCGGTGGGCAACGAGCCGATGCGCGACATCCTCGACATCCGCCGCAACCTGTCGATGAT
Source organism: uncultured Anaerolineaceae bacterium (assembly GCA_964524485.1). Lineage (GTDB taxonomy): Bacteria > Chloroflexota > Anaerolineae > Anaerolineales > Villigracilaceae > JACPVF01. The sequence goes on along the minus strand of CAZGFR010000005.1, from coordinate 20,816 downwards.
GGAGAGCGCCTTCCCCAAACAGTTGGAGACGGCCTTCAAGGGCATGGAACGCAACATGAACCCGTGGAACGTGAGCCAGGCCGACCGCATGAAGTGGGCGCAGGGACTCACGGTCCCGACCATCGAGCAGAATCCCGACCCCGAGATTCTGTGGTGGGTGGGCTGCGCTCCCGCCACGGACGCGCGCGCGCAGAAGACCGCGCAGGCCTTTGCGAAGATATTGAACGCGGCGGGCGTGAACTACGCCGTGCTGGGCAAGAACGAATCCTGCACAGGCGACTCGGCGCGCCGCGCAGGTCGCGAGGATATCTTCTTCGGGCTGGCTACGCAAAACGTGGAAATCCTGAACGAGGTCGCGCCCAAACGCATCGTCACCACCTGCCCGCACTGCCTGCACACCCTCAAGAACGAGTATCCCGCCTTTGGCGGCAACTATGAGGTCATCCATCACACGCAGTTCATCAACGAACTGGTTGGCGCGGGGAAGATTCAGTTGGAAGTGACGAAAGACGACATGAAGGTCACATTCCACGACCCGTGCTACCTGGGACGTCATAACAAGGTTGTGGACGCGCCGCGCGAGGCGTTGAAGTCGGCGGGCGCGCTGACCATCGAGATGCCGCGCCACGCGGAAAAGTCCTTCTGCTGCGGCGCGGGCGGCGCACAGATGTGGAAGGAAGAAGAGCCCGGCACGGCGCGCGTCAACGTGACCCGCTTCGACGAGGCCAAATCAACTGGGGCCGAAACAGTCGCCGTCGGCTGCCCCTTCTGCCTGACGATGATGACCGACGCCTCCAAAGCGGACGGCGGCACGGTCCAGGTCAAGGATGTGGCCGAGATCGTGGCAGAGCGGATGAAGTAATCGGCGGTCAAGAATTCGTGGGCGGGCAGAAATACCCGCCCATATGATTTAACACAAGGCCGCCAACACACGAAGATCAATACCTTTTGCTCACGGTTTTGCGCCTTTAGGTTATTTGCTCCCAACCAATGTCCCATGTCCCTTTCATCTTTCCTCTTTCATCTTTTGTTATAATCCCCCTAAACCACTCTAATTCAGGAGAGAGACATGCCCAAAAAGAAGGGTAATGTTCGTATCGAGCTTCCCTTTTCGAAAGAAGAGATCCTCCGCGATTACCGCCTGGCCTATCAAAGCAGGCAGGCGTCCCTGATTGGTAGACGTGAAGTCCTGAGTGGCAAGGCAAAATTCGGCATTTTCGGCGACGGCAAGGAACTGGCCAACCTGGCCATTGCCCGCGCCTTCCGCAAGGGTGACTGGCGCTCGGGCTATTATCGTGACCAGACCTGGATGTTCATGGCAGGCGTGATGAGCATCCAGGAATTTTTTGCCCAGCTCTACTCCCACGCGGACCTGGCCCACGATCCCGCCACAGGCGGCCGCTCGATGAACGCCCACTTTGCCTCGCGCAACCTCAACCCGGACGGTTCCTGGCGCGACCAGACCCAGATGTACAACGTCGCCGCCGACGTCTCCCCCACTGCCGCGCAGATGCCGCGCGCCGTCGGCCTGGCGTACGCCTCCGTCCTCTACCGCAACCTCCCCGAACTGCTCAACTTCAAGAATTTCTCGAACAACGGCAACGAAGTCACCTTCGCCACCATCGGCAACGCCTCCACCGCCGAAGGCCTGTTCTGGGAATCGGTCAATGCCATCGGCGTGCTCAAAGCTCCCGCCGTGCTCACCATCTACGACGATGGCTACGGCATCTCGGTCCCCAACCAGTTCCAGATGGTCAAGGAAAACATCGGCACCATCCTGCAAGGCTTCCAGCGCGACCCCTGCCCCGACAAGGATTGCGACCGCGGCTACGACCTTTACACCGTCCACGCCTGGGATTATCCCGCCCTGCTCGAAACCTACGCCGCCGCCGCTGACATCGCGCGCGAATATCACATCCCTGCCCTGGTGCACGTCATCGACGTCACCCAGCCGCAGGGACATTCCACCTCGGGCAGCCACGAGCGTTACAAATCGCCCGAACGCCTCAAATGGGAACAGGAATTCGACTGCGTGACGCGCATGCGCCGCTGGATCATCGATAACGCCATCGCCACGGACCCTGAGCTGGTCGCCGTTGAAAAAGAGGAACTCGCCACTGTGGAGCGATTCCGCAAGGCCGCCTGGGATGCCTACCTGGCCCCGATGGAGGAGGAGCGCGCCCAGGTCGCGGACATGTTCGAGGAGATCGCTACCAGCCTGTCCCAGCCGTCGACGCAGACCCTGCGCCAGTTGCGCGACCGATTGGTCAGCCTGCCGTCGTTCACACGGCGCGACATCCATGCGGCGGCGCACGAGGCGCTGAGGTCCTTGCGGGCCGAGGGACATCCATCCAAGCAGGTGCTGGTCGAGTGGATGAATCGATATCACGAGGTCGGGCTCCAGCGGTATGACGAGCATCTGTATAGCGGGACCGCGCTCAAGGTCAAGGAAGTGCCGCCCGTCTACTCGGAAAACTCGCCCACCGTGATGGGCTTCGAGGTGGTCAACGCCGCCTTCGACTCCATCCTCGGGAGCGACCCGCGCGTGATCGGCTTCGGTGAGGATGTGGGATTCCTCGGCGACGTCAACCAGGGCTTCAAGGGCATGCAGGAAAAATACGGCGCGCTGCGCGTGACCGACACGGGCATCCGCGAAGCCACCATCCTCGGGCAGGCCATCGGCATGGCCATGCGCGGACTGCGCCCGATCGCGGAAATTCAATATCTCGATTATGTGCTGTACGCGCTGCAGATCATGAGCGACGACCTGGCCACCTTGCGCTGGCGTACCGCAGGCGGACAGAAGGCGCCTGTCATCGTGCGCACGCGCGGACATCGGTTGGAGGGCATCTGGCACTCGGGCTCGCCGATGGCAGGCATCCTTCATTTGGTGCGCGGCATGTACGTACTCGTCCCACGCGACATGACCCGCGCCGCGGGCTTCTATAACACGCTGCTCAAATCGGACGAGCCCGCCATCATGGTCGAGGTGCTCAACGGCTATCGCGTCAAGGAACGCCTGCCCGACAACATCGGCGAGATGTGCCTGCCGTTGGGTGTGCCCGAAGTGTTGCGCGAAGGCCGCGATGTGACCGTGGTCACCTACGGCGCGTGCTGCCGCATCGTCCTGGATGCAGCCGAGAAGTTGAGCAAGGTTGGCATCGAGATCGAGGTCGTCGACGTGCAGACACTGCTGCCCTTCGATATTCACGGCAGGATTGTCGAGTCGCTCCAAAAGACCAACCGCGTGATATTCGTGGATGAGGATGTGCCAGGCGGCACGTCGGCGTACATGCTGCAAGAAGTTATCGAAAAACAAGGTGGGTACTTCCACCTCGACTCTCCCGCGCGGACCCTCTCGGGCACGGCTCATCGTCCCGCCTACGGCAGCGATGGCGATTATTGGTCCAAGCCCAATGCCGAGTCGATCTTCGATGCAGTGTATGAAATGATGCGCGAAGTGAACCCTGGGCAGTATCC
>CAZGFR010000005.1:0-17236 GCA_964524485.1 uncultured Anaerolineaceae bacterium | reverse complement strand
CGCACCTCGCCGCACGTGCTGACCGTCATGGAAGCGGACATGAGCCGCGTGGTCAAACATCGCGCCGTGAACAAGGCAGCCTTCGAACGTGACGGCGTCAACCTGACCTTCACAGCGTATTTCCTGATGGCCATTGTGACAGGGCTGAAGGCCTATCCCACCGTCAATTCCTCGTGGACCGAGGAAGGGCTGTTGGTGCACAAAGCCATCAATCTCGGCATGGCCACCTCGCTCGGCGAGGACGGCTTGATCGTGCCCGTCATCAAGGGCGCAGACAACCTGTCACTGCTGGCGATGGCCCGCTCTGTCAACGATCTGTCGGCCCGCGCCCGCAGCAAAAAGCTCCAGCCTGATGAGGTCAAGGGCGGCACGTTCACACTAACCAACCACGGCGTAAGCGGATCGCTGCTGGCTTTCCCCGTCATCAACCAGCCGCAATGCGGCATCCTCGGAATCGGCGCGATGCAGAAACGCGTGGTGGTCATCGATGACGCCATCGCCATCCGCCCGATGGTGTATCTGTCCTTTGTCTTCGACCACCGCATCCTGGATGGCGCTTCCGCGGATTGGTTCCTGGCCAAGGTCAAGGAAACGCTGGAGAATTGGAGCTAACATGACCAACTTCGATGAACGTGCCAAAGATTGGGACTCGGACCCCATGAAAGTGGAGCGCGCCCGCGTCGTGGCGGACGCCATCCGCAAGAGCGTGCCGCTGACGGCCGACATGTCCGCGCTGGAGGTGGGCTGTGGGACAGGTCTGCTCAGCTTCGCCCTGCAAGCGGACCTTGGTCCGATCACCCTGGCAGACACCTCGCAAGGCATGCTGGATGTGCTGGCCGAGAAGATCGCTGCCGCAGGCGTGACCAACATGCGCCCCGTCAAACTGGACCTGACGACCGATCCCCTGCCCACTGAGCGCTATGCCATCACCTACTCCCTGTTGACCTTTCATCATGTCCGCGATACGCAGACCCTGCTCGAAAAATTCCATGCAGTGCTTGAGCCGAACGGCATCCTACTGGTCTGCGACCTCGACAAGGAAGATGGCACCTTCCACACTGACGGCACCACCGACATCCACCTGGGCTTCGAGCGAACGGAATTGCAAAAGCAGGTGCAAGCGGCGGGCTTTGGCGAGGTCACATTCTCGACGCCGTACGTGATCAGGAAGGAGATCAAGGATGGAACCAAAAAGGATTTCCCCCTCTTCCTGATGTCAGCCCGCAGGAGATGACCATGCGATCCGATGTCCAACTCAAGGTGAATGATCGAACCGCCGCCGCTTATTTATCCGCGCCCGATGGCGGCGGACCCGGCGTGCTCGTGCTGCATGCCTGGTGGGGGCTCAAACCCTTCTTCAAGCAGGTCTGCGACCGACTGGCCGAGCAGGGCTTTACCGCATTCGCGCCCGACCTGTACCAGGGTCGCGTCGCGAAGACCATCGACGAGGCCAAAGCGTTCATGGAACAAAATGATTTCGAGTTGATGGGCGCAACCGTTGAGACAGCAGTGAAACATCTCAAGGCCCAAACGGGCGCGCCCCTGGGTGTGGTCGGATTTTCGATGGGTTCAGGCTGGGCGCTGGCTGTCGCCGCCAACGAGCCAGACGTCAAGGCTCTGGTCCAGTTCTACGGCGCGGGCGAGGCGGACTATAGCCAGGTCAAAGCGAAGATCCTCGGGCATTTCGCTGAGGTGGACGAGTGGGAGCCGCTGCAATACGTCCGCGCGATGGAGGATGGCATGAAGGCCGCAGGCCTCGACGTGACCCTGCACCTCTACCCCAACGTCGCCCACTGGTTCGTGGAAGAGGATCGGCCCGAGTTCGACGATGCCGCCTCCGCCCTGGCCTGGGAAAGAACCTACGAGTTCCTGAAACAAACCTTGAAGTAAAAAGAAAAACTCCTTCTGCGCAGAAGGAGTTTTTCTTGCAACAAATTCGCCCCTGCCGCATCTATCAGAATGTCCTGCCAACAGTAGTAAAATTGCGGCACTTACTCAAAATCAACTTTGGAGAGTCAAATGTCTGAAAATTTCGATGTGGTTGTTATCGGTGCCGGGCCTGCGGGATACGTGGCCGCCATCCGCGCCGCGCAACTCAAACAGAAGGTCGCCATCGTGGACAAGCAATGGCTGGGCGGCGTGTGCCTGAATGTGGGCTGCATCCCGTCCAAGTCGTTGCTGCGCAACGCCGAGCTGGCGCACATCCTGCGCGAACGCGGCAAGGATTTCGGCTTCTCGATGGAAAACCTCAAGCTGGATTACAGCGTGGCCGTCAAGCGCTCGCGCCAGAACTCCGACCGCCTGACCAAGGGCGTGGGCTTCCTGATGAAGAAGAACGGGATCGCCGTCTTCATGGGCTCTGCCAAATTGACGAAGCCGAATCTGGTCACCGTGACCGATAAGGATGGCAAGGCGACGGAGCTTTCCGCGAAGAACATCATCGTGGCCACGGGCGCTTCCGCCGCAGCCCCCGCCGCGTGGAAGATCGACGGCGAGAAGGTCGTCACCTATTGGGAAGCCATCCTGCAGGAGAAACTGCCCAAGTCGGTGGTGGTGATCGGCTCGGGCGCCATCGGCGTGGAATTCTCCACCGTGTGGAGTTCCTACGGCGTGGATGTGACCATCGTCGAGATGCTGCCGCGCCTGGTTCCGCTCGAAGACGAAGAAGTTTCGAAGGAACTCGAAAAGGAGTTCAAGAAGCGCGGCATCAAGGCGCTGACGAATCACAAGGTCGAGTCGGTCGAGGCGACGGCCACGGGCGTGAAGGTCGTGGTCAGCGCGGACGGCAAGACAACGGCCCTCGAAGCGGACCAGGCTCTCGTCGCGATCGGCTTCCGCCCCAACTCGAAGGGGCTGGGCCTCGAAGAGGTCGGCGTTAAGATCAGCGAGCGCGGCTTCGTCGAGATCAATGAAAAGATGCAGACCAGCGTCCCGAACATCTACGCCATCGGCGATGTGACGGGCAAGTTGATGCTGGCGCACGTCGGCTCGGCCATGGGCATCGTGGCGGCCGAGACCATCGCGGGCGCAGAGACGGTCACGCTCGATTACGAGATGATGCCGCGCGCCACCTATTGCCAGCCGCAGATCGCATCGTTCGGCTTGACCGAGGCGCAGGCCAAGGAACGCGGGTACACGGTCAAGATCGGGCGCTTCCCCTTCCAGCCGAACGGCAAGGCGCTCGGCATCGGCGATTATGCGGGCTTCGTCAAGTTGGTCATCGACGAGAAGTACGGCGAGATCCTCGGCGCGCACATGATCGGCCCCGAAGTGACCGAACTGCTGCCCGAGTTGACCCTGGCGCACATGATGGAACTGACCCCGCACGAGATCGCACGCAACGTCCACGCCCACCCGACGCTCTCCGAAGCCATCATGGAAGCGGCGCACAGCGCGGAAGGCAGCGCCATTCACATCTAAATCAAATGACTGTCACTGTTCGGTGACAGTCATTTTTTATCCCTTCATCGAGGATACACATGAAACGCGCTCTCTCGCTGCTCCTGTTCGTCGTTGTTTTGCTCGCTGCCTGCGCACCCGCCGCCGCCCCCCAGCCGACCCTGCCGCCGCCCACCGAGACGGCCACAGCGACCGCCATTCCGCCCACGGCGACACCCACCCACACCCCGCGCCCAACGGCCACACCCAACTATCCCCTGCCCATCCAAACCCCGATCTCTGTCCTCCAGCCGATCACCAAAGACAATGTGGCGGACCTGCGCCCTGTCTCCAAATTGAGCGCCAGCGGATTGTCGCAACAATCCGCGTTTCGGATTTCTTCCGCGGGCCCGCGCCATCCGCTATGGACCTTTTCGAGCGACCTGAGCCGCGCAGCCTACATCCAGCCAGATTACGTCGCCATCCTCGATGCAGCAGGCACGGGCAAGTCCATGCAGACCCTGCGCCTGAACGACGACCGCCCGTGGAGTGACGCGGCCTTCCTGAAGGACAACAGGCTGCTGGTCATCGGCCAGGGCAGCCTCTCGCTCTTCGACCTGTCCAGCGGGCGGGAACTCAAAAAAGTGGACCTGTACTGCTGCCTCGACAAACGCCTCTATTTGCTGCCTGACGGCGAGCGCGCCCTGGTTCCCTCGCGCACGGGCATGGATTTATATGCCGTCGAAAACTTGAAACGCATCCAGGGCTATGACGCGCCAGGCAACAGCAGCATGGTGGCCGACGTCAGCCCCGATGGCAAATGGCTCGCGCTGGCAGGCGAGCGCAACAAAAGTGTGTTTGTCTTCGACGTGGAACGGGCCGTGGTCCAGTCGACGCTCAAGGTAGAGCGCTTCGTGGCCGTCAACGTGAAATTCCTCGGGAACGACCAGGTGATCCTGACCGACGAACTGGGTGACTTCAACCTGCTGCAATTCTGGGATGTGACCACAGGCAAGAAGCTGCGCGAGGTCCAACTGACCGATGAGATGTTCGGCCTGTCTGCCGACGAACACTTCCGCGTCGCCTCCGTGGCGGTGCACCCCTCGGGCGGATTCTTCGTGATGGCGATCTCCTCGTCCAAGCCGCTGCTCGTCTTCTGGGCAGCGGACGCCGACCAGCCCTTTGCCGTGATCGACACAAGCAAGCATGGCATTCAATCATTCAACTATGCCACCAAGACCGACGTGTTGGAATTCATGGACGAGTCCAGATTGTTTGTGGTGGATTCGCTGTGGGGTGTGGTCCCGTAACCAAAGAGGCCGTCGCAAGGACGGCCTCTCTCTTTACAAATCCAGCTTCATCTGAAACTGTCCCAGGTCTTCTTTTACAAATCCCACCTTCTCGAAGAAGCCGCCCATCTCTTCAGGGAAGAGCGCGGAAGCGTGCCAGGTCTTGTTGGGATAGGCCGCGAACAGAGCGCGCAACAGGCGCCGCGCCTGCCCCTGCCCCCGCGCGGACGGTTCCGTCAACACCGACCAGAGCGAGGCGTGTCCGCCGTTCAGGGTCGAGGTGACGGCGTAAGTCGAGTCGAGGCGAAAGGCGCGCGAGGGCGTGGCAAACAGGGACAGGGTCTCGCCCGCCAGTTGCCAGGGCAGTTCGGCATATCCATGATGGACGACCAGGTCGGCCACCTCGGGAATCCCCACCTCGGTCAACGCAGCGGATTGGCCCGCAGGCGTGGACGCAGCAAACCCGAGCAGTTTGCGCATTTTGTGGAAACCATATTTCTCGTACAGACGGATGGCAGCCTCGTTCCTGTCGATGACCTCCAGGTACAGGGTCCGTTCCCCACGCTGACGAGCCTCCTCGATCAACTGCTCCACCACATAGGATCCCGCGCGCCTGCCCCGCCATACGGGGACCACGCCCATCGCCGCCAATCGGCTGGCCGACCCGCGGCGGGCGATCAGCGCCAGGGCCGCGGGTTCGCCGTTCGCCAACAGGACGCGGCTGCAGGTCAGATCGACCGAGTCGCGGCGGATCATCCCCAGCAGGGCGTTGACGTCCATGCGGATCGGGACAAAGTAGCCTTCGAAACTGCGCGTCAACAGGTCGGCCAGATCGGCCAGGGGAAAATCAGAGGCGGTCTGCAGGGAAAAGTTGTTCATGCCGAAATTATACTGGCACATCCTTCTCATCCGCCCATTGCCTCATTCCCCAAAATCCCCTACAATGTGGACAGACTCTCTCATTCAAAGGAGACGACCCAGCCCGTCTGGGGCGCAGCCACCCACATGGAAGAAAAAACCTACACCGTATCACAAGCGCACCATTATTTCGCCGTCGATTATCATTCCCAAACCTGGGAATTGCTCGAAAAGCCCAAGCGTACCTTGGACGAAGAAGAACGCATGGTGGACTATGCACACGCCTCCCTGGCCCATTGGCGTTCCACGGGGACGGCGCTGCGCCATCAGCGCGGCGAGTGGCTGCTGGCCCGCGTCTATGCCGTGCTGGGAGAGGGCAGGCAGGCCCTCAAGCATGCCTATCGCTGCGCCGAGATCCTGCACGCCAACCAGGCCGAGATGCAGGACTTCGATTTTGCCTTCGCCTACGAAGCCGTCGCCCGCGCCCACGCGGTGGCAGGTGAACGCGCCGACGCCGAGCGCTTCCTGCAAAAGGCAAAGGAAGCGGGCGAAAAGATCCAGGAGGCCGACGACCGCGAGACGTTCTTCGCCGAATTGAAGAGCGGCGACTGGAACGGAATCCGCGTGGCGTAAGTCTATATCAGGAGAGCCAAAAGCATTCCCGATGGCCAGGACACAATGAGCAACAAGAAGAACGACCTCCCCAAGGTTTACCCCTTCGTCCAGCCCACGCCCGTGGAAAAGCCCCTGCCGCCCACCCCCACCACACCCCGCAAGAACGTCAAAGGCAAGGTCTCCGAGCGCGGACTGCTGAGCGTGCTGACGCTGATCCTGAGCATCGGCTCGCTGACGGCCGCCCTGGGCGGAGGCGCAAAACTGATCCTGGATGTGCTGGATATGGGTCTGAAAGACAGCCTGTCCCACCTCTGGATCAGGGGACTGGTCCTGGCGCTGGCCTACCTCTTCGGATGGCTGGCCTCCGTCATCTCGATCCGCGTATACGGAAACTTGATCCTGCCCATCCTCATCCAAATCTATGCGTGGGTCACCCTGGCGGGTTCCTGCCTGTTGTACCTGATGATCCTCCAGCGCCTCTTCAAGCAGGGCTACGACTTCCCGCACTACCTGGCCTACTTGCTGACCCTCGCAGCTGGCCTGACCGCACTGGTGGGGCTGCACCTGATTCTCGAAGGACACGACCTGCGGCCCTTTGCCATCCCGCTGCTGGTCATCAACCTCGGGCAACTGGGGCTGATCGTGGTCCGCTATGTGTTCATGAGCGAGCTGAACGGGCTGTACCTGCTGGGCGACCTGGTGTACTTCACCGCCATGTTGGCCTTTTCCGTGCTGATGGTGGCCCACCTGGGGATCTTCAACCCGTTCCGACAAAGTATCACCCAATTCTTCGACCAGAACAGCATCGTCATCCGCCCTGACTCTTGACCCCGTTTCGAAAGAATCGACAGCGCCCGAGCGGAGGTCCACCCGGGCGCTGTGTTTTTTCTACGCGCGGATCATCGTCAACAGCATCTTGAAGCGCGCCGTGGCCTTGACGGCGTGCGGCTCGTTGGCGGGCAGGATGATGGCCTGTCCCGCGCGGACGGTGAACGGCTGGCCCGAAATGCGGACCTCCGCCTCACCGTCCAGGATGTGGACCAGGGCATCGAACGGGGCGGTGTGCTCGGAGAGTTCCTGGCCCGCGTCGAAGGCGAACAGGGTGACGTTGCCAGCCTCCGCCTTGGTGATCTGGCGGCTGACGACCGAACCTTCCTGGTATTGCGCTAGGTTGGCCAATTCGAGGACTTGTGCTTTGGGGGCAGTGGACATATTTTTTCCTTTCTAAGGATGTAAACACGCAGGGATGGAATCGCTCAAACCGTCGGGGTCCTGCGTGACATTGTTCTCATAGATCTTCACGTACTGGACCGCGCTGAATTGCTTGAGGCTGGCGCGCAGCAGGTCCGCGATGGTGTAGGTCGCGCCGCTGTGGTCACAGGTACCCTTCAGGAAGACGCGCGCGATGCCGTTGGAGACCTCGACCTTGGAGTAGCCTGTATACCCATTATACAGGGCGATCCAACCATAGTCATTCTTCTCGGTCAACCCTGGACCCTTGAAATACTCGGTCAGCACGGTGGCATATAACGCGTTGGACGGCGCCCAGCGTTTGCCGAACACCTCATACGGCGGCGTGCCTGCCTTGTAACGCGCCGCGTCTGCGAAATAAACTTTGACTTCCATGTACTGCTGCGTTGCGGTGGGACGCGGCGTCCGCGTGGCGGTGGGGGTGCGGGTGGCCGTGGGAGTACGAGAGGCGGTCGGCGTTTTGCTCGGCGTAGGTGTGAACGTGGCCGTCGGCGTGAAGGTCGGCGTGCGGGTATTCGTCGGGGTGCGGGTCGGCGTGAAGGTGCGCGTGTTCGTCGGCGTTCGCGAGGCGGTCGGCGTCTTGCTGGCGGTGGGCGTAAACGAGGACGTGGGAGTCTTGCTCGGCGTCCGCGTAAAGGTCGGCGTGAAGGTGTTCGTGGGCGTACGCGTGATGGTCGGGGTGCGGGTGACGGTGGAGGTCCGCGTGGGAGTGGAGGTGAGGATCGGCGGCGGGGTGGGAGTCGAGTCGCCGAGCAGCACGAAGCGCACGGCGTCCGCGCCCAGTTCCAATCCGCCCACCGTGTCGGATTGGTCCTGCGTACGGTTGGTCAACTGCACGTATTCCGCGCCGTTGCCGTTGAAGGCGTACTTGCCCACGTAGACCCAGCCGTCGGTGACGTAGAAATTGTTGGGGAAGACGTCCTGGTTGATGACCACCTGGTCGTCCTCGCCCGCGTGGTGCAGCGTGTATACCGCGCCTTGCGAGGTGGCCTTGATGGCGGGGATGCGGATGTAAACCGCGTACACGCCCATGGCCGCGTTGGACGGAAAGCCCCAGATGCCCGTGCAAGTGGGTGAGCCCAGGCGCGGCTTGACGTACCGCATGACCCCGTTGGTGGCGCTGACCGTATTGGCAAGCGTCCAGCACTTGGGCGGATTCTCGGTGAAGCCCGCGCTGCCGTCGTCTATGACGAAGCCGCTCATGGGAGCCGCTGGCATGGCCAGCGGGTCGCCTGAGGGCAGGATCGCCGCGCCGTAGTAGATGAGCGAGGGGTAGGAGATCCACAGCGACTGCGGCTGGTTGTAGGTCCACGGATCCGCACCCGAACCTGACCAGCCGTAAGGATCCACGACCTTGAGCGCGGGGTTGCGGACTTGCAGGTGCAGGTGCGGCCCCGACGAGTTGCCTGTCGTGCCGCTGATGCCGATCATCTCGCCGTGTGAGAGGTAGATGCAGCCAGGCGTGGAGCAGGTCTGCACGGCTACCGAACTCATGTGACCATAAAGCGTGGTGTAGCCGTTCGCGTGATGCAGGCGCACGTAGATGCCCACGTTGGAACTGTGATTCTGCGGGTCCCACCAGCCTGCATAGACCACCTGGTCCGCATCGGCGGCGGCGTAGACGGGGCGGTACGAGATGCCGTAGTCGATGCCGTCGTGGCCGTTATACGAGACCCAATCGCCCAGGCTGTACGACCAATAGATGTTGTAGCCTGCATCGCAGATCCCGCCCGGCGGACGCGCGCCCGCGGGCTGCGGCGAGGGACAATCCTTGAAGGCCTTGTGCCCGTTGAAGGTCACGATGCGGTTATCGTCAAAGCTGTAGTTCGGGGAGGTGTGATCGAAGATCGAGGATTGCGAAGCGCTGCCAGGGAACGGCGGATACAGGAACGGCTCGACAGCCGCGGCGGCAGGCTGGGCCAGGGCTGCGCGCACGCCAAACAGCGCCCCGCCGATGATAAAGATGACAACGATGAAACGATTGAGCCGAGTCAAGTGTCCTCCCTGCGGCATCAGGGCTGGGGCGTGGCCTGTGAAATGGGAACGGCTTGCAGCGTGGAGAGCACCACCAACGCGTCGGCGCGGCACTCGTCGCTCAAGCCTTGGAAGTCGAGTTGGAAGCCCGTGTAGATGGTCCCGTTGCTGCCTTGATAGGTGATGAAGGCCAGCGCCTCGTTGACGTACGCCCTCGCCACGTCGTAAGTCAGGCCGTCGATGTACACTATGTTGTGTTCGACACGCACATTGGGCGGAAGTCCGCGCCCCGCCGTGGGTGTGAGCATGCAGTATTCGATCTTGCGATGCGCCAGCGCGGGCATGCCAAACTGGTCGGTGGTCAACGCCCACAGCTCGGGGTTGTACTTCACGCGGAAATAATAGCCAGGCTGCGAGTCGCCCAGGTAGGTCGGCAGGCCGTCCCACACGGCCAGCGGCGGCGGGCTGGGCATCAGCGTGGGCAGTTCCAGCGGCGGCAGCGGCGTGGCGGTCAGGGTTGGTTCAGGGGTCGGCGACACAATTGGGGTCGAGGTCTCGGTGGGCAGCGCAGGCGTGGTCGTCTCCTGCGGCAGGAGCGGCAGATCGGTGGCGGGTTCCGTCGCGGCAGGCGCGGGCGCAGAGGCGCAGGCGGACACCAGCAAGGCAAACAGAATCAGGAAGGGGATCACGCGTCGCATTCAACCTCAGGGTTGGAGCCAGATCGGACAACAGGCGGGTTCCGTCAAAAGCGGCGTTCCCTCACCCGAAACCAGGTCCACGATCTGCACATCCATTCTACCATTCAGGACGAAATCGAACGCCAAAGTGTTTCCATCGGGCGACCAGACCGGCGTTTCGGCGCGGCCCTGTGTGAAGTGCGTGACCTGCGTCACAGTGCGATGTTCCAGGTCGATGATGGCGATGTTGCTGACGAGCGCGCCCTCGGAGGTGTCGGCAGCGGGATCGCCGGGATTCGAGCGGATAACGAAGGCCAGCCTTGTGCCGTCGGGCGACCAGCTTGCCGCATAGCCGTGACCCGCGTCTGCCTCCGCCAAACGGAGCGGATTCGACCCGTCGGCATTCATCACCCACAACTCCCCCACCGTGAAGGGGGTTTGCGTGTCGGGGATCTTGATGAAGGCCAGCCGCTTTCCGTCCGGTGACCAGCGCACAAAGGACAGATAGTTCCGCGAATCAGCGAGCAGCAACTGGACGGTGTTCCCCCCATCGCGCGTGGACCAGATCTCGCTGCCGAAGCCAAATCCGCGCGAGAAGGTGAAGGTGGTGAGCCCGTTGGGAGCCACTGACAGGTCGTAGGTATAGTTGGTGATGGGGAAATTGGTAATTGGGAAATCGGGATTCGGGAGTCGGGCAAGGTCGACTTTGACGATACGCAGATTGCCAAGTGAGTCGATGCGCAGGTATACAGCATCCGCGCCCCAGGCCAGGAAGTGGCTGTCCACGTCGCCCTCGCGGATGAGGGGGGTGAACGTCCCCGTCGCGGAATCCAGCAGCAGGGCGGCAGGCCCGTTGGCGCATTGAAATTCAGCGATGAGGCGATCCCGCTGCGGCGAGGGAAAGAGTCCGCTCAGGGAGCAATTCTGCGGCGGGGACAGCGGTATCTCGCGCTCGACGGATTTCAAATCCGCAGAGAGATGCAAAAGCGCGGGAGGCTCGGCGCGAAAGACATACAGCGCGAGAGAGGCGGGGGAAGGAGTGGGCTGCGGCGTTGGGCTTGAGGTCGGGGGGATGCAAGCGGAGAGCAGAAAGAGGGAAAGAAAGAGGACGAGGGAACAGCGGCGCATGGAGGCATTATATCGGGAGGGCGTTATAATCGTAGTGGCAATCAAAAAATCAGAAACTGGAAACCGCTCATGGAAATCCTTGTCACCAACGATGACGGCGTGCAAGCGCCTGGACTGCTGGCCCTGGCGCGCGAGATGCGCAAGCTGGGCAGCGTGACCGTCTTTGCGCCCGACCGCAACTGGTCGGCTTCAGGGCATGTCAAGACCATGGATCGTCCGCTGCGCGTGCGTGAGACGACCCTGGCCGACGGCTCCACGGCGTACGCCTCGGACGGCGCCCCCTCGGACTGCGTGGCCCTGCCCCTGCTGGGTCTGCTGCAAAAGAAGTTCGACCTGGTGGTCTCGGGAATCAACCCCAACGCCAACATCGGCCACGACGTGACCTACTCGGGCACCGTCACCGCGGCGATGGAAGCCGTGATCGACGGCATCCGCGGCATTGCGGTCTCGCTCGATTCGCCCGAGCGGCACAAGGGTCCGCTGGATTATTCCACGGCGGCCATCGTTGCCCGCCGCGTGGCGAAGATGGTCCTCAAGGACGGCTTGCCCGACGGCGTGGTGTTGAACGTCAACGTTCCCTATCTCAAAAAAGATGAACTCAAAGGCTACATGATCACCCGCCAGGGACTGCGCGTCTATCGCGATGCGTTGGATGCCCGCCTCGATCCGCGCGGCAAACCGTATTACTGGATCGGCGGCGAGTCCCCCACGGGTGTGGCCGAGGAAGGCACCGACTTCGGCGCGTTAAAGTCGGGCTACGTCTCCATCACCCCGCTGCAACTGGACCTGACCCACTACAAGGCAATGGACGTTTTGAAGCAGTGGAAGTTCTAGGGACCCTTTGAAATGACCTCAGCCATCGTTGATGCCTATTGGGAGCAATTCCTCGCCAGCCTGCCCGCGGACTCGCCCTATCGCGGCAGGGGCTTCATCGCCGAGGGTTGGGGCGACAGCCCCGAGATGGCGGATGAACTCGGCGCGCTGATCGCCCAGGGCACCAAGACCGCCACCTGCAGCTCCGTCTGGGAGTGGGAAGCCGAAGGGCAGACCCCGCCTGGGCTCGGCACGCTGACGGTCGTCCTGGACGGAAAGGGCGTCCCGCTGTGCATCGTCGAAACGGTGGAGGTTACCGTCCGCAGGTACGATGAAGTCGGCGCTGATTTCGCCCACGACGAAGGCGAAGGCGACCTATCCCTGGCTTACTGGCGTGATGCGCACAGGCGCTTCTTCACGCGCACACTGGCCAGGATCGGCCACGAGTTTTCAGGAGAGATGCCGCTGGTATGTGAGCGGTTTCGAATGATTTACCCTTAGGAAGAGGAACCATGCCCTATCTCGCATCAGACACCCGTTACAACAGCATGCTCTACAACCGCGTCGGCTACAGCGGCCTGAAGTTGCCCGCCATCTCGCTCGGCTGGTGGTACAACTTCGGTGGACGCGACAATCTGGAGAATGGCCGCGCCATTGCCCGCCGCGCCTTCGATCAGGGCGTCACGCATTTCGACCTGGCCAACAACTACGGTCCGCCTCCTGGCAGCGCCGAGGAAACCTTCGGCGTGCTCTACAAGCAGGATTTCCATCCCTACCGCGACGAGTTGATCATCTCCACCAAGGCAGGCTACGACATGTGGCCGGGTCCGTACGGCGAATGGGGTTCGCGCAAGTACCTGCTGGCCAGCCTCGACCAGTCGCTCAAGCGCATGGGCCTCGACTACGTGGACATCTTCTACAGTCACCGCTTCGACCCCGAGACCCCGCTCGAAGAGACGATGGGCGCGCTCGACAGCGCCGTCCGCCAGGGCAAGGCCCTGTACGTGGGCATCTCCAGCTACAGCCCCGAAAAGACCGAGGAAGCGGCGCGCATCCTTGAAAAGCTGGGCACGCCCTGCCTGATCCACCAACCCTCCTACAACATGTTCGACCGCTGGATCGAGAACGGCCTGCTGGATGTGCTGACCGAGGAAGGCATCGGCTGCATCGTCTTCTCGCCGCTCGCCCAGGGGCAGCTGACCGACCGTTACCTGAACGGAATTCCCGCTGGAGCGCGCGCCACCAAGACCGAGCGCGTCTGGCTGACCCCCGACCAGGTCAACTCGAACCTGCCCAAGGCGCTGAAACTGAACGAGATCGCCCAGGCGCGCGGACAGTCCCTGGCGCAGATGGCCATCGCCTGGGTGCTGCGCAAGCCTGCCGTCACCTCCGCGCTGATCGGCGCCAGCAGCGTCCAGCAACTGGATGACAACCTGGCCGCGTTGGACAATCTCCAGTTCAGCGACGAGGAATTGAACCAGATCGAAGAGATTCTAAAATCCTGACCGTAGACGGTGGACCGTGGGCAGACCGTCCACGGTCCACGTTCTGAAAGGGTAACATGGACTTCCTCAAAAAACTCTTCCCCGCGAGCAAACCCGCCGCTTCGCAAGGCTATTTCTACGCCTTCACCGTCCGCTGCCCGCGCTGCGGTGAGAGCATCGAAGGCCGCGTCAACCTGGCCAACGACCTCAGTCTCAGCGAGGACGGCAGCGGATTTTACGTCCGCAAGGTGGTGATGGGCAGCGGACGCTGCTTCCAGCAGATCGAGGTCGAGTTAACCTTCGACGCCAATCGCAAACTACTGGACAAGCAGGTCCACGGCGGAACGTTTATTGAATAGACGGTGGACGACGGACTGTGGACGGTAGCTCCGTCTATCGTCCACGGTCCACCGTCAGAAAGGTTTTCCATGGCCTTCACCTCTCCCCCCAACCCGCAAGCCTTTAACCAACAAGTCTGGGCGCTCGTGCGCCAGATCCCCACTGGACGGGTGGCCACCTACGGTCAGATCGCGCTGATACTCCCGCCGCCGATCGGGATCGAGTTCGAGGCCTATCGGGTCCAGGGTCCGCGTTGGGTGGGGGCCGCCATGGCCGCCTGCCCCGATGACGTGCCCTGGCAGCGGGTCATCAACTCACAGGGCAAGATCAGCCTGCGGCCCGGGGCCGAACGTCAGCGCGCGCTGCTCGAAGAAGAGGGCATCGAGTTCGTCAAGGATAAGATCGACCTGAAGAAATACGGCTGGAACCCAAACGAGGCCGACCAGCCCAAACAGGGGCAATTATTTTGACCTTCCTAAAACGTTCAAACTGGCCTGCGTGGGGTGCGGCGCTCGTCTATCTGATGGCCACAGGACTTCTGGTGATTGGGACCCTCCCACAGACGGGTGGGCAGTTGGTGTATCCGCTGGACGACACCTATATCCACATGGCCATGGCAAAGAACCTCGTCCAACACGGGGTATGGGGCGTCACGCAATATGGCTTCACCTCCAGCACCTCGTCTCCGCTGTGGACGGGACTGTTGGCGTTGGCCTATCTGCTCACGGGCGTCCATGAAGTCACACCGCTGATCCTGAACCTGTTCCTCGGCCTGGCCCTGGTCTTCAGCCTGGATGCCCAGTTATGCAAATCCATTCCATCGGGGGGGATCCGCCTGGGCCTGTTGCTCTTTCTGATCTTCGCCATCCCGCTTCCCACCCTGACCTTCCTCGGCATGGAACATGTCTTGCATATTCTGCTGTCGGTCTGGTTCCTGACCCTGGCTGCTGAAAGCCTTGCCGCGCAAACCAGTCCACGCGCGCTATGGCTGTTGGCCTTCCTCCTGCCCATTGCCCGCTACGAAAGTCTGTTCCTGATCGGCATCGTGGCGGTGCTGTTCGCCCTGCGCGGACGCTGGGGCCTGGCGATTTTCCTCCTCGCGGCGGCGGGCCTCTCGGTGACGGGATACGGCCTATGGTCCGTGGCGAACGGCTGGTACTTCCTGCCCAATTCGGTGCTGGTCAAGGCCAACACCTTTGTATTCAGCCAGGATGCATTATCCAGCACGTTTTATTTTCTCGCCTTCAACCTAAGTTCGGCGCCTGTCTTGCTGGCGCTGATGCTGGCCATCGGCCTGGTCGCCCTGACCCTTCCGCGCGGGCTATGGGATGAGCGCAGGGTTTGGGCTTTCATCGTCCTGCCCACCGCCCTCGCACAGATCCTATTGGCGCGGACAGGCTGGTTGTACCGCTACGAAGCCTACTTGATCGCGTTAGGCCTGCTGACGGTCCTGCGGGGACTGGCAGGCCACTTCAACTTGGAATCTCTCCGCAGGTTTGGAGCGGATGCCTCCCACTCGATGCGGCTGGGTGTGGCGCTGATGGCGGCCCTGCTCCTGTTCCTGCTCGGACAGCGGTCGGTGTTGGCCTTCCGCGACACGGCCCAAACCGCCGTCGGGATTTCGAGACAGCAGATTCAAATGGCGCGCTTCATCCAGCGCTATTATCCCCAGGCGACGGTCGCCATCAATGATATCGGCGCGGTCGCCTTCGAGACCGACGTCCACATCGTGGACCTGGTGGGGCTCGCCACCATGGACGCCGCCCGCGCCCGCCTGGATGGGAGCATGTCCACGCAGACTCTCGGAACCCTGGGCAGCAGGGCGCAAATCGCCATCGTGTATGAGGATTGGTACACAATTTTCGGCGGCCTCCCCCCTGAATGGATCAAGGCTGGCGAATGGAATTTCGGGAAGAGCGCCATGCTTGGAAGCAAAACTTCATTCTTCGCCGTGGACCCGTCCGAAGCGGAAAGACTGCGCGCCGCCCTGACGGAGTACCCGCATCCCTAACCCTTCCGTGTTGACCAGGTTTGACCTACAGCATCTTTGCGAGCGCAGATGTGGAAATCCGCGTGGGGCCGATCCTGCCGCGAGAGGCGGTTGTGAATTACCTTCAGAATTCCAGACACTTTTGAGATCGGACACGACGCCTGCTGTCCCAGCAGCGGTGATTCCAAGTTCCTAGGTTGCCTACACGCAAAATCTCTCGCCTTATCCCAAAAATCCGCCCATCTGGCCTGGAATCTTCCTCTATCGAACCTCTATCGATCCTCCGTCGAACCTCTATCCATCCTCTATCGAGCCTATCCCCAGCTTTATCCCTGCTTGCCCAACTCCCCCACGAACATATCCAGCGCCAGGTCCAGCGGGACCTGGCTTGTTTTTGCGGCCTCGTCCATTGCCAGCAGGCGGTGATAGATGACCTCCAGCGTGGGCATCGGGAAGCGCTTGGCCTGACCATAGACCTTCTCGGCCACGAACGGATGCACGCCCAGCGCCTCCTGTACGTCGGGGACCATGCCGCGCGCGTCGATCACCTCGCGGGCCTGGATCAGCAGGCGGAACTGACGGATGACCATGCCCCATAGCGCGAAGGCGTCCTCGTTTTCGAGCAGGCGGTGCAGCAGTTTCTGCGCCGCGCCCACCTTGCCCTCGGCCAGCGCGTCCACCATCGAGAAGATGTCGGGCTCGGCGGTGACGATGCTGACCATTTCCACGTCGGCCAGTTTGACGGGCCGCTCCCAGTTGACGTAGGCCAGCAGCTTGGCGATCTCCATGCCCGCCTGGCGCGTGTCGGTGCCGACCATCTCCGCCAGTTTGGCCGCCGCCGACGGTTCGAGCGCCCCGCCCTGATTCCTGGCCTCGTTGACGATCCAGCCTGGCATGTCCTTCTGGCGCGGCAGCATGAAGCCCTGCGCCCTGGCCCCGCCCTTGGCCGCCCACTTGACCAGCCAGTGCCGCTCGGCCTCCTTCGGCTCGACCGACTCGGTCAGCACCAAGTCCACCGTCTCAGGCGCGGCGGAGAGGAACTCTTCGAATTTTTTGCGTTCGTTGGGCTTGGAATACTTCGCCGAAGGATTCGCCAGGATCACCAGGCGCTTCGGCGCGAGGAACGGCATGGCGTTGACCGCGTTGTTCAGGTCGTTCTCGCTCGCACTGCGCGCTTCGAGGCGCGCCGTGTTCATATCCGCGGTGGTTGGGTCGGGGAATTCAGCTTCGAACTCCCGCACCCGCCGCGAGATGGCGAATTCGTCGTTGCCGTAGAGGAAGAAAATGTTGGGCATATTTTTTGTAGGGACGAGGCATGCCTCGCCCCTACGATCATTTCGTGATGACCCGATGCATCCCCTTGCGGATGAAGATGATATCCACCACCTGCAGGTCGCCCATCTCCGCCTCGGTCGTGACGTTGGCCTGCAGCCACGGCCC
>CAZGFR010000004.1:0-73115 GCA_964524485.1 uncultured Anaerolineaceae bacterium | reverse complement strand
GACGCACCAGCGGGGTGTTACCGATCAGTTCTGTGACATTGCTTGCGATTTTCATTGTGCACTCCTCTGAGTGAAGGTTTTTATCCGATCCACAACCCTTCCACGCGGACCTGATAGCCCGTGGCCGTGCGGTTGAGGAAGTTGACCAGTCCGCTGTGGCGCCATTGCAGCATGCACATGCGCGGCTGGAAGAAGTAACGCATGCCAATCTTGATCTCACAGCGCGCGTCGTTGATCAGGCCTTCGTAACCTTCAGCGATGTAATAGCCCAGGTCCTTGAAGCCCTTCTGGCGCGGATTGAGCGGACCCGTCACGCACCACACGATCACGCCCGTGCGCTTGTCCACGTCCACGGCCACGCCGCAGTGCGTGATGGGGCATCCGCAGGACATACCCAGCGGGCGGCCGATCAGGATGTCGCCGACCTGGATGTCCATCTCACGCGTGATCATTGGGTTGTGTGGGATGATGATCTCACGCGGACCTGGCTCTTCAGGGAAGTGTTCGAGGTAGAAGTCGAACTCGCGCCCCAGACTGTCGCGCCAGGGGTTGCTCATGCCAGGGATAAAGGAAGCCATCGTCGAAGAAGCGGCGGGAGCGCAGCCTGCGCAACTGACCATCGTGGGCTGGGCGCTGGCCATCTGCATGGTCGGAGCTACAGGCGCGTTCAGCGGGTTGGAGCGATTCTCGGTCGCGATCTCGCGCGCCTCGTAACGATTATCCGAGAGATAGATGCAGCGTTTGATCAGGTCGGGGTTGGTTTGCAGGCGCGTGGCCATTTCTTCGCAGCTGCGCAGGCCGCATACGCCGCAGTTCAGGCCAGGCAGATCATCAACAGAATAGGTGGTGGGAAGAGACATTCGATTTCCTTTCATGCAACAGCAGCAAAGCTGCGAGAGGTGATGTGACGCAGGCTTTCCGTCAGACGCGGCAAAACCTGAAGGAACGTATCCGCTTCGAGGTCCGTGTTGAAGCGGCCAAGGGTGATGCGCAGCGAACCGCGCGCGCGGACGGGGTCCATGCCCATCGCCATCAAAATGTAGGAGGGCTGTCCGCCGTGCTGGGCGCTGCACGCGCTGCCCGTCGAGACAGCAATGCCTTCGTCGTTGAGGGCCAGCATCAGGTGCATGGCTTCGCCTTCCTGTCCCGCAAAGCCGAGGCAGATATGCCCAGGCAGGCGTTTATAGGGATGGCCGATCAGGTAGGCGTTGGGGACCTGGGCCTGGATGCCCGCGATGATGCGGTCGCGCAGGCTGACAAGTCGGCTGGCTTCGGCGCTCATCTCCGCGCTGGCAATGGATGCCGCTTTCCCGAAGCCGACGATCCCCGCGACATTTTCCGTGGCCGAGCGCAGATTACGCTCCTGCCCGCCGCCATGGACCAGCGGTTCGATGACCGTGCCGCGGCGGATGTACAGCGCGCCGACACCCTTCGGTCCATGCAGCTTGTGAGCCGACATGGAGATGAAGTCCACGGGCAGCGCATCCACGTGCAAAGGGATTTTTCCCACCGCCTGGACAGCGTCCGTGTGAAAGAGTGCACCGTGTTCCTTGGTGATGCGCGCCAGTTCGCCGATGGGTTGCAAGGTGCCGACCACGTTATTGGCGGTCATGACCGAGACCAGGCGCGTGTTGGGGCGCAAGGCCTGTCGCAACGCCTGCGGCTCGACGATGCCTTCGGACGTGACGGGTAGATAGCTTATGGAGTAGCCCAGTTTATCGAGATACTTGCAGGTCTCCAGAACGGCGGGATGCTCGAAGGAGGACGTGATGATGTGACAGTTCTGTGGCTGGTAGCGCATCGCCACGCCCGCCAACACCATGTTGTCAGCCTCGGTGCCGCTGGCGGTGAAGATGATCTCGTCGGCGCCCGCATGGAACAGGTCCGCCACCTGACGGCGCCCCTCGACGATGGCCTGTTTGGCCTGCTGTCCCGCCCAGTGCAGGCTGGACGGGTTCCCGAAGTTCACATCGTAAAAAGGCAGCATCGCTTCGACCACACGCGGGTCGAGTGGAGTAGTGGCGGAGTGATCGAAATAGATTTGTTCCATAATGATCCTTTTTTATGTCCTTGCGGGGAGTGCCAACCGCGCCGACGTAGTGTCTGTAGGCAAACGATGTACCTCATAGTGGGGAGATCGTTTCGGGTGATTAGCACTGCCCACGCAATGATAGGGAATTTTTTATTCTCCGCGATAAAAATTCTGATTTTCGAGCGAACGCACCACACCGAAGTGCGCCTGCCAGCCGATTTCTTTCTTGCCGACACAGATGGTGCAGGTACCCACGGGCGGGTTGCCGCGCAGCAGCATCTTGTCCCAGGTGTCGACCTGGGCGTGAATGGCGTCCACCAACGGGTCAATGCCGATACCGTACAGCGCATTTACTTCGCGAACCTTGACATTCGGCGCCACATCCTGGATGCGCGAGCGGAAGACCTCGCGTTCGGCCTGCGAGACGCGGTCGATCTTGGTGACCACGGCCACGTCCGCCAATGAAAGCATCGGCCCGATCTTGAACGGTAGGTTGGTGCCGCTGGTGGCCTCCACCACGATCATGCCCAGGCCGCCGTCCACATACGGAGAGCAGCGCAGACACAGACCCGCCGTCTCGACCAGCAGGATATTCGCTCCAGACTTTTCCGCCCATTGCAGGGCGTCGCCCAGCACCATCACATTACAGTGATCGGGACACAATTCGCCCGAGTACACCTTGCGGGTCGGGATGCCAAATTCCTTCGCGAAGATCTCATCCTCTTCGGCAAACTGCACGTCGATCTTGAGAAAAGCGACCTGATCTCCTGTCGCTTGCAGTTTGCGGATCATGTGACGCAGCACCGAAGTTTTGCCCGTTGTGGCTGGGCCAGCACAGATAGCGAGTTTCATGCCAATCCTTCCAGTTCATGAGTGGTGAGACGTTCGCCAAAGCGGATCTTGTCGCGCATGGCGGAGAGCAGGTCATCGAGCTTGCTGACCTTGTGCGAGAAGATGCGTTCTTCTTCATTGGTATACAGCACTTTCGTGATCGACCCGCCCTGCATCACGATGCGGTAGTCCGAGAGCAGCGCGATGCGCGGGTCATGCGTCACGAAGATGAAGACCTTGCGATATTCGCGCAGCAATTCCATGGCGCGCGTGCGATTGATGCCTGCGTTCTCCACCTCATCGAGCAGCACGATGGGCGTGTTGCAAATGATGGTCGCGTCAGCGATCAACAGCGCGCGGGTCTGTCCGCCTGAAAGCTCGGTCATACGGCTGGTCAGCACGATCGGCTCACCCGTCAGTTGGTTCGCAAAATCGAGCGTCTTCTGGATCATCTCGTCGATCTGGGATTTCTTCACAGCGCGGATTCCCGCATGAGCGGTCAAAAAGTCCACTACGGGCAGGTCTGAGAGGAACGTGGTGTGCTGGGTGATGAGCGCGATCGGGTTCATGGCGGGGTTATCGCGATACTCCAGCGGAGGGCGTTCGCCATTGATCAGGACGCGCCGCCCCGTCTGGGTGTTGGCATCTGCGAACAATTCCAGGTCGTTGATCAAGGTGGTCTTGCCTGAGCCTGTCGGACCGACAATGCTGACGACGTCGCCCATCTTCAGGTCGATGCGCTCGACCGCTTCTGGGACGCCTGAGCGGCTCTGCCCGCCCAGGATGGTGATGGTGTTGATCATTTTTTCTCCTTGATGTTTTATTATATAGTCTATTGGTTTAGTATTGTTTAGGCGTAAAAAAATTATGCTAACTCTGCAAGGGTAACGCACTCCAACTGGCTGATGATCTGCTCGTGGATATCTGAAAAAAGCTTGCTTAATTTAGGCTCGCCATCCATCGGGGCAGTCTCGTACCCACGTGCACTGACAGGTTCCAGGGGTGCCAGCGCCCCATCGAACAGACGGATGATCTCAAGAACATTGATTCTGTCAGCAGGTTTCGCCAGCTGTATTCCCTGAACTGTCTTTATATAGCCTGCTTTTTTGAGTATGGAGAGCGGCTCGTTCAGTATTTCAGCAGGAATATTGCATGTGTCAGAAAATGACTCCAAAGTTGGCACCCCGTGATTGGAGCGCACAAGATGGATCAAACAGATTAGGGCGTATTCGCTATACAAGGATAGTTTCATTTTTATATGACTAACTCAATAGGAATTATAGCCATAAATCGGTTCTTGTCAATATTCGAATGCTGAATTATGACATTTTGCTTTCCCTCCAAGGATATTGGTCATGAAAAACAAAACCGCCCTCTTCGGGCGGCAGTTGCTCATTTCATCACATCTGCAATGGTGGTCGTTTCGAGTTTTTGCGATATATAATCGCGGATATCTTTGAATACCCTGGTTAGTTTCTTTTCTTTCTCAATCGGCGTGGACTCATAGAAGTTCTCGCTCACCGACTCGGTTGGGGCCAGTGCGCCATCGAACAAACGGATGATCTCAGCCAGGGTGATCTCACTTGGGTCCTTGGCAAGGGCATAGCCGCCATGCTGTCCCTTGGTGCTTCGCAGGAAATGTGCGCGCTTCAAGGCCAACATTAATTGCTCTAAAAATTTGGGCGGAATCCCCTGCGCCTTGGCAATCGTTTCGATTGAAATATACCCATCGGTTTGACTGCGCGCCAGATAAACGAGAGCCAAAAGGGCGTATTCACTGCGGGTGGTCAGCTTCATAAATTCCTACTCTTTATATTTTTCCTATTGGAAGTATAGTGTAAAAAGGGAGAATGTCAAGTTTTTCGTCGCTTGTAGGCTCGCCCCTCTGGACAGGAGGACCAGCCCGCCATGATATACTCCCCATCCACAGGAGACTTCATCATGAAATATCTCGTCACGGGCGCAACAGGGTTCATCGGGAGTGAGGTCGTCAGGCAGTTGCTGCTGGCAGAACATCATGTGCATGCCCTCGTGCGGAATCCAGCCAAGGCCAGGGGGGTGGAGGAAAAGGGCGTCCAGATCTTCAAAGGCGACGTCACGGACAAGGAATCCATGCGCGCGGCCATGCAGGGCGTGGACGGCGTCTTTCACATCGCGGGCTGGTACAAGGTCGGTTCGTACGACAAGAGCGGCGGCCAGCGCGTCAACGTGCAGGGCACGCGCAACGTCCTGGAATTGATGAAGGAACTCAATATCCCCAAAGGCGTGTACACCAGCACCGTGGCCGTCAACTCGGATACCCACGGCCAACTCGTGGACGAGACCTATCGCTTCACAGGTGAACACATCAGCGAATATGACCGCACCAAGGCGGCTGCGCACGAGATCGCGCTGCAGAAGATCGCCGAGGGACTGCCGCTGGTCATCGTCAGCCCAGGCCTGGTGTACGGACCTGGCGACACGAGCAGCGTCCGCGTCAGCCTGCTGGAGTACCTGCATGGCAGGCTGCCCCTCCTCCCCCGCAAGACGGCCCTGTGCTGGGCGCACGTCGAGGATATCGCCCGCGGACATTTGCTCGCCATGGAAAAGGGCAAGGTCGGCGAGACCTATTTCCTGACGGGCGAGCCATATGGCCTGTACGACGCCTATCGCCTGGCTCAAGAGATCACGGGCATCCGCGCCCCGCTGCCTGTCCCGCCACAGTTGCTCAAGGTTTTGTCCGTGCTGGCCAGGCCGTTCGACCGCTTCCTGCCCGAGAGTTACACCTCCGAAGGCCTGCGCATCATCGCGGGCGTGACCTACATCGGCGACAACGCCAAGGCCCGCCGCGAATTGGGCTTCGATCCGCGTCCGCTGCGCGTGGGCTGGGCAGAGACCCTCAAACATGAAATGGCGATCCTGGGCAAAAAAGCGCGCAGGGCATAATCTATTTCCAGTTTCCCTGTCATAGCATGTATTACGCGATTGGCTATACGCAAATCAGTTCTTCTCCTCGGGGAAAAATGAAGGTTTTCTGCTCGGTCCGCGTTTTAATTTAAGAAATGATGAGCACCACAGGCGCCGAACCATCGTCCGCATTGATCGCTGGCTGCCTGGCTGGCGATGAAGCGTGCATTGAGGTCCTGGTTCGGCAGTTCGAGGACGGTGTCTTCAGGCTGGCGCTCTCGGTGCTGGGCGACCCCGTCGAGGCGCGGGAGATCGCCCAGGAGACCTTCATCGCGGCGTTGAGGTCCCTGCGCGCCTATCGGGATCAGACCTCCTTCAAAGCCTGGCTGTTCACCATCGCCCTCAATCTCAGCCGCAGCCGATTGCGCAAGCACAGGAGTCTGGACCGCCTCAAGCAGACACTGACCTCCCTCCTCCGCATGGATGCGCAGCGCCCCCTGCCCGAGGAGGTCGTCATCCAGAATGAGAAGGAACGCTTCATCTGGCAGGCTGTCTCGTCCATGGACGACAAGCACCGCATCCCGCTTGTCCTTCGATATTACAACGACCTGTCGGTGGCGGAGATTGCCGAGATGCTCAGCGTGAACGAAGGCACGATCCATTCGCGTCTGCACACCGCCCGTGAACGATTGCGAGTCGAGTTGAGGAAACTTGCTGGAGAATGACCCCATGAACCCCATCAGCCATTTGCAGGCCCGCGCCTGGCTGGACTCCGCCGTGGACCTGGCCCTGTCCCCCGAGCAGCGTGCCGCGCTGGAGGGTCATCTCGCGGGCTGCGACGAGTGCCGTCGTTATGAGGCCGAACTGACGAGCCTGGAAGGGACTCTGCGAAAAAGCCTGCAAGCCCATTTGCCTGCGTCCCATGCGCCCCTCTCGCTGGAGGAGGTCTTGCAACGGGTCAAGGTTAGCCAGCCAGCCACGACATTTGCCAACCGATGGGTCGCAGCCCCTGTTCTACTGGTCGTCCTGCTGGCGATCATCCTTACATTGGGGGTTCCGCGCGGGGCAGGCCGCGGGCCTCATCCCACCCAGGCGCTGACGGCCACCGCCCTGCTGGTGCCCACCCCGTCCGCGCCGATCACGTCCACGCTGCTGAGCCTGCCCAAGTGCAAGTCGATCCGCTACCAGGTCCAGGCGGGCGATACGTTGGACGACATTGCGCGGCAATTCTCCATCTCCAAAGACGTCCTGATGGCCTACAATCGCCTGACGGCGGAGTCCCTGCCAGCCGAGCTATCGATCCCGATGTGTTCTGTCACCCCGCTGGTCGGCTCGCGGACTCCCTCCTCCACGGTCACGATCACTCCCCAGGCGGAATACACGATGAGCACGCCGTAGGGGCCGATTCGGCAACTTGTCAGAACCTCAAGAGTGAAGTATAAGTCACCAATTCAATCCTTCGATAAGAGAATTTATGACCAACGAAAAACGTCCCTGGCTTGAACGTTCCATTCATCCCGCCCTGCCTGCCATCACCAACGAGGTGCTGCTGTTTGGGCTGGTCATCCTGCTGGCCATTGCCACGCGCTTCTACATGCTCGAACCGCGCGTGATGAGCCACGACGAAAGCCTGCATACCTATTTCTCCTGGCTGCTTTATCGCGGACAGGGCTACCAGCACAGCCCGATGATGCACGGGCCGTTCCAGTTCCACATCATCGCGCTGACCTACTTCCTGTTCGGCGTGAGCGACTTCACGGCCCGCATCCCTGCTGCCCTGTTCGGCATCGCCACGGTCTGGATGATCTGGTACTGGCGCGATTATCTCGGCAAGGCGGGCGCGATCATCGCGGGCTTCCTGATGGTCATCTCGCCTTACATGCTGTACTACTCGCGCTACGTCCGCAACGAGTCCTTCGTGGCCTTCTCGGGCGTGGTGATGTTGTACGCCACCCTGCGCTATCTCGAAACCGCCAAGCCCAAATACCTGTACTTCTTCGCCGCCGCACTGTGTCTGCACTTTACCTCCAAAGAGACTTCCTACATCTATGCGGCGCAGATCCTGCTCTACCTGGCGATTTATTTCATCGCCCGCGTCACCCATCGCCCGTGGACTCACAACCCCTCCGATTACCGCGCCTTCGTGGTCGCCCTGGTGATCGGACTGGTATTGGGCGGGTTGACCGTCTTCGCGCAGGTGTACACCCATCAGAATGAGACTCTCTCGGGGACGGAAACCGCCGCTCCTGCCGCGCCAGGCCAGACGGTCCCGACCCCGCTGGCAACGGAAGGATCCTCCCCTGTTTCGATTCCCGTCATCCTGGGAGTGTTCGCCTTTGCAGCCTTCATCGCAGCCGCCTTCTATCTCATCCGCGGATTTGGCTGGAGGCGCATCCTCAAGGAGCGTTCCTTCGACCTGCTGATCCTTTCGGGGACCCTGGTCCTGCCCCTGCTGACGGCCTTCCTGATCGAGGTCCTGAAGAAATGGATGAACGTGACCATCCCCACCGACATGGCCTCGGTCCAGGCGATGACCGTCGATGCAGTGGTCAAAGTGGCGCTCCTGCTCCTGGCCACTTTCGGCGTCTCCATCGCCATCGGCTTCATCTGGAACCGCCGCCTGTGGTGGAAACTGGCGCTCACCTTCTGGGTGCCGTTCACCGTGCTGTACACCACCTTCTTCACCAACAGCGACGGCTTCTTCACAGGCACGATCGGCTCGCTCGGTTACTGGATCGTCCAGCAGGGAGTGCAGCGCGGCAGCCAACCCTGGTACTACTATCTGCTTGTGCAGATTCCCATGTACGAGTTCCTGCCCGCCCTCGGTCTGCTGCTGGCCGTCTTCCTCGGCGCCCGCCTGTGGATTCGACGAGCCAGGCAGAATGAGGAAGTCGAACTTTCCGAGTCAGGCGTCCTCCTCACCGAACAGAATCTCACCGAAGCGACCTTCCTGCGCTGCGGCTATTGCGGCACCAGCAATCCCGTCCAATCCTCCTCCTGCGTGGCCTGTGACGCTCCGCTCGACGAGAACGATCGGGTCACCGTCCGCGTGCCCGCCGCAGGTTTCGACGAAGAAACCGACGAACCCGCCCCCGCCGACAACTTCACCAACATGTTCAGCCTGCTGGCCTGGTGGAGCGTCATCAGCGTGGCAGCCTTCTCCTACGCGGGCGAGCGCATGCCCTGGCTCACCGTCCACCTGACCTGGCCGATGATCCTGATCACGGGCTGGGCGCTCGGCCATCTCTTCGAAACCCTGGACTGGGAGGGTTTGCGCGAAAAACGCGTATGGGTCTCGCTCGGCGTGGTGGTGGTCTTCGTGGCCAGCTTCTTCAACGCCGTCCTGTCCTGGAATCTCAATCCACCCTTCCAGGGCAAGGAGTTGGCCCAGCTCGAAGCCACCAGCGCCTTCCTGCTGCCCGCCCTGGTGGCGGTGGCCAGCGGCGTGGGAGCGGCCTTCCTGCTGATGAAGTGGAATTCCAACCAGGTCAAGCGGGTCTTCGTGTTGACCTTCTTTGCGCTGCTGGCGGCGCTGACCATGCGCGCCTCCTTCCGCGCCTCGTACATCAATTACGATGACGCCACCGAGTTCCTCGTCTATGCTCACGGCGCGACGGGCATCAAGCAGGTCATGGCCCAGGCCAAGGAGATCTCCGAACGCACCGCGGGCGGATACAACCTGGCCATCGCCTACGACGCCTCCGCGCCCGACACGGGCGTCTCCTGGCCGTTCGTGTGGTATCTGCGCGATTACACCAATCAGCGCTCCTTCGACGCCCCCACTCGCTCGCTGCGTGACGCCGTGGTGGTGATCGTGGACCAGAAGAACTTCGACAAGATCGAGCCCGCCCTCGGCACCAACTACTATCGCGTGGACTACATCCGCATGTGGTGGCCGATGCAGGATTACTTCGGCCTGGTCAACCCGCGCCCCGAACCCAGCATCCCGTTCGACGACACCTATTCCTGCAAGGGTCCGCTCGGATTCCTGCGCTGGTTCCCGAAAAACGATTACTCGCGCGTCTGCTCCGCCCTGCTCGACCCGCAGATCCGCGCGGGCCTGGTCAAGATCTGGCTCGACCGCGATTACACCACCTACGCCCAGGCCTTGGGTCGCAACGACCTGACCCTCTCCACCTGGCAGCCCGCCGACCAGATGCGCATGTACA
This sequence comes from uncultured Anaerolineaceae bacterium, assembly GCA_964524485.1. Taxonomy (GTDB): domain Bacteria; phylum Chloroflexota; class Anaerolineae; order Anaerolineales; family Villigracilaceae; genus JACPVF01. The sequence continues at coordinate 63,197 of CAZGFR010000004.1, read as the reverse complement.
TCCGCAAGGACGTGGCCGCCCAGATCTGGAATTATGGCGTCGGCCCTGTGGCGCAGCAGCCTCAGCAGGATCCCACCGAAGGGAAGGTTGTCACCCTCCCCGCCGACCTGATGCTGGACTCCACCCAGGCGAATCCCGTCCTGTTGAACGCGCCGCGCTCCCTGGCCTTCGCCAAGGATGGCACCTTCTACGTGGCTGACTCGCTCAATCACCGCATCCTGCACCTGAACGCGGAGGGCATCACCCTGAACGAGTGGGGTTCCTTTGAGCAAAGCCCCGACCCATCCCAGGGTCCGCCTGCGCCGCTCGGCAAGTTCAGCGAACCGTGGGGCGTGGCAGTCGGCCCCGACGGGTCGGTGTATGTCTCCGATACGTGGAATCACCGCATCCAGAAGTTCTCGTCGACGGGCATCCCGCTCACCGCCTGGGGCGAGTTCGGACAGGGCGATACCCTGCTCAAACTCTACGGTCCGCGCGGCATCGCCGTGGACAGCCAGGGCCGCGTCTACGTGGCGGACACGGGCAACAAACGCATCGTCGTCTACGAATCGGACGGCACGCCCATCACCCAGATCGGCTCGGGCGGCCTGGAGCCTGGCATGTTCGATGAACCCGTCGGCGTGGCCGTGGATGCGCAGGACCGCATCTACGTCTCCGATACGTGGAACCAGCGTGTGCAGACCTTCCTGCCCTCCGAGGATGGGATGAGCTTCTATCCCGAAAAGCAATGGGATGTGTACGGCTGGTTCAGCCAGTCGCTCGATAACAAGCCCTTCATCGCCGTGGACCAACAGGGTCACGTCTTCATCACCGACCCCGAAGGCTTCCGCGTGATGGAATTCTCGAGCGACGGCGAACTGCTCAAGGTCTGGGGCGATTACGGCGACACCCCCACAGGCTTCGGCCTGCCCTCGGGCATCGCCGTGGACCCCGAGGGTCACGTCTGGGTCACCGACTCCGCCTTCCAGCGCATCCTGCGCTTCACCGTCCCGTAATATCATCTCGAATGCAAAAGGAGCAGCCAGCAGGTTGCTCCTTTTTGTTTTATATGTACTCCAAGTTAATACCATACTCTTGATGTGTCGTGCTGCACGAAAGCGATACTTGCACCCGATTTGCTTGGAAAATCGTGCGTTTGGTCAGCGCAGGTGAGCATCTCTTTTTCCTTTGTGTACTTTGTGCCCTTCGTGGTTAAGCACTTTAAAAACGGGAAAAGGTCAGGAAGGGGGCAAAAATCCCAGTGGTATAATCGCGCTGTACGTACCCCGGGCACACGCCTGACACAGAGGATGCGATGAAACTTCACGAATACCAATCGAAACAAATTTTTTCAAAGTTCGGAATTCCCATCCCCAAGGGACGGGTCGCGGCAACCGCAAGCGAAGCCAGACAGATCGCAGAAGAGCTCGGTGGCCGCGTTGTCATTAAATCGCAGGTGCTCGTCGGCGGACGCGGCAAGGCGGGTGGGGTGAAACTCGCCAAGGACCCGCAGGAAGCCGAACAGCTCGCCACGCAGATCCTGGGCATGGAGATCAAGGGCCTGCCCGTCCGCAAGGTGTTGGTGGACGAAGCCGCCGCCATCGACCAGGAAATCTACTTCGCCATCACCAACGATCGCGCCGCCAAGAAACCCGTCATCATGGCCTCCGCCGCGGGCGGCGTGGACATCGAAGAAGTGGCTGCCACCCATCCCGAAAAGATCATCAAGGTCCACATCGATCCCCTGCTGGGCCTGCGCGACTATCAAGCCCGCGACATCGCCGCCTCGATGGACCTGCCGCGCGAATACTGGAAGGACTTTGGCGCCATTGCCAACGGCCTGTGGAAGGCCTACAGCAGCACCGACGCCACCCTGGCCGAGATCAATCCGCTGGTCATCACCAAGGACAAACGTCTGGTGGCCCTGGACGGCAAGATGATGATCGACGACAACGCCCTCTTCCGCCACTCGGACCTGAGCGAGATGCGCGACATCGACGAGGAAGCCCCCGCCGAGACCGAGGCCCGCAAGTACGGACTGTCCTTCATCAAACTGGACGGCAATATCGGCTGCATGGTCAACGGCGCAGGCCTGGCCATGACCAGTATGGACATCGTCAAACTCTTCGGCGGCGAGCCCGCCAACTTCCTGGATATCGGCGGCGGCGCGGGCGCGGAAAAAGTGGCCGCGGCCATGCGCATCATCCTGTCCGACCCGAACGTCAAGGCTGTGCTGTTCAACATCTTCGGCGGTATCACCCGCTGTGACGAAGTGGCCAAGGGCATCCTGGCCGCCATGGCCGAGGTCAAGCCCAAGGTCCCGATGGTTGTCCGCCTGGTGGGCACCAATGCTGAAGAAGGCCGCCAGCTGCTGGCCGACGCCAAAATGATCACCGCTGAAACTCTCGCCGACGCCGCCAAGAAGGCCGTCGCTGCCGCGAAGGGAGCCTAATCCATGAGCATCCTAGTTGACAAGAATACCCGCCTGCTGGTGCAGGGCATCACAGGCTCGGAAGGCCTCTTCCACACCACCCAGATGGTCAATTACGGCACCAACGTCGTCGCGGGCGTGACGCCTGGCAAGGGCGGCGAATGGGTGCTGGACAAGGTCCCCGTGTTCGACTCGGTCAAGCTGGCCGTCGAAGCCACGGGCGCCAACGCCTCGATCATCTTCGTCCCCGCGCGCTTCGCCCCCGACGCCATGTTCGAGGCGGCGGATGCGGGCATCCCGCTGGTCATCTGCATCACCGAAGGCGTGGCCGTGCAGGACATGATGCGCGTGCGCAACTACCTCGATCAAAAGAAGGTCCGTCTGGTCGGCCCGAACTGTCCTGGCCTGCTGACCCCTGGCGAGGCCAAGGTCGGCATCATCCCTGGCAACATCGCCATCCCTGGCAACGTGGGCGTGGTCTCACGCTCGGGCACGCTGACCTACGAAGTGCTGTACGCGCTCAAGCAGGTCGGCATGGGCTCGTCCACTTGCGTGGGCATCGGCGGCGACCCCGTCAACGGCACCAACTTCATCGACGTGCTGGATATGTTCGAGCACGATCCCAAGACCGAGAAGGTCGTGATGATCGGCGAGATCGGCGGCACCGATGAGGAAAAGGCGGCCGACTTCATCCGCACCAAGATGACCAAGCCCGTGGTCTCCTTCATCGCGGGCCAGACCGCTCCTCCAGGCAAACGCATGGGACACGCGGGCGCCATCATCGAAGGCGGAGCTGGCACCGCAGCCGACAAGGTCCGCGCGCTCGAGTCCGCGGGCGTGCGCGTGGCCAAGCACCCCGAGGAAATCCCCTCGCTGTTGAAATAGCCCCAACCCTACTCTCCCCAATTTCTGTGAAATTGGGGAGTTGTATTATTCATCACTCCTCCAGCGTTTTCGCTCATCGAAAATGGGGAAGTTAAAGAGGTAAATGACTCTCAAATCCCTCTCTTAAACGCGTGGAGCCGCCTTCAACGGGCGGCTCCACGGTTATAATCGCTGTATTATTTGTGCGAGTCGATGTACTTGACGGCCTCGCCGACGGTCGTGATGGACTGCGCGTCCTCGTCCGAGATCTCGGCGCCGAACTTGTCCTCGAAGGCCATGATGAGTTCCACCAGGTCGAGCGAATCGGCTTCGAGTTCCTCGCGGAAACGGGCATCGGCCGTCACCTTGGCTTCATCCACGCCAAGCAGATCCACAACGATCTTCTTGACTTCTTCATACGTGTCAGACATTTGATCCTCCAAATTGGTATGTACAAGATAGGCTGGCTTATTGTAATCTTTTCACTTGCACTGTCAAGCCAGCACTCGTCCCTTTAGGGGATGTTCAAAGACAGGAACACTACCTTATGTCAAAAGTTGCGCCGATCGACCAGAGGAAAGCCGACCACATCAAGATCAATCTCGAGCAGGATGTCCGCTCCGCGCTGACCACGGGACTCGAGAACTACCGCTTCGTCCACGAGGCCCTGCCCGAAGTGGACCTCAACCACGTGGACCCCAGCCTGGTCCTGTTTGGACGGCGGCTCTCCGCCCCGATCCTGGTCAGCTCGATGACGGGCGGCACGTCCGATGCGGGCACGATCAACCTGCGGCTGGCGGAAGCCGCCCAGGAGGTCCGCGTGGCAATGGGGGTCGGGTCGCAGCGCGCCGCATTGGAACATCCCGAACAGGCCGCCACCTTCCAGGTGCGGAAAGTCGCGCCTGACATCCTGCTCTTCGCCAACCTCGGCGCGGTCCAATTCAACTACGGCTACGGCGTGGACGAATGCCGCCGCGCCGTGGACATGATCCAGGCCGACGCGCTCTATCTGCACCTCAACCCGCTGCAAGAGGCCGTGCAGGATGCGGGCGACACCAACTGGGCGGGCATTGCCAAAAAGATCGAAGAGGTCTGCGCCAAGCTGCCCATCCCCGTCATTGCCAAGGAGGTCGGCTGGGGCATCTCCGAGCGGACGGCGAAACTGCTGGCCGAGTGCGGCGTCTCTGCCATCGATGTGGCGGGCGCGGGCGGCACGAGTTGGTCGCAGGTCGAGATGCACCGCGCGCCCGACGAGTTCACCCGTCAACTGGCGGCCACATTCGTTGGCTGGGGCATTCCCACCGCCGAGTCGATTCTCAACGTCCGCCGCGCTACGCCCGACATGCCCATCTTCGCCTCGGGCGGACTCAAGGACGGCCTCGACATCGCCAAGTGCGTCGCCCTCGGCGCCACCCTGGGCGGCATGGCGGGACCGTTCCTCAAAGCTGCCGCCGTCTCCACCGGGAACGTGGTCGAGATGATGAACCTGACCAAACGCCAGATCGAGGTCACAATGTTTGCGTGTGGGGCGGGGAAGTTGGATGGGCTTAAGGATGGAAAGTTGGTCGCGGAATAATGTGTGCCAGGTGCGATATAATTTAATCATGAAACACACCTCCGCAAGCACGGGTGACCAACTTGCACAGGCTTTGCACGTGCTGGGCGTGAACTTTGTCATGGTGGGGAAAAGTTCGGACGAGTCCCTGTACACAGACCCTGCCCGCCTGATCGCAGCGCTTGCTCAAAGCAACGAAGCCCGTCTGCGGCTTTCATTAATTCCCCTATTCCTGGAGCACCCCGAATTTGCGTCGCAGGTTCGAAAAGTGGCCAAAGGCCTTGCCCCGTCCGCGCGACTTACCCTCCAATGTTATTACAGCGCGGCAGTCTGGTTGGCAAAAAAATATCTGCCAACCGAAGATCTCCCCGATCTTTTTTCCAAAGAATTGAATTTAACTCCCAGCGATCGTCCCGACGAAAACTTGCAAGCGTTGGCGAAGCGGCATAAGGAGTTAAGTGGCTCGTACGCCGACTGGCTTGGCACCTATCAACACGCTGCGCAAATTTGGCGCAAGGGCTTGGAGTTAAAGAAGGGCTGACTGTATGGATAACGCGGAAATTCAAGCTGTTTTGCGAAATCTAGGAGAACGCGTACCGCCCAATTCTGATTTAATCTTGGTGGGCGGGAGTGCTTTGGCCCTGCTCGGAAACCCTCGCTTGACTATTGATATCGATTTTGTCGGAGACGACATTCATCCCAGCGAACTTCATAAGATGATATTGCAAGCGGCAAAAGAGTTGAAGATCAGCGCCGAGCCTGTTCCTCTTGACCGCTTCATCCCCTTGCCAAAGGGCAGTGCGGAACGCGCCATCCCCATCGGTCGGTTTGGAAACCTGAACATCTTTATTGCCGACCCATATAGCATTGCGCTAAGCAAACTGGATCGTGGATTGGACACTGACCTTGACGACATCGTTTTCCTCATCCAGGCAAAACACGTAAACTTTGACGAGTTCGAAAGCATGGTAAGAGACGCTTTATCATACGCCCATCAGTTCGATTTTCATCCCGAAATACTGGAACACCTGAAAGAACTGGAAAATCGTCTTCGCTAGGGACGGAAAAAAATAAAAGGTGAGGCTTTGGCCATGATGGAACCCTCGTTTGTCTTTTTCAATGGCATCCTTGTTACACCCGATAAAATCTCCATGGTTGAGGGCAGGACCGAGGTCATTACAGTCCGCAAGGCGGATATCAAGAAGGTCTCGCTCGGGTTTGGGTATCAGGCAGAACGTCCTGTGGTGCAAGTTGTATTTGGGATTGTTTTGTTCCTTATCGCAGCCTATCCCATCTTGAGGCTTTACAGCGCGTGGATGGGATACCTAAGAATGTACGCAATGGAATTTATGCTCCTGGGCCTTATCCCATTGGGAATTTGGATGATACGAAGCGCCTTGAAGTATGGCTATTACTTAAGCATCGAACTTGAAAATGACCACAGAAAATTAGGGTTTCAAAATGAATGCCAGGAAGATGATCTCAAAGAGTTCTTCAAGCAAATAGCGATCCTGGGGTACATTTCAGATACATCAGAGTTATAAAAAACCATCAACAAACTCATACGCTCTTTCAACTTCATTAGGCAGGTAATCAAATCGTGGATCGAGTTGTCCAAGAAATATCGAGTTGCCCTCTCTTTATCGCATGAATAAAAAACTTTCCCGCAGAGACTTCTTCCAATTGATCAAATCCATTTCCATCCCGACCGTCCTGCTCGGGATTTTTGGGTATGGCTACAGCACCGAGGTGGAGATGAACTGGATCGAGATCAAGAACCTCACCCTGAAACTGCCTCGTCTCGACCCCGCCTTTCGCGGCGTCAGGCTGGTCCAGGTCAGCGACTTCCATTTGGGGCAATGGATCGACCGTGAGCGGCTGGACCACATCATCCAATTGACCCTGGAGCAGAAGCCCGATTTCATCGCCCTCACGGGTGACTACGTCGAATACCGTCCCTACGGCAGGCCGAACGAGTGGACCACCTACGCAGACAGCCTCGACATTGTCCGCCGCTCTTTCCCCACGCTGGCCGCGTATTGTCCCACCCTGGCCATCCTCGGCAATCACGATCACCGCGTCAACGCGGGGTGGGTCGAGCAGGCGCTGACCGAGGCAGGGGTCACGGTCATGCGCAATTCGGTCCAGACCTTCACACGGGGCGATGCCAAATTTCACATCGCCGCCGTGGACGACATCCTCTACAAGATGAACCGTCTCGACCAGGTGCTCGCGTCCCTGCCAGCGGACGGCGCCGCGGTCCTGCTCGCCCACGAACCCGATTTCGCGGATACCAGCGCGGCGGCGGGGCGCTTCGACCTGCAGATCTCGGGTCACACCCACGGCGGTCAGATCAACCTCCCGTTGATCGGTCCGCCCATCCTGCCCGAACTGGGACAAAAATACCCGAGCGGCCTGTATAATATCGGGGATATGCTGCTCTATACGAACCGCGGCGTCGGCGTGACCACCGTCAACGCGCGCTTCAATTGCAGGCCCGAGATCACGGTCTTCACCCTCGAGCCAGCCTGACATCCTCGCATCCATTCTGGAAAGGCCATGAACATCACTGCTGTCATCTTTGACTTTGGCGGGGTCCTGATCGAGTGGGACCCGCGCAACCTGTATCGCCGCTACTTCGACGACGCCGAGAGCATGGAGCACTTCCTCGAAGAGATCGACTTCATGGAGTGGAACGCCCTGCAAGACAAGGGCCGACCGTTCGCCGAGGGCGTGGCCGACCTGACGGCCCAATTCCCGCAACACGCGGACCTGATCCGCGCCTACCACGAGCACTGGGAAGAGTCCATCGGCGAGCCGATCACGCCCGTCATCGAGATCCTGAAGCGCGTCAAAGCGGCGGGCTGGCCCGTCTATGGCCTGAGCAACTGGTCAATGGAGACCTTTCCCATCATCCGCAAACAACATACCTTCTTCAATTTACTGGATGGTTATCTGCTCTCGGGCGAGGTCAAGCTGGTCAAGCCCGACCCCGCCATCTTCCAGCGCATGTTGGAGAAGATCGGCCGCAAGCCCGAGGAATGCGTCTTCATCGACGACAACCCCGCCAACGTCGTCGCCGCGCGCGCGTTGAACATCGTCACCATCCAGTATCAATCTCCCGAACAACTGGAGCGCGAACTCCAGCAGTTGGGAATTCTTTAATTCGCGCTGAGCCGAGGGTCGAGATGCGAGCGTATCGAGACCCGCAGTCGAAGCGCCCATTGTCAAAAGGTGTCCATGATCTCTGACCTGCTCCCCTCCATCGAAAGCGAACTCCAGCGACAAGTGGCGCGCCTCGACCAGCCGCGCACCCGCGCCTTCCACGAGATGCTCACCTATCACATGGGCTGGACGGGCGAAGGCGCGGGTCCCGAAGCCACGGGCAAACGCATCCGTCCGCTGATGGTGCTGCTCTCCGCCGCTGCCTGCGGCGCAGATTGGAAGACCGCCCTGCCCGCCGCCGCCGCCGTGGAGTTGGTCCACAACTTCAGCCTGGTCCACGACGACATCCAGGACAACTCCCCCAAGCGGCGCGGACGTCCCACCGCATGGGTGCGCTGGGGTGCGCCGATGGCCATCAACGTGGGCGACGCGCTCTTCGTCATCTCGAACCAGGCCCTGATCGACCTGCTCGAATCTCATCCTGCCGACCGCGTGGTGCGCGCCTCCTCCATCCTGCACGACACCTGCCTCGACCTGACCCGCGGCCAGTTCCTCGACATGTCTTATGAAGAGCGCCACGACCTGAGCGTGGACGATTATTGGCCGATGGTCGGCGGCAAGACGGCCGCCCTGCTGGCGGCCTGCTGTCACATCGGCGCGCTGCTGGGCGGCGCAGACGAACCGCGGCAGGAGGCCTACCGCGCCTTCGGCTTTGACCTCGGGCTAGCCTTCCAGGTGCAGGACGATATCCTCGGCATCTGGGGCGACGAAGCCGTGACGGGCAAATCCGCGGCCAGCGACCTGGTGGAGGGCAAGAATTCCCTGCCCGTGCTGTACGGCCTCAGCCGTGGCGGACAATTCGCCGAGCGCTGGAAACAGGGACCGATCCAGCCTGAGGAAGTGGCGCAGGTGGCCCAATGGCTGGTGGATGCGGGTGGGTACGAGTACGCCCAGTCCCAGGCCAAACAGTGGACCGACAAGGCCCTGCAAAGCCTGGAATCCGCCGCACCCCAGGGGCAGGCAGGCGAGACCCTGATCGGGCTGGCCCACAAGCTGCTGAAACGGGAACAGTGAGCGGGTCCAGGAAAAGGCTGGATGCGCCGTCACTTGACACCGCCCCAGCGGCTGGCTATAATCCCCGTTCGCACTTGCGGGTGTAGTTCAGTGGTAGAACGCTTGCTTCCCAAGCAAGATATCGAGGGTTCGAATCCCTTCACCCGCTCTCAGTCGAGGACAGTTGTCCTCGACTTTTTTGTTAATTGATTTGTAAGGTTGCTGTTATGTAGTGGTTTTTTGCGCGCATGTAGAATCGAATACGGAGACCCAAAATGTCCGATAAGAAGACCATTCTCTACGTCGAAGATAACTCTGATAACCGCAGCCTGGTCCGCCGTGTACTGGAGGCGGAGGGGTACCAGTTGATGGAAGCACCCAACGCCGAGGCAGCCTTGAGCCTGCTCGATAAAGGCAACCCCGACCTGATCCTGATGGACATCAACATGCCCGACATGGACGGTTACACCCTGACCGCCAAAATCCGCGCGATGCCCGCCCACACGCGTGTGCCCATCGTGGCGGTGACGGCCAACGTCATGCGCGGTGACCGCGAGAAATCCCTCGAAGCAGGTTGCGACGGCTACATCCAGAAACCGATCGACATCGACAACCTGCCCCATCAGATCGAACGTTTTATGAGGAACACCAATGGTTAACCCCACCTCGATGGAAGTTCAACCCGCCCGCAAACCAGGCATCCCCAAAGATACGACCGTGCTGGTGGTAGAGGACAACGTGTCCAACTTCGTGCTGATCGCCCGCATGTTGGGTTACCTTGGCATCCACTGCGAGTGGAAGACCTCGGGGTACGAGGTGGTGGAATATGCCGACACCCTGCCGCGCCTGGACCTGATCCTGATGGACATCCGCCTGCCCTACGAGGACGGCTACGGGGCGTTGAAGAAGATCCGCGCCTCCGAGCGGCTGAAGACCATCCCAATCATTGCCGTGACGGCCGAAGCCAGTCAGGAGCAGATGAACAAAGCCCGCGCTTCGGGCTTCGATGGCTTTCTGGGCAAACCGCTCGACCCCGACCGTTTTCCTGACCAGATCCGCCGCATCCTGAGTGGGGAACAAGTTTGGGAATTCACATAGACCATGACATCCTTCGACGGTCGCTCCGCGCAGAACATGAACACAGGTGAATTTACAGGCAGTCTGAGACGCACGCTGATCCAGGCGCTGGTTGGCTTGACGTTGATCCCGCTGATCATCATGGCTGGCAGCGCTTATTTGCGTTCCAGGGATTTGCTGCAACAGCAGGCTGTGACACAGATGCAGACCCTGCTGAACGGGCAGACGGACGACGTCGTCCTGTTGCTCAAGACCAAGAACATCCGCCTGGAACGGCTGACCAACCGCGAAGACCTGGCCTCTCTGCTCCAGCAGGCGCTGCATTCCAACCGCAAGAGCACCACCTTCAACTCGCTGCGCAGGCAGGTGCTGGATCAGATCCGCGTAATGAACGCAGATCAAGCCAACCCCACCTTCGACCAGGTCTTCCTGGTGCGCCCGAACGGCACGATCCAGATGGCCACCCGCCCGGAATGGGAGACCACTTCCATTGCAGAGACCGCAGCGTATGGCAGCCTTCGCGCGGGGAAGCCCATCACGATCACGGTCTACGATTTCCGTCCATACTATCCGAATCAGTTGGTGGCGCTCACCATCCAGCCCTACCGCACCGAGTCAGGTTCGGTACTCGGAGCCCTGGTGGGCGTGACCGAGCCGCAAAGCCTGTCACGCATCCTCGACCCGTTGGTACGACTCAGCCCTTCGGCTTCGGCGTATTTCGTCACCACAGACGGAGTACTGATCGGAGCCGACCCGTATACGGGCGACTTGCTGCGTATCGAACCATCCCAGGAACAAAAAGCCTCGCTCGGTACGGCCTTCGCGGGGATGATGGGCCAGACCGAGGAATCCCCGCCGCCCGCCTCGCTCACGCTCGAAACCAATGACGGTCACACCGTCATTGCACAGGCAAAATGGCTGCCCGGCATGAATGCCGGGGTTGTGCTTGAAATTCAGAGAGATGTGGTCCTTGACCGGGTCAACAGCCTGGCGCCGTTCACCATCGGCATCTTCCTGGGCGCAATGATCCTGGCGGCCATCGCCATCAGCGGCGGCATCAACCGCATGATCAATCCCATCATTTTACTGACGGGGGTCACGCGCCGCTTCGCCGAAGGTGACCTCGACCAGCGGGCCGAGGTCAAACGGCAGGACGAGATCGGCCAGCTGGCCCACTCGTTCAACCAGATGGCCGACGAGTTGAGCAGCCTGACGCGTTCCCTTGAACAAAAGGTCGCGGAGCGCACACGCCAGATCCGCACGGCGGGCGAAGTAGCCAAGGGCATCACCGCCGCCACTGACCTGCCCGAATTGATGAACACCACCACCCGCCTAATCGTCGAACGCTTCGGGTATTATCACTCGTCCATATTCATGCTCGATCGCGCAGGCAAATACGCGGTCATCCGCGCGGCCTACAGCCCGGTGGCGCGCGAACTGCTCGAGCGTGGACACAGCCTCGAAGTCGGTTCGACCTCCCTGGTCGGCTGGGTGTCGGCCAATAACCAGCCGCGCGTCGCATCCGACACGGTCGAGGATCCGCTCCACTTCAAGAACACCCTGCTGGTCAACACGCGCGCCGAAGCCGCTGTCCCGATCTCCTCGGGCGACCTGGTCTACGGTGTGCTCGACGTACAAAGCACCGAGCCGAACGCCTTCGACTCGGAAGCCATCGTGGTGCTGCAAACCCTGGCCAACCAGATCGCGGCCGCCATCCAGAACGCCAGCCTGGTCGAATCGACGCAGATCAACTTCCAGGAACTCGAGCGCCTGTACCGCTCCAGCCGCCAGATCGCCCAGGCGCAGAGCGAGACAGAGGCGTTGAGCATCGTCAGCGCGGCGCTCAGGGATGCACCCTACGCAACGGGTATCTTCCGTCCGCGCAACAATCAGCTCGAACTGGATTTCATCAACGACACGCGCAATCCCTCCGTCAACACCCTGCCGCGCGACATCAAATTGACTCCCGCAGAGACCGTCCGCCAACTGGCAGGTGAATCCATCTACGACCTGACGGCCAGCCCCACCACCAACGCGCTGACCGCCATTCCGACCGCGCTGGGCTTCCAATCCGTGGCCTACCTGCCGATCATGCGCGGTGAAAGTCTGGACGCCCTGCTGATGATCGGTTCGCGTGCCGTCAAGTTGAACCGCTCGGCCTTGCAGCCCTACATCAGCCTGGCCGACCTGACCTCGATCACACTTGAAAAGATCCAGGCCGCCGACACCACCGACGAGCGCATGCGCGAATTGAATGCGCTGACCTCCATCGGCCAGATCGTGTCCACGGCGACCGACGCCAGCGATCTGTTCACCACCCTGCATAAACAGGTCCAGAACATCATCGGCGACCACAGTTTCATCGTGGCGCTGTACGACTCGAAGTCCAACACGATCCGCATCCCGTATGCCTACGACGAGGGACGCATCACCCAGATCGACCCGTTCCCCCTGGGCGAGGGCCTGACCTCGATTCTGATCCACTCCAAGAAGCCACTCCTGCTGGTGGAAAACACCGAGAAACGCGCGGCGGCCATGGGCGCCAAGATCATCGGCCGTCCACCCAGATCGTGGATGGGCGCACCCATGATCCTCAACGGGGAGGCCATCGGCGCCTTGATCGTGCAGGACACCGAGAACGAAGGCGCTTTCACCGAGAATAACCTGAGATTCATCTCGGCCCTCTCGTCGCAGGTGGCGGGCGTGATCTATAACGTGCGCCTGCTGGATGACAGCCGCGAGCGCGCTGTGCAGCTCGAGACCGCGGCGGAAATCGCCCGCGAGGTCAGCCGCTCCTTCAATGTGGACGAACTGCTGGCCAAGGCCGTCAACCTGATCCGCGAACGCTTCAACTTCTATCACGCGTCCGTGTTCCTGCTCGACCTGCCCGGGGAATTCGCCGTCATCCGCGAGGCGACCGGTGAGGCAGGGCAGCAACTCAAACGCGCCGGGCACAAACTCGGCGTCGGCTCCAAATCCATCGTGGGATACGTCTCCGGGCGCGGCGAGATGCTGGTCATCAACGACGCCGCCAAGGATCCTACTTATTATGCCAATCCGCTCCTGCCCGAGACGAGGAGCGAGGCTGCCATCCCGCTCAAGGTCAGTGACCGCATCCTGGGCGTGCTGGACGTGCAAAGCACGCAGATCTTCGCCTTCAACGACGACAACCTGCGCACCCTGCAAATCCTCGCCGACCAGATGGCGGTGGCGGTGGCAAACAGCGAGCTGTTCTCCGAAACGCAGGAACACCTCTCCCAGCACCGCCTGCTGCATCACATCACCACCACGGCGGCCTCCGGGACCACCCTGGAAGAAGCCCTTACCAGCGCGGTGAACGGACTCCAGGTGACGCTCGGCGGCGACCGTGTGATGATCCTCCTGCTCGACCGCGACCGCAAGGAATTGCAGGTCAAGGCCTCGGTCGGCTACTCGGAAGAAGTAGCCCAGATTCGGATCCCGGTGGGCAGCGGTGTGACAGGCTGGGTGGCGGCGCACCGCCGTCCCCTGCGCATCGACGACATCGCCGACGAGCCGCGCTACATCCAGGTCAGTTCCAACACGCGCTCCGAACTGGCCGTTCCTCTGATTTACCGCAATGAAATGCTGGGCGTGCTGAACGTGGAAAGCGAACAGCAGGCCGCATACAGCGAAGGTGACGAGGAAATGCTCGGCACGCTGGGCGGCAGCCTGGCGGCCGTCATCGCGAACGCCCGCCTGCTGGAGCAGATCCGCACCCAGGCCGAACGCGAGCGCCAACTCTTCGAGGTGACCAGCAAGATCCGCCGCTCCACCGACATCCAGACCATCCTGGAGACCACGGGCAACGAACTGATGAAGGTTGTGGGAGCGCGGCATGCGCGCATCACCATCAACCCCGCCATCCCACACAACGGCAATGGGGAGGGATCGAAATGAAGTTCGACCTTGCACCCTTCCTGCAAAACGCTTTGAAGCGGCTGGGCGGCTGGTACCTGCCGGTCACGGTGCTCGTGGTTCAGCTTATAGCCTTTGTCAGCACGGCTGTGGCCACCTACTTCGTGCAAAACAACGCCCAATTCACCGCCGACCAGATCTCGATGGTGTTCCGCATCACCTGGGTGCTGGTCCCCATTGGAAATGTCGTCATGGCAGCCTGGACGTATTACTCCAGCCAGAACGCCTTCCTGCGATTGACCCAGTGGAGCCAGGGAAAACCCCTTTCGAGCGGAGACAAGACCGAAAGCGCCGCCTGGCGGGAGGTTAACTCGCTGCCCCTGCGCTTCATCCTGACCACCTTCCTGGTCGCGTTGATCGGGGAGACCATCCCGCTGTTGGGGTTCCTGTACTTCTACCACGGTGTCACGCCCGAGCAGTTCCAGTACGGGATCATGGGCGGGCTGGTGGCCTCCTTTGGCGGGGCTTCGCTCGCCTCACACATCCTCGATTATTTCCTGCGCCCGGTCCGCGTGGTATTGATCCCCAAGACCATCGAAGCCCAGTTGAAGGACGTGGTTGGGTTCGGTCTCACAAACAAGATCATCGGTTCGGCGCTGACGCTGATCGCCATCGGCATCCTGGTGATGGGCCCGATCGGATATCATCACGTCCTCCTGGCAACCAGCGGCGGAGCAGGCGGCGCAGACTTGGTGAGAAGTTTCCAGGTCCAGTCAATCGTGGCGAGCGCCATCAACCTTGTGTTGGGATTGACCCTCTCAGCCCTGATCCTGCGCACCCTGTTGACCCCGATGCGCAACCTGATCCAGGCCATGCAGGCATTGGAACAAGGCGACCTGACCAAACGCGTGGACGTGATCGCCTCCGATGAAATCGGCGAAGTCTCCATTTACTTCAACCACATGGCCGGGCGTCTGAACACCCTTCAGGAAACGCTCGAGTCGCAGGTCAAGGAACGCACCGCCCAATTGCGCGCCACGGTGCAGGTCAGCCGCGTCATCAGCGCCATCCTCGACGCAAACGAACTGACTGAACGCCTCGTGAACTTGATCGCCGAGGAATTCGGTTACTACTACGTGGCCCTCTTCCTGCTGGACCCCTCCGAGCGCTGGGCCGAACTCCGCAACGCCACCGGCGATGCAGGCCGCGTGTTGCGCGAGAACAAGCACCGCCTGGAAGTGGATGGCAAGAACATGGTGGGGACCGCCATCCGCGAGCGCCAGCCACAGGTGGTGATGGACACCGTCGGGAACCACGTCCGCTTCGACAATCCGCTGCTCCCGTACACCCGCTCCGAGATCGCGCTCCCGCTTATCGTGGGCGACCGCGTCCTCGGGGCGCTGGACGCCCAATCGACGAAGGATAGCGCCTTCGACCCGGAGGACATCGAGACCCTTCAGACCATGGCCAACCAGATCGCCATCGCGCTCGAGAACGCGCGCCTGTTCCAGGAGGCTCGACAGAACCTGCAGGATATGCACGCCATCCAGCAACAGTACCTGCTTGATACCTGGAAGCGCGTCACCGACGAACGACCAAACCTCTCCTTTGAAAACGGCGAGGTGGAGCCGCACGAGACAGTGCGCCAGATCGATATCCCGTTGTCGTTGCGTGACCAGATCATCGGTCAGATCAACCTGACGGGCGACAACGACTGGACTCCCGAAGAAAGAAGCATGATCGAAGCCATTGCTTCGCAAGCCGCGCTCGCGTTAGAAAATGCACGCCTGGTGGAAGACAGCCAGTCCACCGCCCGCCGCGAGCGCATGGTGGCGGAGATCACCGGCAAGATCTGGTCCTCCAGCACCATCGACGGCATCATGCAGACCGCCGCCAGGGAAATGGGCCGCGCCTTGGACACCGACGAAGTCACCATCGAGTTGAAGGCAGACTAACCCATGACCACGAATGCCATTCGAGATACCTCCCACACCCTGCAGGCCTGGCGCGAGAACTTCCTGCGCATCATCCTGCGCGTCGCGTTGGTCTTTGCCTTCCTTGCATTGATCCCCTCCCTCAGTTCGTGGAACGATCCCTTCACGCCGCTGGTGAACCTTGCGGCCTACGCTCTGCTGATCGTCATCACGTTTGCACCCATTCCGTATGTGCTGCGGGCGGGCATCTTCATCCTGCTTCCCTTCGCCCTGGGTGCGGTCGGGTTGATCGACACGGGCATTTGGGGCGATTCACGCCTGTTCCTGTTCGCCACGGTCGTGTTCACCGCCATGCTGCTCTCGACCCGCGCGGCGGTGGTCGCCACGATCATCTCACTGGGAGCGACTGCCGCGGCAGGCTGGATGCTGATCGTCGGGCAGATCGAACCCATCAACAAGGAATTGATCATCGGCTCCTGGGAGATCTGGCTCACCAGCGCTGTGGCCTTGCTAATGCTGGACGCCATCGCCATCATCGGCCTGGCTCTGCTCCAGCGCGAGTTCGAGAACGCCCAAGCCGACGCCCGCTCCTCGCTGAACGCGCTCGAGAAGGAACGCTCCCTGCTCGAAAAGCGCGTGGAAGAACGCACCACCGAGATCGCCGAAAAGACCACCCAGCTCGAAGCCGCCTCGTCGGTGGCCCGCAGGATCGCCGAAGTCCGTGACCTGCAAGCCCTGTTGAACGGCGTGGTATCCAACATTGCCGAACAGTTCGGCTTCTACCACGTCGGTATCTTCCTGCTGGACGACAGGGAACAATTTGCCGTGCTCCAGGCCGCCTCTTCCGAAGGCGGCAGGCAGATGCTGAGCCTCGGCCACCGCCTGACCGTCGGGCAGACGGGCATCGTCGGCTATGTCACCGCGCGCGCCCGTCCGCGCGTGGCCCTCGACACAGGCGCGGACGCCGTCTTCTTCGACAATCCGCACCTGCCGCTGACCCACTCCGAGATGGCCCTGCCCCTGATCGTACGCGGACATGTGATCGGCGCGCTCGACATCCAGTCCGAAAAGGTCAACGCCTTCAGCGAAGACGATGTGGAGATCATGCGTACCGTGGCCGACCAACTGGCCATCGCCATCGAGAACACCCGCCTGTTCACCGAGAGCGAGGCCATCATTGGCCAGTTCCAGGCCCTCACCGCCCTGCAGACCCGCGACGCCTGGGTGACCTACCTCAAGCGCCGCGCCCCCGCATATCAGTACACTCACCTGGGCGTCCGCCCGCTGACCGATGTACGCGCCAGCGAGTCCCTGCCCGACGATAGCGGCTGGACCCTGCGCGTGCCCATCGAGCTGCGCGGACAGGCAATCGGCGTGATCAACCTGCGCCGCAAACAGACCTCACCTCCCTGGAACAAACGAGAGCAGGAACTGGCGGCAGAGATCGCCGCCCAGGTGGCGCTTGCGCTCGACACCTCCCGCCTGCTGGAGGAGACCCAAAAGAACGCCGCCCGCGACCAAATGATCGCCAACGTGTCCAACCGCATCCGCCAAACCCTGGACATGGAGACCGTGCTCCAGACCGCTGCCGACGAACTCCGCAATGCCTTCGGGCTGACGGAGGCCGAAGTGCGATTCAACACGCCACCCGCACCTGAGGTGAACGAGAACCCGAACGGGAAACATCCCGGCGCGCTAAAGGGCCAGAACTGACATGAGCACTTCTGAAATCTCCTTTCCCGCCATGAGCCGCGAACAACGCAATGCGGTCTTTTCCGCCATTGCGATCCTGGCCATCACGTTCCTCAATCTCTCCCCGCTCATCTCGAACCTCAAGGCTTTCAACCTGACGATGGCGTTGGAAATAGCGGGCATCCTGGGCGTGATGGTCGCCTCCATCCTCGGCCTGCTCCGCGCGCTGCGCGGACAGGTGGAACAGTCGGTCTGGATGCTGCTGATCGGGATCATTGCCACTGCCGCACTCCGCGCGGCGTTGCGGCAAGACCTCGGCCTGCCGTTCGGCATCCTGGCGGCCATCCTGGTCTCGATCATCAGCACGCTGACCCTGCCGCTCAACCGGGCAGACCTGGCCCTGCTCTTCGGATATATCTCAGGCAGCCTGATTGTGGTCTTCGACGCGTTCGCGGGCAATTTCTACACGCGGCTGGCCACCCCCACCGACATCATCCGCGCCGCTGGATTCCTCGCGGCGTTCGCGTTCTTCTTCCAGATCCTGCTGCTCATCTTCCAGGCGCGCAGTATCGGCCTCGGACCGAAGATCGCCAACGCCATCGCCACCATCACCCTGATCGTGGCGCTGCTGCTCGGCGCGATGAGCATCACCATCATCCGCAATACACTGACCGATGAGGGCATCCTCTCGACGGCGCCCTTCGCCCTCTACGAGTTGATCGAGAGCATGCGGCTGGCCACCATCGTCCTGGGCGCAGCGGTCACGGTCTTCGGAAGCATCCTGGGCGTGGTGATCGCCCGCGCGCTGGCCAGACCATTGACCCAGGTGGCCGAGACTGCCACCGAGATCAGCCGCGGCAACCTGTCGGCGCGCGTGACCCTCGAACGTGACGACGAGATCGGCAAACTGGGACAGGCCTTCAACAGTATGGCGAACGAACTAAGCGGCATGGTGGGCCAATTGGAAAGCCGTGTGGCCGACCGTACCCGCGACCTGGAACGACGCGCCGTGCAGATCCAGACCGCCGCCGAGATCGGCAGCGTGGCCGCCAAACTGCGCGACCTGAATCCCCTGCTTGCGCAGGTGACCCAGTTGATCAGCGAACGCTTCGGCTTCTACCACACAGGCATCTTCCTTCTCGACGACCGCAAGGAGTTTGCCGTCCTGCGCGCCGCCAACAGCACGGGCGGACAGCGCATGCTCACCCGCGGTCACCGCCTGAAGGTTGGTGAGGTGGGCATCGTGGGCTACGTCACAGGGACGGGCAATCCGCGCATTGCGCTGGACGTGGGCACGGACGCCACCTTCTTCGACAACCCCGACCTGCCCAACACCCGCTCCGAGATGGCCCTGCCGCTGGTGGCGGGTGGAGAGATCCTGGGCGCGCTGGACGTGCAAAGCACGGAGTCGAACGCCTTCTCGCAGGACGACATCAACGTGCTGCAAGTGCTGGCCGACCAGGTGGCTGTAGCCATCGAGAACGCCCGCCTGTTCGAGGAAAACCAAAACGCGCTCGAGACCGTCCGCCGCGCCTACGGCGACGTCAGTCAGACCGCCTGGCAGCAGATGCAGAAGTTGACCGACACGCTCGGCTTCATGAGCACCTCGCAGGGCAACTTCGTCCGCATCACACGCGGCAACGTCAAAAACCAGTCCGTGATCGAGCAGCCTGTCACCACCGATAACGGGTTGACGCTCCTGGTCCCGTTGAAGGTGCGCGGACAGAACATCGGCTCGGTGCGTCTGAGCAAGCCCAGAAATTCCCCACCCTGGTCGACGGAAGAGATCAACGTGGTGGGCACCCTGGCCGACCAGGTGAGCGGCACGCTCGAAAGCGCCCGCCTGTACCAGGAAGCCCAACTCCGCGCCGCCACCGAACGCCAGACAGCCAACATCGTCAACCAGATTCGCAGTTCCACAGCCATGGACGGCATCCTGCAAAACACCATCCGCGAACTCGGCAAGGCCTTCAACGCCAGCCGCACCTTCATCACTATCAACCTGCCCGAGAGCGGCGTTGAGGAAACAGGCGAGGGCCAGCCATGAGACTCTCCCAAAGAATCCTCATCCCCACTCTGGCCGCCTTCATCGTGGCCATTGCAGGCTTGTTCGTCTACAGTTACCTGACCAACCAGGCGGCCAATCGCGAGCGCGAGCGCGCCGACGATCAGCAACTCGAGACGGCTTTCAACGCCAAGGTGGAAAGCCAGGGCACCCTGGCCCTGGGGCTGGCGCTCGAGGCTGCAAACGACCCGAGCATCCAGGATGCCTTCGCTCGCCGCGACCGACAGGCCCTGACCCAGTTGACCCTCAAGAACTACCAGACCCTCAACCAGCGTTTCGACCTGCCGCAATACCAGTATCACATCCCGCCCGCCATTTCCTTTCTGCGCCTGCACGACCTTGAGAATTTCGGCGATGACCTTTCCACTTTCCGCCGCACAGTGGTACAGGTCAACCAGACCAAACTGCCGGTGGTGGGGTTGGAAGTGGGACGCGGCGGCTTGGGCCTGCGCGGCGTGGCCCCCATCTTCTACCAGAATCAGTTCATCGGTTCCGTCGAGTTCGGCTCGAACGTGGACGAC
The DNA here is from genome assembly GCA_964524485.1 of uncultured Anaerolineaceae bacterium. GTDB lineage: Bacteria > Chloroflexota > Anaerolineae > Anaerolineales > Villigracilaceae > JACPVF01. The sequence goes on along the minus strand of CAZGFR010000004.1, from coordinate 42,985 downwards.
ACCTTCCTGAATGACCTCAAGGCTCAGTACGGGCACGAGTGGCGCATCCTGCTCACGCGTCAGTCGCTCGAACTTGCCACCTTGCAGGATTTCACCACTTTCGAGCCTGGCCCCACCCTTGACCTGTTCGTGCTCGCCACGACCAAACCCTCCCTGCCCTATGCGGGATCCAGTTACTACGAAGGTCTGGTCCAGGGCGCAAAGACCAGCGTCCCCGTTCAGGCTGGCGACAATACCAATTACCGCATCTATGGCTTCCCTCTTGTGGATTACTCGGGGCAGACCATCGGCACGGTGGAGGTCTTCACGGACCTGAGACCCGCCCTTTCCCAGCAATTTTCGCGCATCCTCTTCGGGTTGATCGTGGTGGTCATCGCCATGGCCATCGGCGCCCTGGTGTTGTTCTTCACCACCCGCCGCGTCCTGAGTCCGCTCGGCGACTTGACCCGTTCAGCCCTGTCGATCGCAAACGGCGACTTGGGCCAGGACATCTCGATTGTGAACGAAGATGACGAGATCGGGCAACTCGGCACGGCCTTCAACCAGATGACCCTCCAATTGCGCAGCATGATCGGGAACCTGGAACAGAGCGTCAGGGAACGCACCCAGGATCTGGACCGCCGCCGCCGTGAACTTGAGACCGCCTCGCGCATTGCGCGCGAGATCACGTCCGAGCAGCAAATGGATCCACTCCTGAACAGCGCCGCCAACCTGATCCGCGACGAATTCGGCTTTTATCACGCAGGCATCTTCCTCGTGGACGACCGCAAGGAGTATGCTGTTCTGCGCGCTGCCACGGGCGACGCGGGCCGTCAACTGCTGGCGCTGAACCACCGCCTCAAGATCGGCGAGGTGGGCATCGTGGGCTTCGTCACCCAGACGGGACGTCCGCGCGTGGCGCTCAACGTAGGCACCGATGTGACCCACTTCCGCAATCCGCTGCTGCCCGAGACCCGCTCCGAGATGGCGCTGCCTCTCATTTATGGCGGCGAGATCATCGGCGCCCTCGACGTCCAGTCCAAGCAGGAAGCGGCCTTCGACGACGATTATGTCAAGATCATGCAGACCGTGGCCGACCAGTTGGCCATCGCCATCAACAACGCCCGCCTGGCGGAGCGCACGCGCGAGAACCTGCGCGATCTGGGGATGCTGTATCAGGCTCAGGTCCGCAACGCATGGAAGCAGGTTTCGCAGGAAAAGTCATCCGAGTTCGAGTACGACGGCCTGAACGTGGCCCCCGTCAAGCAGGACCTGCCCAAAGAGCAACTGTCCCAGTTGGTCGAGGGTCGGACCGTCATCCTGCGCGGAGAGAAGGGCAGCACCCTGCTCGTCCCGCTGGCGCTGCAGGGGCAGTTGATCGGCACGCTGGGTATCGAGAAGGATGATCCCGCCTACGAGTGGACCAGGAACGAACTGTCCATCGCAGAGAACGCCGCCACCCAGGCGAGTCTGGCGCTGGAGAACGCCCGCCTGCTGGAAGAGACCCAGAGGCTGGCCGCCAAAGAGCGCACCATCGGTGAGATCTCGGCGCGCATCGGCGGCCTGGTGGACATCGAGAAGATCCTCCAGACCACTGTCCAGGAACTCAGCCAGACCCTGCCCGACGCAGAGGTCGCGATCCAGTTCCAAGGCAAGGACCAGGAATGAACAAGTACAACGATCCTACCCTGACCAGCCTGCTGCGTCCAATCCAGCACGGAGCCGAATCGGCAGTGCGAAACTGGCGTGCGGGTTTTATCCGCCCCATGTTGGGAGTCGGGCTGGTGTTCGGTTTCTTTGCGCTGGTCGCGGGCATCCTTGCCGCGCAAAATCCCGTCACCACCATCGTATTCGCCGTGGGCTACCTGCTGGCGCTGGTCATCACCATCCTGCCGTTCCCCTACACGGGACGCGTACTGGTGCTGTTGGTGGCCGTGTTCGGCGTGGCCATCAATGAATTAACCTATTTCGGTATCCTCAGCGATGCGACCCTGTTCTTTTATGCCACGGTTGTGATCGCCACCCTGATGCTCTCGTCCCGCGCGGGCTGGACCGCCACCGCCCTCTCCCTGTCGGCCATGCTCTTCGGGGGAATCGTGTACCTGAACGGTTACGCCCCCGTGGCAGTGGCCGTGGCGGGCAACCTGAACGTGTTGAACTGGCTCAGTACCGCGGGCATGTTCCTGGTTTTCAGCGGAGTCATCGTGCTCGGCCTGCAGCGCCTGGAAAGCGAGATCACCCAGGAGGCCCGCCAGACCCGTCTGGCCCTGCGGGAACTGGAGCAGAACCGCCTGCACCTGGAGGAGCGCATCCAGGAACGCACCGCCGACCTGGAGTCCGCCCGCCTCAACAGCGAGCGACGCGCCGTCCAATTCGAAGCCATCACCCAGGTGGCGCGGGTCATCGCATCCGTCCAGGAATTGGACGCGCTCCTGCCGCGCATCACGCATGTCATCAGCCAGCATTTTGGCTTTTATCACACAGGCATTTTTCTGTTGGATGATGCCCATGAGTATGCCGTCCTGAAAGCCGCCAACACCGAGGGCGGGCAGAAAATGCTCGCGCGCGGACACAGGCTCAAGGTCGGGCAGGTGGGCATCGTGGGGTACGTGGCGGGTTCGGGCAATCCGCGCATCGCCATGAACGCGGGCGAAGACGTGGTCTTCTTCAATAATCCCGACCTGCCCAACACTCGCTCCGAGTTGGCCCTGCCGCTGAGGGTGGGCCGCGAACTGATCGGCGTACTGGACGTGCAAAGCACCGAGCCGAACGCCTTCAAGCAGGAAGATGTGGAGGCGCTCACCACGTTGGCCGACCAGGTGGCCATCGCCATCCAGAACGCCAACTCCTTCGTAGAGGCGCGCGCTCTGCTCAATGAGGCCCAGCGCGCCACCAGCGGGTATATCACCCAGGCGTGGAGAATCCTGCGTCCGGCTGCCGCCGCCATGGGATACCGAACCTCGGCAGCGGGTGTCCGCCCGCTGGAGAAGCCGCTCGAAGGCGAACCCATCCAACAAGCCCTGCGCAACAATCAGACCGTCCAGCAGGCCAACACGTTGGCTGTGCCCATCCGCCTGCGCGAACAGGTCATCGGCATTATCAACCTGCGCGTCCCCCAGGACAAACCCTTGAATCCCGACGATGTCGATATCGCCGAGGCGGTGGCCGACCGCCTTTCGCTGGCGCTCGAGACCTCCACCCTGCTGCGCGCCGCCCAACACCGCGCGGACGTCGAGCGCGTAACCGCCGAGATCACCGGCAAACTCAGTTCCACCATCCGCATAGAGGCCATCATCCAGACAGCGGCCGAAGAGTTGAGCCGCGCCCTGGGCGGCTCGGACGTCACGGTGCAGATCCAACCCGCTGAACTCGAGGCGGCCGAGATGCCCGGCGCACAAGGAGGCGAGTAATGTTCCCGCGCTTGTGGAAATTCCTGCAAATCGCCGTGGTGCTCAGCCTGCTGACCTCATGCGGCGCGTTTGAACCTGCGCCCGCCACCCGCGCCCCCCTGCGGGTCGAGTTCACTTCCTGGTGGGGTGACTACACCCTGATCATCGCCAAGGAACGCGGCCTGTTCGAAAAGTACGGCGTGGACGTGGAACCCGTCTATTACGATGTGTATTACAAAAGCCTGGCAGACCTGTCTGCCGGACAGCTCGACGGGGCGCTGATGAACATCGGCGACGCGCTGAACGCCTCCCACCACGCGGATATCGTCATCCCAGCCGTCTATGACGACGGCGGTCCCAACACCGTCATTGCCAGCCCCGATATCACGCGCGTCCCGGATTTGAAAGGAAAGCGCATCGGCGTGCCGATCGGTTCGACGTACGAACTGTTCGTCGTCCAGATGCTCGAAACAGGCGGTCTGAAACTGTCGGACGTCTCCCTGTTCGATTACGACCCGGCCGAGGTTCCCGCCGCGTTGGGCGTCGACATCGACGCAGGCTTTTCGTGGGAACCCTACACCGGTGAGGCCCTGTCCAAAGGGAACCGCATCCTGTTCAAGTCCAATGAGACCTCGATGCTCTTCCCGGATGTGATCGTATTCCGCCGCGAGGTGGTTGAATCGCAGCCCGACCAGATCCGCGCCTTCCTGCGCGCCTGGTTCGAAGCCGTGGAATTCCGCCGCCAGAATCCCCAGGCGGCCCGCCAGATCATCGCCGAATACTTGAAGGTTCCACAGGGCACCATCGAATTCAACTCGCCCGTCACCCTGTTCAACCGCGAAAACAATCTCGACCTGTACCGGGTCGGTGCAGACGGAGGCGCCTCCCCCATTCAGCAAATCGCCTCCACCAACACTGACTTCCTTGTGCGGGTTGGAACCCTGACCTCAAATCCCGACTTCAACGCCATGCTCGACGAGTCCTACCTGAGATAGGGCCGCGAAATGAGACAACTACCATGATGCCCGCTCGAACGCAACCACCCTCCCCCACTTCCGACGCCCTCACAGACAGGCGGCGCCGAAACGCGCTCTGGATCAGCGGTCTGACAGCAGCGATCCTGACCGTCGTCACGGCAGTCCTCTTGCTCAACGTGCAGACCCTGGGGAGCGATATCTATGCCGGCGTCTTCCTGGCCGGTTTCCTGGCACTGACAGGCCTGGTCAGCCTGCTCCTGAGCTACCGCGGGCAGGTGGGCGGCGGCATGGGCATCCTAATCACTGTGTTGGTGATGTCCATTCTGCTCATGCCCTACCTGCTGCCCGGGCAGGTGGTTGCGCCGGTCCTGGCGCTTATCGTCATGACGACCACCATCGCGACCGCCACGCTTCCGACCAACTACGTGGTCCGGGCGGCTGCCTTCTCCGCCGTCCTGGGCACCCTGGCCATCCTCGCGGACCTGTTCCTGCCGGTCGGGTTTGGCATCCAAACCAACACGACGATCAGCACCCCGATCTCAGCGGTCCTGGCCATCGTGTTCACCGTCCTCCTCCTCAGGAATTTCAGTTCCTTCAATCTGCAGGCAAAGATCCTGATCGCCTTCACCCTCGTAGCGCTGGTCCCGCTGCTCCTCTTCGGCACGGCTGGCAGCCTGGCGGGCCGTCAGGCCCAGGAGTCACAGGCCAAGTTGAACCTCTCGGACCTGGCCGCCAACGCCGCCGACAAGGCCGATGCGTACATCATCGCCCAATTGGACAGCCTGCGCACGGAAGCCCAACAGCCCACCATCATCGCGTACATGACCCTGCCCACCTTCCAGCGCGCGGGCAGCCCGGAGGAGGCCAACGCCCTGCGCACGCTGAACACCTTCGTCCGCAAGGACCTGCTGTTCATCTACTCGTATGCCCTGCTCGACGTCAGCGGACGGGATATCCTCGATACGGCAGAGAACCAGATCGGCCGTGACGAGAGCGGGTTCGACTATTTCAAGGTCCCCTTCAACTCAGGCCTGCCGTACGTCTCCACCCTGGTCTTCGAGAGCGGCAACAAGGCCAATATCCATTTCAGCACGCCGGTCCGCAACCTCTCCGGCGATGTGATCGGCATCCTGCGCGCGGAATATAACGCAGCCGTCTTCCAGAACATGATGCGCTCCCTGTTGGCGGGCCATGAGGAACAGCAACAACTCGTGGCCCTGGTGGACGCCCGTACCTATGTGCGCGTGGCCTATACCGGTCCGCGCAACGAGTTGTACAAATCCTTCAGCAACTACGGGCCGATCGACATGGCCAACCTGCAATTGCAGGGACTGCTTCCGCCCGGTCCCGCCGACGAAACCATCGCCAGTTCGGACGCGGTCGTAGCGGGCATCCAGACTCTCGAACAAACGCCCTACTTCACTGCCGACCTGCCCAAGCCCGGGGTCAGCGCTCTGACGACCGGCGCGCGGATGAAATCGGTCAAGTGGGTGGCCATCGCCAGCCAGCCTGAATCCGTGCTATACGCCCCGGTCCGCATCCAGAACCGCGCCATCGTGCTCGGCTCGATCGCGCTGATCCTGCTGGCCGTACTCTCGTCCCTGTATGCAGCGCGGATCATTTCGCAGCCGGTGCTGTCCTTGAAGAGCACCGCTGAAAAACTTGCCGCCGGCGACCTGACCGCCCAAGCTGTCGTCAGCGCGGACGATGAGATCGGCGAACTGGCAGCCACGTTCAACCGCATGTCCGACCAGGTGAAACTGACCCTGCAAAGCCTCGAAACCCGCGTGGCCGAACGCACTAACGACCTCGATGTGGCCCGCCGTCAAAGCGAGGCGCGCGCGCATGACCTCGAGGTCATTAGCGACGTGGCGCGCATCATCTCGGGCGAGCAGCGGCTCGAATCGCTGCTGCCGCTCATCACGAACCTCATCACCGAAAAATTCGGCTACTATCACACGGGCATCTTCCTGCTCGACTCCAACCGACAGTTCGCCATCCTCCAGGCAGCCAGCAGTGAAGGCGGTAAGCGGATGCTGGCGCACGGTCACAGCCTGGCAGTGGGACAGACCGGCATCGTGGGCTACGTGGCCCAGACGGGTCAACCGCGCATCGCCCTCGACGTGGGTGCTGACGCCGTTTTCTTCAACAATCCCGATCTGCCCAATACCCGTTCCGAGATTGCGCTGCCCCTCAACGCACGCGGACAGACCATCGGCGTGCTGGATATGCAAAGCACCGACTCCGGCGTGTTCACGGTCGAAAACCTGAGCACCCTCACCGTGCTGGCAGACCAGGTGGCCATCGCCATCGACAACGCCCGCCTGTTCAGCCAGACGGAAGCCGCCCTGGCCGAGGTGCAGTCGGTGTACCGTCAGTACATCAGCCAGGAGTGGACGGGCTTTGCCCGCCGCAGCCAGGGCCTGGGATACCAGCAAACCCTGAGCGGCGGGGCCAGGCTGAAGTCCGAGGAATATTCAGCCGAGGCGAGAGCCGCGTTGGAACGGGGTGAGGTGGTCCTCAACCCCGCGCACGACGGCCAGACCGCGTCCCTGTCCATGCCGGTCAAACTCCGCGGCCAGGTGATCGGTGTCATCAACGTCCAGCCGAGCCAACAAGGTCACGAATGGAATGTGGACGAGATCAGCCTGGTGCAGGCCGTCAGCGACCGAATGGCGCTCGCGCTGGAGAACGCCCGCCTGTTCGAAGAGTCGACCCGCCGCGCCGAACTGGAACGCCTCTCGGCCGACCTTTCGGGCAAGATCGGTTCTTCGATCCGCCTCGAGTCGATCCTGCAGATCACCGCGCAGGAGTTGAGCCAGGCGCTGGGCGGCGACACCGAAGTGTTGGTCCAGGTACAGCCTTCCCCGTCGGCGACGGTCGACGGTGTCAAGCCTCAACCTGTCCGCAAGTGATGCCTTTAGTGTGAGAGAAATCTATGCAACCTTCTGAACCCACTCAAGAACGACGACAAGCCAGCAAGCAAATCGTCCAATATCGCACCCTGCTGACTTTCGGTGTGGCGGGCGTGATCGCCGTGATCCTGGTCGAGCTGTTCTACCTCAGCCTGTTACGGCAGAGCGGCGGCGCCTGGCAGCATTACGGGTTGTTCATCGACAATGCCATCCTGGGCCTGGCCATCCTGATAGGCACGATCCTGCTCTGGCGGACGAAGAATACCTCCCTGACGGCCTGGATATTCATCGGCATCGTCAACTTAACCTTTACCGTTGCTACGCTCTTCGTTTCAGGGATGGGCATCACTTTCGCTCTGGGTGCGATAGTCTTCACGGCCATCTTTGCCCTGCAGGCGCTGCCGCCGCGCGGCGTGCAACTCGCCCTGGTGATCGGCGGGATGTTCAGCGTCGCCACCCTCATCTTCGAATATGGACTGCAGCTCACCGAGCGGCTTCCGATCGCCTCTTTGATCCAACAGGGTGTCATCATCGTCATCGGCGCGGTGGTGCTGTTCTTCGGCATCCACCTGACCACCCAGATCGAGTTCAAGTCGTTGCGCACCCAGCTCAACACAACCTACCTCATCACGTTGATCGTGCCCGTGTTGATGATCGGCGTCCCCGCTTTATTGAGCACGCAGGATATCCTTACCCAGAAATCCAGACAGAGTTTGCAGGATAAGGCGCAACAGGCATCCCACCAGATAGACACCTTCCTCCAGGATAATCTAAACACCATCCAGGCCAATGCCACCCTGCCCAGCGTGATCGGCTTCCTCAAGGGAGAGGAAACCGCCGAAGAACTCCAGGGGACGCTGCTGGCGCTGGGCTCGACACAAAGGGAGATCAAGACCTATCTGGTCCTCGACGCCCAGGGCAAGAGTCTCTTCGACAGCAGTGAGGAACAGGCGCACGTCTCCACCGATGAGTCGAATGCCCCCTTCTATCGGTCCGTCATCTCGAATCGACAGGCCTACGCCTCGGACGTGCTGTTCGACCCGCAGACGGGTGCGGCGGAACTGTATTTCAGCGCCCCCATCTCGGACGAGGACGGCACCCTGCTGGGGGTGCTGGTGGTCGAATATGATGCGGCCGTCCTGCAGAATCTAATTGTGAAGGGCAATACGGCCGATACCACCGCCTACATTCTCCTGATGGACGAAAACCACACCATCCTCGCAGACGAGAAGAACGAGAACAAGCTTTACAAGACATCCACCCCGTTCAGCGCGACACAGATCGCCGACCTCCAGGATGCCCAGAGGCTCCCGCCTGGCCCACAGGAGAATTTCCTGCTGAACCTGCCCGACATGGAAGCGGGCCTGGCAAATCCTGATTCGAATTTCTTCTCTGTGGAACTCGAAACGAACGACACCTCCCCCGGTGACGACCAGGCCAGCCTGACGCGCACGCAGCTCAAACCGTGGACGGCGATTGCCGTGGAACCCGGCGAGACTTTCCTCCAGCCTTTGTTCGGCCAATTGGGCGCGGGCGCGGCGTTGCTTGTGATCCTTTTCGTTGGCGCAGGTTTTCTGGCCAATCTATCCGCAAGGATGCTGGTCGCCCCGGTCCAGTCCCTGACGGCAACCGCTGAGCGCATCCAGGCAGGCGACCTCACGGTGCGGAACGCCATCCAGCGCTCCGACGAGCTCGGCACGCTTGCCAGTGTGATGGATCAAACCGTGAGCCAGCTTTCCGATACGCTGAGAGGACTGGAACGGAGCGTGGCCGAGCGAACCTACGACCTGGAGATCGCGCGCCTGCAAAGTGAAGAGCGCGCCAGGAACCTGGAGACCATCAGCGAAGTCTCACGCGCCATCTCCGCTGAACAGCGTATCGACGTGCTGCTCCCGCTCATCGCCCGTACCGTGAGCGAGAAATTCGGCTTCTATCACACAGGCATCTTCCTGCTCGACCCGACCCGCACCTATGCCGTGCTGCAGGCCGCCAACAGCGAAGGCGGACAGCGCATGCTGGCGCGCGGTCACCGCTTGCAGGTGGGCCAGACGGGCATCGTGGGGTATGTGGCCAACACGGGCAAGCCGCGCATCGCCCTCGACGTGGGCGCGGACTCGGCTTTCTTCAACAACCCAGACCTGCCTAACACCCACTCCGAAATGGCCCTGCCGCTGATTGTGCGCGGCGACGTGATCGGCGTGCTGGACGTGCAAAGCGAAAAGCACGGGGCGTTCACCGACAACGACGCCAACGTGTTGAGCACCCTGGCCGACCAGGTGGCCATCGCCATCGAGAACGCGCGCCTGTTCGAACGCACCCAGCAGGCCCTCGAAGAAGTGCAGAGCATGTACAGCCAGTATCTGCGGCAGGAGTGGAAGGGCTTCGCCCAGCAGAGCGCCAGCGTCGGCTATTATCAGTCGATCAGCGGCGGCAGGCTGCTCAACAAGCCCGTCCAAAGCGAGAGCATGCAGCAGGCGCTGGAACGCGGCGAAGTGGTTGTGACGGACGGCGGGGACGCGCACCAGCCGACCATCGTCATGCCCGTTAAATTGCGCGGCGAACTGCTCGGCGTGCTGAACGTGATGTCGCTGCAGAAGGACCGTCAGTGGGCCAAGGAGGAGGTGGCGCTGGTGCAGACCGCGTCCGACCGCCTGGCGCTGGCGCTCGAAAATGCCCGCCTGCTTCAGGACTCCCTGCGACGCGCCGAACGTGAACGCAAGGTATCTGAGATTACCTCGACCATCCGCTCGACCAATGACCCGAACGAAATGATCCGTCTGGCGATGCAGGAGTTGAAGAACGCCCTGGGCGTCAACCGCATCGAAGTCCTGCCGCAATCCGTTTCGGAGCGGCCCGAATCCTAGTGAGAGATGACCATGACCAAAACAATCGCCATTTCAAACGAAAAAGGTGGAGTGGCCAAAACCACCACCACCCTCTCGCTCGGGGCCGCCCTGGCGGAACTGGGACACAAGGTGCTGTTGATCGACCTCGACCCGCAGGCCAACCTGTCGCTGGCGCTGGGCATCGAGATCGGCGAGAGTGAATACACGTCGAGCAATGTGCTGATCGAAGCCACACCGCTGATGACGGCCGTGCGCACGACGGAGATCGCCAACCTCGACCTGGTGCCGTGCAACTCGCGCATCGAAAGCGCCGAACACTTCCTGCCCGTGCGGACGGGGTACATCTCCACCCTGCGCCGTTCCATCCAGAGCGCGGGCAACATGAAATACGAGTACATCCTGATGGACTGCCCGCCCGCTTTGGGCGCCATCACCATGAACGCGCTCAGCGCGGCCAACCTGCTGGTGATCCCCACCCAGGCGGAGTATTTCTCGGCTTACGCCCTGCGTAACATGATGAACCTCATCCGCCGCATCCGCATGGAAAGCAACGCCGACCTGGCCTATCGCATCCTGGTGACGATGTTCGACCGCCGCAACCGCACGCATCGCAACATCAACGAGCAGTTGCGCAGCACCTTTGGCGAGGGCGTGTTCAAGACTGTCATCGAAGTGGATACCAAACTGCGCGAAAGCCCCATCGCAGGACTGCCCATTACCCAATACCGACCCAACACCCGCGGCTCCGTCCAATACCGTGACCTGGCCCAGGAACTGGTGGAATATGCCAAAGAAGAAACAGAAAATCGACAAGCGTATTGATACGCTCTTTGACGGGATCCAGCCCGAAGAGGCCCCATCGAAGCCAAAACGGGGCCAGTCCAAGGGTCCGCGTGAGGCTGGCGGCAGGCAGGTCGTCGACCCGAAGGCGGTCGCATCGGCCCGTCCCGCGCCGCGTCCGCGCCTGGCGGCCACGGGCATGCTCACGCAGCAGGTCGACTCCATCGTCGTGGACAACGGCAACGAGATGGGTGTACCGCCCAGCATCTCCATCGGCTTCCAGATGGACCAGACCAACTGGGCCACCATGCACGTGGTGGACGAGGAGCGCACCCGCACCTGGAGTTCCGACGATCAGTTGCTCGTCAAGCAGGTGACCGACCAGCTTTCACTGGCTCTCGAGAACGCGCGCCTGTTCCAGAAGGTGAGCGCCAGCGAAGCCCAATTGAGCGAGGCTTTGCGCATTGCGCGCCTGGCCAACTGGGAATATGATTTCCTGACCGACACCTTCACGTTCAACGACCAGTTCTACAACGTGATGCGCACCAGCGCCGAACGCGAGGGCGGTTACACCATGAACGCCGCGCGCTATGTAGAGCGCTTCGTTCACCCCGAGGATGCCCCTCTGGTGGGCATGGAGATCCAGAAGTCGGTCGAGACCAGTGACCCGAACTTTAGCACTGGCCTCGAACACCGCGTCACATTCGGCGATGGGACGCTGGGATACGTGGCCATGCGCTTCCGCATACAAAAGGATGCGCAGGGACGCACGGTCCGCTCGTTCGGCGCGAACCAGGACATCACCGAGAGCAAGATCGGCCAGTTGGTGCAGACCGCCACGGCCCAAATCACGGAAGCTGCGCTGAATGCCGCCAGCCTGACGGACCTGTTGCGCGCCGTCCATGACGCGGCCCGACGGCTGGCCCCCGCCGACAATTTCTATATCGCCCTGTACGATCCTTCCGAGGGAATGATCAACTTCCCGTATTTCGTGGATGAAAAAGATCCGCCTCCGCCGCCGATGAAGTACGGGCTGGGCCTGACCAGTTACATCATCAACACAGCTGCCCCGCTGCTGGTGACGCCTGAGATGTATGAAGAGCTCCAACAACAGGGACGGGTCACCCCCGACGGCGCGCCCGGTGAGGACTGGCTGGGTATCCCCCTGCGCTCGGCAAGGGGTGTGCGCGGCGTGATGACCATCCAGACCTACGACCCGAAGATCCGTTTGAACGAGGGTCACATCCAGGCGCTTGTTCCGCTGGCCGCCCAGGTGACAGCCGCCATCGAGCGCTTCGAAGCCCGCGATGCGCTGGCCAAATCCGAAGCAGACCTGCGCACCCTGTTCTCCTCGATGGAAGACGTGGTGTTGGTGGTGGATGGGGACGCGCGCTACATCCGCATCGCGCCGACCAACCCTGGCCTGCTCGTCCGCCCGCCCGCCGAATTGCTCGGTAAACGCATGCACGAGGTGCTGCCCAGCGAGGCGGCCGACCGCTTCGTGGCGCTCATCCGTCAGACCCTGGAAACGGGCGAAAAGATCCAGTTCGAGTACGACCTGCCCGTCGGGACCACGGTCTACTGGTTCCTGGCGACCCTCTCGAAGTTGAACGAGGACGAAGTCTTCTGGGTGGCCCGCAACATCACCGAACGCAAACTGGCCGAGGAAAGCCTGAAACGTCGCAACACCTATCTGGCAGCCTCGTCCGACATCGCCCGCCTGGTGACCTCCACCCTCGACCTGAACACCCTGTTCAACCGCACGGTCAACCTGGTGCGTGAACGCTTCGGCTTCTATCATGCCTCGATCTTCATCGTCGAAGAGACGGGCTTCACGGCGCATTTACAGGAAGCCACTGGCGAAGCGGGCGCGGCCATGAAGATTCAGCGGCACAGCCTGCAGGTCGGGTCGCAGTCCATCGTGGGCCAGGTGACCCAGTCGGGTGCGCCCCTCATCGTCAACGACACCGAATCCAGCACGCTGCACAAGCCCAATCCGCTGCTGCCAGGCACCCGCGCCGAGGCGGCCATCCCGCTGCGGGTGGGGAACCGCGTCATCGGCGCGCTGGACATCCAGTCCACGCAAACGGACGCCTTCACCGAGGACGACGTGGCCGTGCTGCAAACCCTGGCAGACCAGGTGGCCATCGCCATCGACAACGCGCGCTCCTACGAACTTTCGATGGAAGCCGTGAAGGAAATGCGCGAGATCGACCGCCTGAAGACCACCTTCCTGGCGAACATGAGCCACGAACTGCGCACGCCGCTCAACTCGATCATCGGTTTCTCGCGCGTGATCCTCAAGGGCATCGACGGCCCCATCACCGAGTTGCAGCAAAGCGACCTGACCGCCATCTATAACTCGGGCCAGCATCTGCTCGGCCTGATCAACGACATCCTCGACCTTTCCAAGATCGAAGCAGGCAAGATGGAACTGGCCTTCGAGGAAGTCAACATGAACGACATCATCGCCAGCGTCATGTCCACGGCGACGGGCCTGGTCAAGGACAAGCAGATCCGCCTGCTCAAGAACATCCCCGCCGACCTGCCGCACGCACACGCCGACCCGATCCGCGTCCGCCAGGTGCTGATCAACCTGTTCTCCAATGCAGCCAAGTTCACCGACGAGGGCTCCATTACGGTCGACGCCTATATCCAGAACAATTCCTCGGGCCAGCCCGAGATCTACGTGGGCGTGACCGACACGGGTCCAGGCATCGCCGAAAAGGACCAGGTCAAACTCTTCCAGCCCTTCTCCCAGGTGGACGATGCCCCCACCCGCAAGACGGGCGGCTCGGGCCTGGGCCTCTCCATCAGCCAGCGCCTGATCCGCATGCACGGCGGCGAGATCGGCCTCAGGAGCGAAGTCGGAAAAGGCAGCACCTTCTTCTTCACGCTGCCCGTCTATCGCGAACCCAAGGCTGCCGATTATGGCGGCAAGCTGGTCCTGGCCATCGACGATGACCCGCAGGTCATCAGCCTGTACGAACGCTATCTGCAATCCTCGGGCTACCAGGTCATCCCGCTCAGCGACCCGTCGCAGGCGGTCAAACGCGTGGCCGAGCTCAAGCCCTTCGCAGTTACGCTCGACATCATGATGCCTGGCATCGACGGCTGGCAGGTGTTGACTGAGTTAAAATCGAACCCCGAAACGCGCGACATCCCCGTGATGATCTGCTCGATCATCGAAGAACAGGAGCGCGGATTCAGCCTGGGCGCTTCCGACTACCTCGTCAAGCCCATCCTGGAAGAGGACCTGGTCCAGGCCCTCAACCGCATCAACCCCGACGGGTCCATCCGCGAAGTGCTGGTCATCGACGACAATCCCAACGACCTGAGCCTGATGGGCAAGATGCTCACCGACAACGGCAACTACAAACCGCTGCTGGCCCAGGGCGGGGCCAAGGGCTGGGAGATGATCCTCAACCAGGCCCCCCAGGCTGTGATCATCGACCTGTTCATGCCCGACATGGACGGCTTCAAGATCCTCGAAAAAATGCGCACCAACAAGGGCTTGAGCGAGATCCCCATCATCATCGTCAGCAGCGGTGACCTGACGCCCGAACAACGCAAGCAGCTCGAAGACTACGGACAGCAATTCGTCCACAAGAGCGGATTGAGCGAGAAGGAACTTATCACCAGTCTCGAACACGCCCTCCAGCGTGTTAAACCAGGCCCGGCTTAGGAGAAACACACTCTGTGACCTTCACCATCAAGTGCATGGACTGCGGCTATGTCGCAGAATACCATCCCAGTTCCTTCCACTGCCCGCGTTGTAACAGCCAGTGGCGCGAAGCGGATTACGATTACAAGAACATCGCTGAAAACTTCACTCACCTGATCGCGAACCGCCCCTTCGACCTGTGGCGCTACCGTGAGCTGCTTCCCATCCGCAACCCCATCCCCAGCCTGCGATTAGGTGAAGGCGGCACGCCGCTCATCCAGGCCGTCAACCTGGGCATGATGCTGGGCTGCCCCAACCTGTACATCAAGGACGAGCGCCAGGGTCCAACGGGCTCCTTCAAGGACCGCCAGGCGGCGGTCACGATCGCAGCGCTCAAGGAAGCGGGCATCACCGAAATGGTGGCAGCATCCACGGGCAACGTGGCCATCGCCTATTCGGCCTATGCCTCGCGCGCGAGCATCAAGTTGTGGGCATTCGTCACCAGTCTGGTGCCTGCCGTCAAAATGCGGGAGATCGCGCTATATGGAAGCCAGGTCATCAAGGTGACGGGGTCCTACGACCAGGTCAAGCAGATGGCGGCTGAGTTCGCCCGTCAGCGCAACCTGTACCTCGACATGGGTGCGCGCACCATCACCTCCATCGAAGCGATGAAGACCATCGCCTTTGAGATTGCCGAACAGCTGACCGCCCTGCTGGGTCCGCCCGCGTCTGTCAACGGGAACCAGCCCCCCGTGTGGCGCACGCCCGATTGGTACATCCAGGCCATCAGCGGCGGGATGGGGCCCATCGGCGTCTACAAGGGATTTCGTGAACTGAACGAGATGGGCCTGACCGACCGCATGCCCGCCATGGCCCCCATCCAGGCGGACGGCTGCGCGCCGATGGTCAGCAGCTGGAAGCGCGGGCTGGAAAACGCCGAGCCTGTCACCTCACCCCGCACCCACATCGAGACCCTGGCCACGGGCGACCCGGGCCGCGCATATAACATCCTGAGCAAATACGTCAACGCCACCCAGGGCGCTTTCGAGAGCGTCACAGACGAGGAAGCCTACCGCGCCATGCACGTGCTGGCCAAGATGGAAGGCATCTCCGCTGAACCCGCCGCCGCTGTGGCATTCGCGGGTCTGTTCAAACTCATCCGCGCGGGCATCATCAAGCCGACCGACGTGGTAGTGGTCAATGCCACAGGACACACCATGCCCGCCGAGCAGTTCGTGCTGGGCGAGAACTGGTCGCGCAACATCGTCCTGCCGCCCAAGGAGGAGACTCCCGAGGACGGCCTGCTGGCCGCGCTCAACAACGTGGCCCCCGACCGCTTCCCGCGCGTGGCCATCGTGGACGACACCGCCGAGGCCCGCCGCCTCATCCGCCGCATCCTGCAATCGCAGGGCAATTACACCATCAGCGAGGCCACCAACGGCAAGGAGGGTCTGGAGTTGATCCAGCGTGAGTTGCCCGACCTGGTCATCCTCGACCTGATGATGCCCGAAATGGACGGCTTCGCCGTGATGGACGCCCTGCGCGCCCGCCCCGAGACCGCCAACATCCCTGTGATCGTGTCCACCGCCAAGGAACTGACCCCGCAGGAGAAGAACCTGCTCAGCGGGCGGATCCAGGCGTTGATGCAAAAGGGCGATTTCCTCAACGACGAATTCCTCGAAGAGGTGCGTTCGTTGATCAAATAGTCCATCGCTTTGAGGGCGGAGCAAACGAGAAGAGCGGGATGACCTCTCGCTCTCTCGTTCCCCTTTGCCGAACAGACACGAAGGCTTCAAACGACAGCGGGGCGATTCTGGCATCATGGCATTCCCTTCGTGAGCTAATGTCTTTTCTACCTGGGAGATCGGTTTGATCAATAAAAAGACGGCAGGAGTCATCGCTGCGCTGGGATCGGCCCTGTTCCTGGGGGTCTCGCCGGTCTTTGGCAAGCTGGCCATCACCCAAGGGCTGAGTCCCCTGGCGGTGGTAGCTTTGCGCACCAGCCTGGCCGCCGCCCTGCTCTTCCTGATCGTCGCCCTGTTCGGCCGCCGATATCTCTACATTTTCCCTGTCGGTCTGGTCGGTTGCATGCTGGCGGGTGTCATCAACGGCCTTGGCTCCCTGCTCTATTACATGGCGCTCAACCGCCTGCCTGCCAGCCTCGGGCAGATGCTCTATTCGCTCTACCCGCTGTTCCTCGCCGTCTGGATGATCCTCGACCGACAAACCCTCAGCCGTCTGACGCTGATCCGCATCGGGCTGGCCTCGGTGGCGGTCATCCTGCTCACCGACCTCTCCGCCAGTTCCACCAACCTGGCCGGCGTGCTGATGATGATCGGCGCGGCCATGCTCTACGCCCTGCACCTGCCCATCAACCAGCGCGTGCTATACGAAGTACCCGCACAAACCGTCACACTCTATACCTTGCTTTCGATGAGCGCAGTGGTCGTACCCGCCTATTTCCTCTTCGACCGCACCTGGCCTGCTCAAAATGTCCCTTGGGAGCCCGTGCTCGGGTTGACCCTGGCAACCTTCCTTTCCCGCCTGGCGTTGTTCCTGGGCGTCAAACGGATCGGCGGGATGCAGACCGCGCTGCTGGGGTTGGGAGAATTGCTGGTGACCCTCCTGTTTAGTTACTACTGGCTACACGAAAACCTGTCTCCACTTCAATGGCTGGGTGCCGTGGGACTTGGCCTCAGCCTGCTCCTGGTCCGATTCGAGAAGACCTCCCCCGAAAAGCACGCCGAGGGCTGGCTCTCGTGGATCCGTCCGCCCGACCCGCCCAAGGAAATCTGGCCGCCTTATCAGTAATTCCACAAACAAAAAACTGCCAACTCGTGTGAGCTGGCAGTTTTGGTTTTATTCCTCGTTCTCGTACACGTAGCCTGTTCCGCGCACGCTGACCACGCGGTTGTTCAACATCGGGAAGATCTCCAATTTATGCCGCAGGCGACTGACCAGCGGTCGCAGGATCTCGGGCGCTTCGCGCTGGGAGGCATCGTATCCCTGCACCAACAGGACCAACTCACGGTGAGAAAAGACCTTGCCCGGGTTCTCCATCAAGATACGCAGCAGGCGTCCCTCGGCAGGCGTGAGGTGTTCGAGTTTGTCCTTCATGCGGATCTGACGGCGGGAGAGGTCCACCACCGTACCGTCCTTGAGGCTGAACTGTGCAGAGGGTTCTTCCACGTCCACCTCGCCCCCTGCCCCGCTGCGCACGCGCAGCCGCGAGGAGCGGCGGGCCAGTCCCTTCTTGACGCTGGCCATCACCTGGGAGGGCGAGGCGGGCTTGAGCAGGTAATCGTGGATGCGTAACCGCAGGGCTTGAATAGCCGTCTCGGTAGAGCCGAACGCCGTAAGCAGGATGACCTCGGTCTCGGGGGAGATCTGGTTGACCACCTGTACCACTTCCAAGCCATCCATGCCTGGCATGCGCAGGTCCACAATCATCAGATCCACGGGGTGGGTGCGGACGTGTTCCACGGCCGCATGACCGTTGGGAGCCGAGGCCACGCTGTAGCCCTCGAGTTTGAGGATGTCCGTCAGGGATTGGCGGGCGACGGGTTCGTCGTCCACAACCAGGATGTTTGACTTCATCGCTTACCTCCAGTGGGCAGAAAGACTCGGAAGCAGGCGCCTGGACCACGGTCGGGGAGCAGTTCCAGGGTGCCTCCATGCGCTGTGATGATATTGTAACTCACGGTCAGGCCCAGACCCGTGCCACCGTCCTTGGTGCTGAAGAACGGCTCGAAGATGTTGGCCTGTTTTTCGGGCGGAACGCCCGGGCCGCTATCTTGAAAGAGGATTTCGGCCCCGCCGCGCACAGCCCGCGCAGAGATCCAAAGGTGGCCGCCCTCGGGCAGCGCATCGGCGGCATTGAGGATCAGGTTGATGAAGACCTGCTGAATTTGACCGCCGACCGCCTGGATGGGCGGAAGGGAGTCGGGAATCTCAAAATCCACGATCACATTGCGCTCGGATAACTGCTTGGCCATCAGGTGCAGGACGTGATCGAAGATCTCGGACAGGTTAAGTTTCGCGCTGGAAGCGGGGCCTGGACGGTAAAAGTCCAGCATGCGCCTTACGGTGACAGTGAGGCGGTCGAGTTCGGTGCGGGCGAGGTCGAAATATTCCTGGCGCTTCTCGGGCGGCAGGTCTTCGCGGGCGGCGAGGTGCAGGCAGTTCTGCACGGCCTGCAGCGGATTGTTGACCTCGTGCGCGATGGACGCGCTCAAGCGTCCCGCCGTGGCCATCTTCTCCACCTGGAGCAGGGCCTTCTGGGATTCCTCCACCTTGCGGACGTATTCCAATTGGGCGGCATACAGGCGGGCATTTTCCAGCGCGGCGGCGGCCTGCCGCGCCAGGATCTGGAACATCTCGAAATCAGATTCCTGGAAGGGCGGCTCCAGCGGGTCACGCGCGGCGTACAGCACGCTGCGGAAGCTGGGGCGCTGGACGGGAATCAACATGGCGGAGCCCAGCCCGAGGTCCAGCAATTGGCGTTTGAATTTGGCGGCGCGCGGCCCTTTGGACAGGATCAGGCTGGGGGCGTTGGCTTCATCCACCTGTGCGGCGACCGAGTCCAGTTTTCCCTCGAAGGCGTGGCCACGTTCCTCCAACAACTGTAACGACTCGTTCCCCGCGGCCAGGTAGTAGCCCGCATGCGGACAACGCAGGTAGCCGCAGATGGCGCTGGAGATGAGATCGAGCAGGCGGTCGGGCTGGGTTTCGGAAAGCAGGGACTCGGTGACGGAGAAGAGCGGACGCAGGGCGCGGGTGCGCGAAGCGTCGCGTTTTTGCTGGTTGTCGGCCAGAGCCTGCTGCACAGACTTGATGAGTTCGTCGCCGTGGTCAAAGGGCTTGAGCAGAAGACCATCTACGCCCTGGCGCAGGGCGCGGATGGCGGTCTCGACCGTGCCGTAGCCCGTCATCACCAGCACCGCAATATCGGGTTGGATGCGCTGGGCGTGAGCGACGACCTCGAAGCCATCCACATCGGGCATGCGGATGTCGACCAGCAGCAGGTCGACCGTGTTGTTGAGCATGAAGTCCACGGCCAGGCGCGAGTCGGTCAGCGTGGAGACGTGGAAACCCGCGCGCGTGAGCAGGCGCTTGCACAACATGGCAATGCCTGGTTCGTCGTCGATGACCAGAACGGAAATCGCGTCCATTAGAGCGGCAGCCAAACCGTGAAGATGGATCCGACGTCGGGCGTGCTGGCCACATCGATCAGGCCGCCGTGGTCGGTGACGATGCCATAGGTGACGGACAGGCCCAGGCCTGTGCCACCGCGCTCCCCTTTGGTGGTGAAGAATGGCTCGAAGACGCGCTCAAGATCCTGGGGCGGGATGCCCACCCCCGTGTCCTGTACCGAGAGCGTCACCCAGGAGCGCGCTTCGCGGCTGGATGTGGTGGTGGCGATCTGCAGGGTGCCGCCGTTGGGCATGGCCTGCAGGGCATTGTGGATCAGGTTGAGCAGGACCTGTTTCATCTGGTTTCGGTCGATCGAGGCCCAGGGCAGGTCGCCTGCCAGATCGAGGATCAATTGCACGCCACTGGTGTGAATTAGGTGATGTGTAAGAGCCACCACGTCTTCGACGATCTCATTCAGGTCTGCGCGGGTGCGAGTGCGCTCGCCCTGGCGCGAGAAGTCCAACAGGCGGCGGACCACGTCGGTGGCGCGCTTGGCCTCGCGCTGGACCATCTCCAGTTCGGTGCGGTATTGGGCCTCGGGCGGCAGGTCCTCGAGGATCAACTCAGTGAAACCCGTCACCGTGGTAAGCGGATTGTTCAACTCGTGCGCGATGCCCGCGGACATCTCGCCCACGGCGGCCAGTTTGGCAGCCTGGATGAGGCGGTTCTCGGCTGCGCGTTGTGCATCCATGCGGGCTTTCAACTCCACCTGCGTCTGCCGCAACTGGCGGACGGTGGATTGCAGGCGGCGGTATTGATCCGAATTGGAGATGACCGCCGAAAGGATGCCCGCCAGCGATTCGATGGCCAGCAGGTCGTTGGTGGTGAAGGCGTTGGGCTGGGAACTTTCGATGTCGATAATCCCGAAGACGCGCTCCAGATCACGCAGGGGCACACAGATCTCAGAGGCGGCGCTCCAGCCTGGCAGGGCCTGGTAGTGCGGGTCCTGGCGGGTGTCATTGACCAGCGTGCTTTCTCCTGTGGTGAAGACGTGTCCCGTGATGCCCGAGAAGATGGCCAGGTCGCGCTCGCCCACGATCTCGCGGATGGTGTCGCCATGTTTGCCGCCGAAGCCGCGGATGAGTTCGTTCTGCTCGCGGTCCTCGAAGACCACGGCGGCCAGTTCGTAGCCGAAGTATTGCGCCAACAGGTCGGCGGTAATCTGCGCCATCTCCTGCAGGTCGTGCAAGCCGATCACCTGCTGGACCATCTCGTGGATCAGGCCCAGGCTGCGGGCGCGGCCCTCGGCCTCCTCGCGCAGGCGTCCGTACTCGGCCAGGCCCGCCAGGTGACTGGCGACCACCACCATGAAATTCTCGTCGTACTGGCTGAAGGCCTCGGGGCGCGGGCTCTCGATGTGGATCGAGCCAATCACCTGTCCGCGGTATCGGAGCGGCACGGCCATGACCGAGCGCGCGCTTTCGTGCAGGACGGGCAGTCCGCTGGCAGACGTGTCCGCACGCACAAGGCGGGCTTTCTTCAGGAATGGCGCAATGGGATGGTTGGTTAACGACTTCATCCGCGCTGCCAACCTGCGCTCGCGGCTGCGAAACTCGCGCACCATGCGCCCGTCGAGGGAGAGCAGGAAGAGCGTGACCATCTCGGTTCCAAAGGTGCGCGCCAGCAGGTCGAACACACGGCGGGCGATCTGGTCCAGGTTCTGGGCCGAGGAGATGGTCAGCGCAAAATCGTTCAACATGCCGAGGCGGCGCAGGTGGGCGCTCATCTCGGCAAAGGTGGCCGCCACATCCACGGAAGAGGCCAGGTAGGCCGCCAGCTCGCGCAGGGTCTGCCACTCGGACGGGGTCGGCGCGAGGGTCCGCCACATGGTCACCACCCCGATCAGGCGTTGACCGATCACCAGCGGCAGGCAGATCCATGCACGCGCGCCGCGTTTTCGGGTGACGTGAGGGATCGAGTCCCATTCGGGCTGGCCCTGCAGGACGGCCGCCTCCGTGCGCGTGCGGACGACGCGGCGCAGGAGTTCGTTCGACTCGATCTGGAAGGACTCGCCGCCCGATTTGGGTTCGTTCCAGGCGGCCAGGACCTCGAGCGTGTCTCCGCGACGAATGGCCAGCGTCGCACTCTGACAGGGCACCGCCTGCGTGAAGGCCTTGAGGATGCGCTCCAGGGAGCCCGAGAGGTCATAGGGCAGGCTGGCCAGCACCTCCTCGTGCAGGGTCGGCTGGTCGAGATAGGCGGGCGTGTGTTCGGGCAGCAGGGACGCCAACAAACGCCACAGGCGTCCGTCCGCGTGATTCTGTCCATCGGCAGCAGCCAGCAGGACGCGCGTGGAATTGGCCACAGGGAAGGCAAACACCCGCGCCGCGCCCAACCCCGCAGGCAGGGCCTGGGACGGACGCCCGCTCCCGCCACTCAACATGCCGTCCAGCCAGGCGTTCATGGCGGGATCCTCAAGCAGGCGCAGCAACTGCCCCTGCATGGAACGGGTCAGCCGCTGGGAAGCCAGCAGAGTCCATTTCCCGCCCTCGCAGTCCGCCAGGGCCACCCAATGGGCAGAGGTCAGGCCGAGGGCTTCTTTGAGGTGGGAATTGAGGTTCGAGGAGGTGGGCATACGGTATAAATTATACAGCAGACCCCGATGGTACAATACATTTCATGGTTGATCTCATCGTTATCGGCGGCGGATTGGCAGGCAGCGAAGCCGCCTATCAAGCCGCCCAACGCGGACTGAACGTCCGACTCTACGAAATGCGTCCCGCCTCGCCCACAGGCGCACATCAAACAGGCGACCTGGCGGAGCTGGTCTGCTCGAACTCGCTCGGCTCGAATTTAGCCGACCGCGCCTCGGGTGTACTGAAGAACGAGTTGCGCCGTCTCGGCTCCCTGCTGCTCGATTGCGCGGAAGAAGCCGCGCTGCCCGCAGGCGGCGCGCTGGCCGTGGACCGTGAGGGCTTTGCGCGCCTGGTCACCGCACGCATCGAGGCGCATCCCAATATCGAGCTGGTGCGCGAGGAGGTGAAGGAGATTCCCTCCACACCTGTCATCGTAGCCAGCGGGCCGCTCACCTCGGACAGTCTATCCAGGTCGATCGCGGCGTTGAGCGGCGAGGAGCATCTGTTCTTCTTCGATGCCATTGCGCCCGTCATTGCCGCCGACTCGATCAACATGGACATCGCCTTCCGCGCCTCGCGCTACGGCGCAGGCGAGCAAGACGAGGGCGATTACATCAACTGTCCGTTCAACAAGGAAGAATATCTGGCCTTTGTCGAAGCGTTGCAAACCGCTGAGCGTATCGAGTTGCGCTCCTTCGAGGAAGCCATCCGCGAGGGCGTGAAGGCGGGACATTTCTTCGAGGGCTGTCTGCCTGTGGAGATCATCGCTGCGCGCGGACGCGACTCGCTGGCCTTTGGCCCGATGCGCCCCGTGGGCCTGACCGATCCGCGTACGGGACACCGCCCGTGGGCCGTGGTCCAGCTGCGGCAGGACAACCTGGCAGGCAGCCTGTACAACATGGTCGGCTTCCAGACCAACTTGAAATTCCCCGAACAGCGCCGTGTGCTGCGCATGATCCCTGGTCTGGAGAACGCGGAATTCGTCCGCTATGGGCAGATGCACCGCAACACCTTCATCGCTTCACCCAAACTGCTGCGTCCCACCTTGCAGCATATCCAGCGCGAGGACCTGTTCTTCGCGGGCCAGATCACGGGCGTGGAAGGTTACATGGGCAACATCGCCACGGGCGCGCTGGCGGGCATCAACGCCGCGCGGCTGTTGAAGGGACAGGTTCCGCTGACCTTGCCCGAGACCACCATGCTGGGCGCGCTGTGTCACTACGTCACCCACGCGGACTTGAAGGACTTCCAGCCGATGAAGGCGAATTTCGGAATCCTGCCGCCGCTGGTCCTGACGGGCAAGCACGGCAAGCGCGAACGCGGAGCGGCGCATGCCGAGCGCGCCCTGCGCGACCTGGAGACTTATCTTTCTCAACATGAATAAACGCAGCCAAATCTATATCTTCGTCATCGCCGCCCTGCTGGTCGTCGTCATCGGCTGGTATGGCTATTCCTTCTGGCTGGACTCCGTGACCCCCGACCCGTTCAGCGGCGAGCGCGCCCTGGCCGACGTGCAGACGCAGGTCGCTTTCGGGCCGCGCACGCCTGGGTCCGAGGGCCATGCCCAAGTCCAGACATGGATCATGTCCGAGCTGGAGGCGGCGGGCTGGATCGTCGAGATCCAATCCAGCGAGAGGATGGGACACCCCGTCGAGAACATCGTCGCCCGCCGCAATGACGAAGCACCACAAATCCTCCTCGGCGCTCACTACGACACCCGCTTCTTCGC
Source organism: uncultured Anaerolineaceae bacterium (assembly GCA_964524485.1). Lineage (GTDB taxonomy): Bacteria > Chloroflexota > Anaerolineae > Anaerolineales > Villigracilaceae > JACPVF01. The sequence continues at coordinate 18,937 of CAZGFR010000004.1, read as the reverse complement.
CGACAACGACCCCGCGCCGAAGAATCACGATCAGCCCGTTCCAGGCGCGAATGACGGCGCCTCGGGTGTAGCCGTGCTGCTCGAGATGGCGCGCGCCCTGCCCAAGGAAAGCGTCCCCACCTGGCTGGTGTTCTTCGACGCCGAGGATAATGGCCGCATCGATGGCTGGGACTGGATCCTTGGCTCGCGCGCCTTCGTCCAACAGAACCCGGCCCTCACGCCGCGCGCCGTGGTCATCGTGGATATGGTCGGCGATGCGGACCTGAACCTGTACAAGGAGCGTAATTCCACGCCCGCCATCCGCGATGAGATCTGGGCCGTGGCCGCCAAGCTCGGCTACGGAGACGTTTTCATCGATCAGGAAAAATACAGCATGGAGGACGACCACACGCCCTTCCTCGAAGCAGGCCTGCCCGCCGTGGACATCATCGACTTCGACTACCCCTACTGGCACACCCTCGAAGACACGCCCGACAAGGTGTCGGCGGCCAGCCTGCAGGCGGTCGGCGCGACCCTGCTGGAATGGATTGCCCAACAAAATCGTCAACGTTAGTATCATGTTCAAACTGACAAAGTCGGCGTACACTTGGGAGAAATGATCGTTCCCGAACTTCTCACCCAGGTCCGTGAACCCTGGATTCAGCGCGTCTCTCAAACCCTTGCCCGCGGGACAGGGGTGCGCGAAAGCTTTGTCGCCGAACTCGGACGTTTCTACGATCTGATGGTGCAGGCGGTCATCACAGGCGACTCGGCCTGGCTGGAGCCGATCCTGTATGACTGGGCGCGCTCCCCCACCGAGACCGACCTCGACCAGGGCCAGTATCACGTGGCCTTCGTGATGAACCGCATCCTGAGCCTCACCATCGAAGTGGCCCGCGAGACCCTGAGCGAGCAGGATGCGCTCGACTATATCGCCACGGTCATTCCCGTCTTCAGCTACGGCCTGGAGGTCGTCTCGCGGTACGAGATGGAGACCCGCCTGACCCACATCTCCACCGAGATGTCGGACGTGCAAAAGAAGATGGAACAGCTCGACCGCAGCAAGTCGGGCTTCATCGCGGTGGCGGCCCACGAGTTGAAGACCCCGCTGACCCTGATCGAGGGCTACGCCTCGATGATCCGCGACCTGGCGGCGTCGCTCCAGCAAAAGACCATCGACAACCTGCTGGAAGGCATGAACGGCGGCATCAACCGCCTGCGCCAGATCGTGGACGACATGATCGACGTCTCGTTGATCGACAACCACCTGCTCTCGCTGAATTTGCAGCCCGTCCAGATCGGCCAACTGCTGGACCTGCTCCGCAATGAGTTGATGCCCACCATCCTCGAACGCCAGCAAAACCTGGACCTGAGGAAGTTCAGCGGCAGCGACACCTGGATCTTTGCCGACCCCGAACGCCTGTACCAGGCCCTGCGCAATATCCTGAGCAACGCCATCAAGTTCACACCCGACAAGGGCTCCATCTTCATCAACGGCCGCACCCTGCCAGGCTTCATCGAGGTCACCATCGCAGATACAGGCATCGGCATCTCGCCCGAGAACCAGGCCTTGATCTTCGAGAAGTTCGGCCAGTTGGGCCGCGTGGACCTGCACTCCAGCGGCAAGACCAAGTTCAAAGGCGGCGGGCCAGGCCTGGGACTGGCCATCGCGCGCGGTATCGTGGAAGCACATGGCGGTACCATCTGGGTCGAATCGGAAGGTCACGATGAAAAGAAAATGCCTGGTTCCACATTCCATGTCCTGATCCCCGCGCGCTCCGACGCCATCGATCCGCGCCTGACCAAATTATTCGACAGTTTAGACTCGAGCCGTATACAACCTGATGTCCAAGAAACAACCTGAACCCACGATCCCGCCGCGCGAACGCGCCTTCCTCGTCGGCGTGGACATTTTTCAACAGAAGCACCTCCTCCCCCTGGAAGATTCCCTAACCGAACTCGCCCTGCTGGCCGATACGGCTGGCTTGGACGTCGTCGGTGAATTGACCCAGAAACTGGATCACCCCCACGTCGAGACCTACATCGGCCCGGGCAAGGTGGAGGAGTTGAAGGCTCTCGTCGAAGAGACCCTCACGCAAGTGGTCATCTTCGACGATGAATTGAATCCGCGCCACCAGCGCGAACTGGAAAAGGCGCTCGGCGAGAAGGTCCGCATCCTCGACCGCACCGCCTTGATCCTCGACATCTTCGCCCAACATGCGCACACCCGAGAAGGCATGTTGCAGGTGGAACTGGCGCAATACGAATACTTCCTGCCGCGCCTCACCCGCCAGTGGACTCACCTTGCCCGCCAGGCGGGCGGTGGCGGTGGACGGACAGGCTCGGCGGGCGGAGTGGGCTTGCGCGGCCCAGGCGAAACCCAGTTGGAAGTCGACCGCCGCGCCATCCGCACGCGCATCGCCCACCTCAAGCGCGAACTGGAAAAGGTCCGCGCGCATCGCATGCGCTACCGCGCCCAGCGCAAGCGCTCGCGCATCCCGACCGTGGCCCTCGTCGGCTACACCAACGCGGGCAAGTCCACGTTACTGAATCGTCTCGCCCGCGCGGACGTGTACGCCGCCGACCAGCTTTTCGCCACGCTCGATCCCACCACCCGCCGCGTGGAACTGCCAGGCGGTTACCAGGCGTTGATGACCGACACGGTCGGTTTCATCCAGAAGCTGCCCACCACCCTGGTGGCGGCCTTCCAGGCCACGCTCGAAGAGATCGCTGAAGCGGACCTGCTGCTACACGTGGTAGACATTTCCCACCCCAATGCGCTTAACCAATATCAGGCCGTTCAGGAAACGTTGGACGAGATCGAAGCGGCCCACATCCCGATGGTGACGGCGCTCAACAAGGTGGACAACCTCAAAGACCCCGAGGCGGCGCGGGAGATCGTCCGCCATTACCCGAAGGCCGTGGCGGTCTCGGGCCTGAAAGGCGTCGGCGTCTCCGACCTGCTGCGCCTGGTGCAGGAGGAATTGTACGAGGCTTATGCGCCCGTCCACGCGCGGCTGCCTTATCAACAGGGCGCGCTCATCTCCCTCTTCCACGAGGCGGGACAGGTGGAGCGCATCGAGCACGAGCGCGGCGGCGTGGTCATGCAAGGACGGGTCCCCGGGCGGCTTGTGGCCCAGTTCACGCCCTGGCTGATCGGCGCGGCCCAGCCTGCGACCCGGGAAGACGAAGAAGATGAGCTCGAAGATGAATTCATGGACGACGAATTCGATGACGAACCTGAAGAAGAGGATGAGGTCTGATGTCAAAACTGCTTGATGTTCTGTCCGAATACCTGGCCCACCGCAAGGGACTCCTGCCGCTGCTCGGCATCGGGCTCATCCTGCTGAATCTGCTCCTGCAATTCCTGCTGCCCGCAGGCAACATCCTGCTGACCTCCAACCTGTTCCTGCACATCGGATTGGTGGTCGCCCTCTTCGGCCTGATGCTGGCCTGGGCGCTCTGATATTTTTGCGTTGACAGCCCTGCTAAATTCTGATAATATCCATCCACTTACCCCTGAATCACAGGAGACGAACATGTTACAGGAAATCGAAACCCAGACCCTGACCATCACCACCTCAGCCGCCCAGGCTGTCAAAAATATCATGGACGAGCGCAAGCTCGAAGGCTACGCCCTGCGTGTGTACGTGGCGGGCGGCGGATGCTGCAGTGTGAACTTCGGCATGGCGCTCGACAACAACTTCCGCGACGTGGACACCACCTTCGACAGCAACGGCATCAAAGTGGTCGTGGACAACGTTTCTATCGACTACCTGCGCGGCGCCACCGTGGACTTCGTCAATGACCCGACCCACGGCGCGGGCTTCCTCGTGGACAGCCCGTCTGCCAAGAAGGGTCACGACCACGGCGAAGAAGGCTGTGGCTGCGGCGGTTCCTGCTCCTGCCAGAACTAGCGAAATCTTGACAACAAAAAAGACCGACGCACGTCGGTCTTTTTGATTCCTGCGTGATTAGCGTCCGCCGCGGACGAAGGAGATGACCAGTCCCAGGGCGCCGATGAAGCCGAGGCCGAAGATCAGCAGGCCCATCGGGATTCCGCTGGGTGCGGAGCTGGCGTCCGTGAAGGTGGGGATGGCCAACGGCGCGGGCGGCGTATAGGTGGGCATGCGGGTGGCAGCCTCGGGGGTGATGAAAGCGGCCTGCAGCGTGGGGTCAATGGTCGGGGTCGAGACCGGGGTGGGCGTAGGCGGCGGCTCGACGATGGGCAGGTTCGCGCCGGGCGAGATCTTCACCAGCGGGGCATAGACCCATCCCACCGAGCCGGGCACGCCCGGGTAGACGATCTGGATCCAGTCGCCGCCGGGCGAACGTCCCACGGCCGGGACCTGTTGCCCCGCGAGGAGCACGCCAATGGGCGGGTACAGGTAGGTGGACGGGCCGCCACGCACGTTGATCTGCTCCTGGTCGGAGTTGACGATAATGTAGGCCGCCACCGGCGTGCCGGTCACCGTGGGGACGGAGCCTGTCGGCTGCTGGGCGCGCGCAATGATCTGACCGGGGGCGGCCAGCATCAGCCCGAAAACGGCAACAAAAATAAGCAGCCCAAGCAGGGGTTGAAACCAGTTTCTCTTCATATTCGTAGGTATGGATTAAGGAGAATCGCAAAGGCGATTATAATCGAAAACATGGACCGAAAAGTTTTTCACGGCGATATCACCCCAGCAGAAGTGGCGCAGGCTCTTCTGGCGGAGTTCAACCGCGGCAACCTGCGCGCCCAGACCCTCGGCAACGGCGACAAGATGATCGTGCAGATCAGCACCCGCCCCGGGGCGGCTTCGGGCGGCGACACCGCCATGACGGTCTCGATCCAGAAGTTCGAGGATGGAGTCATGGCCGAGATCGGCCAACAGGCCTGGTTCGGCGTGGCCGCCAGCCTGGGGACCACCGCCCTCTCCGCCCTGCGAAACCCCTTCGCCCTGCTCGGCCGCCTAGACGACCTGGCCCAGGACATCGAAAACCTGACCCTCAGCGACCGCGTCTGGCAGGTGATCGCCTCCAGCGCCCAGGCCCGCGGCGCTTCAAAAAGGCTCTCCGAGCGCCTGCGCCGCATGGAATGCGAATACTGCGGCACGGCCAACCCGGTCGGCGAGCCGTCGTGCGTCGCGTGCGGCGCGCCGCTAGGTAAGGTCCAACCGGGGACCTGCCCCAACTGCGGCTTCGTGGTCAAGGCGGGCGAGAAACAATGCCCGAACTGCGGAAACCGCCTGTAAATTCCACTCCCCCCGCGCGGGGGAGTTTTTTTCATCCGTTTGAGTAGGAGCAGTGGGCCAGGGACAAGGCTTGCGGAATCCCCTTTGACCTTCTATAATGCTTTTACCTATGAATCTCAACGACCTGGAAGCCCGCCTGCAAAATCTGATCGAGGTGCGGTTGATGAGCGTCCTGCCGGGCCAGAGCGTGGAATCCCGCGTATCTCAGAAACTGGCTGCCGCGATGCAGGGCAACCTTGTGCAACAGACGGACGGCGGGGACCTGGCGCCGAACGTGTACACCATCATCGTGAACCCTGAGGATGCGACCCGCTGGCAGGACCCACACCTGCTGGAAACCCTGATCGAGGCTCTCAAGTCGGCGGGACAGGAGGCGGGCTTGCAATTTGCCTCGCCGCCTGCGATCACCATTTCGACCGACGCATCCCATCCCCAGAACGACGCCAGTGTGCTGGCCTCTCATCGTGTGGAACCTATGGCTGAGACAAAAGGCATGCCCAACGAGACTCCCCAGGCGCCGAAGGAGGCAGACCATATTCCCGAAAACGCCTTCCTGATCATCGAGGGCGTCAAGGTCTATCCGCTGACGGCCAGCGTTGTCAACATCGGCCGCCGCATGGACAACCAGTTGGTCATCGATGACCCACGCATTTCGCGCAACCATGCTCAATTGCGGGCCATCAACGGGCGCTTCGTGTTGTTCGACCTGAACTCGACGGGCGGCACCTTCGTCAACGGACAGCGCACCAGCCAGTCGGTGTTGTACCCGGGCGATGTCATCTCGCTGGCGGGGGTGGCGCTCATCTTCGGGCAGGACAACCCGCCCCAGCGCCCTGACCTGGTGGATACCGCCCCGCTCAACCCTGCCGCCTCGGACCGCCCGACGGCGATCCTCAAAGACCGTTCCACCGCCAAATTCACCAAACCGAAATGAGCGGCCCCATCGTCCTGGCCCTGCGCCTTCTGCTGGCCCTGGCCCTGTACGGTTTCCTGGCCTGGGCCTTGTTCGCCTTCTGGCGGGACGTGCGCCGCGAGGCCATGGGACTGGTCAACCGCCGGGCGGCGGGAATCAGCCTGACGGTCCGCGCGGGGGGAGAGACCATCGCCGTGAAGCATTTCATCCAGCCCGAGATCACGCTCGGGCGCGATCCCGTCTGCGACATCCCCATCTTCGAAGAGACCGTCTCCGCGCGCCACGCGCGCTTTTCCTATCATCACGGACAGTGGTGGGTCGAGGACCTCGGCTCGACCAACGGCACCCGCCTCAACCAGGAAATGCTCACCCAGCCCACCGTACTGACCTCGGGCGACGAGGTGAGCATCGGGGAGGCCAGCCTGCTGGTCAACCTGGCGGCTGAAGCGTTGGTCTCACCCACCCTGCGACTTGGGAGCAAAGATGACTGAAACTGTTTCGTTCGCTGTGATTGGCGGCTCGGGCTTGTATAGCATGAGCGGCCTGAAAGACACAAAAGAGTACGATCTCGATACGCCCTTCGGGAAACCGAGTGCGCCCATCGTGGTGGGCACGCTCGAGGGGCAGCGGGTGGCCTTCCTGGCCCGTCACGGGCTGGGGCACCACATCACGCCCAGCGAGGTCAACTACCGAGCCAACATCCACGCGCTCAAGTCGCTCGGCGCGAAACAGGTCATCAGCGTGAGCGCCTGCGGCTCCCTGCGCGACGATTACGCGCCCGGGCACATCGTCATCCCCGACCAGATCTTCGACAACACCAAAGGCCGCGAGCGGACCTTCTTCGGCGAGGGACTTGTGGCGCATGTCAGCATCGCCGATCCATTCTGCAAGGAACTCTCCGACCAACTCGAGTCGGTCACCCGCGAGGCGGGCGCGACCATTCATCGCGGCGGGACCTTCATCACCATCGAGGGGCCACGCTTCTCGACCAAGGCCGAATCCACCACCTACCGCTCGTGGGGCATGTCGCTAATCGGCATGACCACCTCACCCGAGGCCTTTCTGGCGCGCGAGGCCGAGATGTGCTACGCCGTGATGGCCCACATCACCGACTACGACGTGTGGCACGTCAGCGCCGCGCCCGTCACGGTGGAGATGGTCATCCAGACCCTCAACAAGAACACCGAGATCGCGCAGGAGGCCATCCACCTGCTGGCGCGTGACTTCACCCCCGAACGGGATTGCGCCTGCCAGCACGCCCTGGCCGACGCGCTCATCACCCGCCCCGACCGCATCCCGCCCGCCACGCGGCAAAAACTGGATTTGCTGGTTGGAAAATACCTCAAGTAACCTCCATGCCTGACGTTCTCCAAAACCGTCTGCTCCGCTGGGCGGCGGTTTTCCTTTTTCTGTACTCGGTCATCCTCACGCTCTCACCCGCGGTGCGCGAGCATACCTTTGCCACGGACCTGCGCTGGTCGCACTGGCTGGGATTCGCGGCCTGGGCCGCCCTGGCCATCGCGGCAGACACCGTCACCCGCCGCGCCCTGCCCGACCGCGATCCCTACCTGCTGCCCGCCGCCCTGCTCCTGAGCGGCTGGGGCATGCTCACCATCTGGCGGCTGGACTCGGGCTTCGGCCTGCGCCAATTGATCTGGCTGGCGCTCAGCGTGGTGGTGTTCCTGCTCGGCCTGCGTCTGCCCCAAGACCTGCAATTCCTGCGACGTTACAAGTATGTCCTTCTCAGCGGCGGGCTGCTGCTGACCGCCCTGACCCTGATCTTCGGCACCAACCCGGGCGGCGCAGGTCCGCGCTTGTGGCTGGGATGCTGCGGCATCTACCTGCAACCATCCGAACCACTCAAGTTGCTGCTCATCATCTACCTGGCCGCCTACCTCGCCGACCGCACACCCGTCCGCCTGAGCGCCTTTCCGCTGATCCTGCCCACCCTGTTCGTCACAGGCTTGTCGCTGCTCATCCTGCTCGTTCAACGCGACCTGGGCACGGCCTCCATCTTTATCCTGCTTTACACCGTCATCCTCTTCCTCGCCACCGACCATCGCCGCGTGCTGCTTGCCACCACGCTCGGCCTGGCGCTGGCGGGGCTGGTCGGCTATTTCTTCATCCCCATCGTGCAAGTGCGCGTGAACGCCTGGCTCGACCCGTGGGCCGACCCCAGCGGACGTTCCTACCAGATCATCCAATCCCTGCTGGCGGTGGCCAATGGCGGGACTCTCGGCCGCGGACCGGGGCTGGGAAGCCCGGGCCTGGTCCCCGTGGCCATCTCGGACTTCATCTTTGCGGCCATCGGCGAAGAAACAGGTCTGGTCGGGACCCTGGGCCTGCTCGGCCTCCTTGGTCTGATCCTGGCCCGCGGCATGACCGCCTCCCTGCGCGCCTCCGACCGCTTCCGCCGTTTCCTGGCGGCGGGGCTGACCGCCTACCTCGGCATCCAGAGCCTGCTCATCATCGGCGGCAACCTGCGGCTCCTGCCGCTGACGGGCGTGACGTTGCCCTTCGTCTCGTACGGCGGCTCGTCGCTGCTGACCTCCTTCCTCGCATTGCTGTTCCTCCTGCGCATCGGCGCGCACCCCGAGCGCGAACCCGCTCCCCTGCCCTCTGCGCGGCCCTACACGCTCCTGGCGAGCCTGCTCAGCCTGGGACTGCTGGCTGCCGCGTTGGCGGCCGCCTGGTGGGCCGTGGTGCGCAGTCCCGACCTGCTGACCCGCACCGACAATCCGCGCCGCGCCATTGCCGACCGCTACGTGCCGCGCGGCGACCTGATCGACCGCCGCGACGAACCGCTCAACATCACCACCGGGGAAAGCGGCTCGTACGTCCGCCAATACCTGTACCCCGACCTCGGCCCCGTGATTGGATACACGCAACCCACCTTCGGCCAGGCCGGCCTCGAAGCCAGCCTCGACGATTATCTGCGCGGCCTGCAAGGCAACCCCACCAGCCTGGTCTGGTGGGACCAATTGCTGTACGGCATGCCCCCGCCCGGGCTGGACGTGCGCCTGAGCCTGGAGATGCGCTTGCAGCGCACAGCGGACCAGTCGCTCGGGGAGCATCGCGGCGCGGCGGTGTTGATGAATGCGCAAAGCGGCGAGATCCTGGTGATGGCCTCACATCCCACCTTTGACCCGAACCTGATCGAGGCCGAAGGCGGCGACCTGCTCAAGGATGAGGGCGCGCCGCTGGTCAACCGCGCGGCGCAGGGAACTTATCCGCTGGGGACGGCGGGGACGCCCTTCCTGTCCACGCTGAAGCAGCCCAGCGCGGAGCAATCGTCGGCGTTGTTCAAGGGGCTGGGTTTCTTCTCCACGCCGCAGATCCGCCTGGCAGTGGCGGTCGCCTCGCCCCAAAACGGGACCAGCCCGCTGCGCGTCAGCCCGTTGCAGATGGCCATCGCAGCCTCGGCCCTGTCGAACCACGGCACGCGGCCCGCCCCGCGCATCGCCCTGGCCGTGGACACGCCCCAGCAGGGCTGGGTGATCCTCCCGCCCATGAGCGAGCCCGTTACCGCCATCCCCGCTTCGGCGGCGGACCAGGCGGCGGAAGCCTTCCTCGTGCAGGGCGATGCCTTTTGGGAATTCGTCGGGCAGGCGCGGCAGGAGGATGTGACCATCACCTGGTATCTCGGCGGGACCCAGCCCAACTGGCAGGGCACGCCGCTGGCGGTGGTCATCGCGCTGGAGGAGGATGATCCCGCGTTGGCGCGCCTGGTGGGACGGGAATTGCTCAATGCGGCCATGACGCCGTAGCGATACCTAAGCAAAACGGACGGCAATCGCCGTCCGTTTTTTTGTTGCCTGCTTACAAGGCTATGGGCACGAGTACGTATTGGGGATGCCGTCGGTGCGGATGTCGATGGTCTGGCCTTCGAACAGGGTGGCCTCCATGACGGTCGGCTCGCCCGCCACGCTGGTGTCCTTGACCTCGTAATCGCCCGGGTTGAATTGGACCTTGTTTTGCGGCGACTCGTTCTGCGGCGGGACGGTGATCCCCGCGGGCTTGACCAGCATGGGGTGGAAGGTGCAGTTGCGGAAGTAGGCGGGCTTGGGCGGGTCCACGTTCATCACGGGCAGGGATTGCACGTCACCGCTGACGGTGGAAAACTTGGTGAGGATCGAGACCCAGCCCGGCTTGGACGAGGCCAGGCTGATATAGAGCCATTCGCCGTTGGCATCGCGGGCGGTGGCGGTGGCCGTCTCGCCTTTGAGCAGGCCGCCGACAGGGTTGTAACCCACCCCAGGTCCGCGGCGGACGTTGAGGTTGCCCGTGGCGCTGACGGTGACGGGCGCGGCCGTGGGCGGCAGGGTGGCCGTCCAGGACGGGGCCAGGCTGGGGGTCGGGGCGGGAGGCAGACTCTCGGTCGGCGGGAGCGGAGTCGGCAGGCTGGGGGCGGTCGGGCTGACGGGGAGTGCTGTCGCCGCCTGGGTCGGAAGCAGGGTGGGCGCGGCAGCCGTCGGCAGGTTGCAGGCGGTGATCAAAAGCAAAAAGGCCAGGGCAAATTGGATCAAGCGAGGGCGGGACATCGGTCAACTCCTTTGGCGTGGAATCTTCCCCATCATTTTCGCACAATCCGACAAAAAAAGGCCAGGCAATCGCCTGGCCTTTAAGTACTGAACCGATCAGGAACCCGTGTCCTGGTCCTTGGCGCCGTAGCCCGGGCCGCTCTTGAAGAACTCGTAGTTGGGCTTGATGTCGAGGGTCAGGTCCACGACCTCGCCGGCGGCGAGCTGCTGGGTGGTCTCGAGCACCACCTGCTTGCCGTGGTGATTGGTGCCTTCGTAGTGGCCTGTGAGGCCGATCTTGCTGATGAATTCGCCGCCCTTGGCGGTGTAGGCCGAGGGGACCTCGTCTTCGGGGAAGATGGCGGCATACGGGCACTCGGGCACGCAGGCGCCGCAGTCGATGCAGGTGTCGGGGTCGATGTACATCCACGGCCATTCAGCCACGGGCTGGCCAGGGATGATGCACTCCACCGGACAGACTTCGATGCAGCCGCGATCACGAACGCACAAACTGGTAATGATGTGGGTCATGCGGAACCTCCTTGGGAATTGGAAAGCGAGATGAAGGCATTATATCGTGCTTCGCAAGGCAAAGGCAAGAGTATTTCGGTTGACGATTTGCAAGGGACGATTTACGATTGGGCCCATGCGAACTTTTCTGCGTTGGATCATCCGCTCTGTCGTCCGTCTCATTGCCCGCGTGGACATCTCGGGCTACGAGAACCTGCCCGCCACGGGGGCGTACGTCATCGCCACCAACCATCTCGGCATCCTCGACTCGGCCATGCTGTACCTGGCCATCGACCGCTGGGATGTGTTCATCCCCGTGGCCGAAAAGTGGGAGAAGATCTGGCTGTTCCGCTTCCTGGCGAAGTACTTCAACCTGATCTTCATCAACCGCTTCGAGCCCGACCTGAAGGCCATGCGAAAAATCATCGGCCTGATGGAGGCGGGCAACATCCTGGTCATCGCGCCCGAAGGGACGCGTTCGCGAGTCGGCTCGATGATCGAAGGCAGGCCCGGGGTCAGTTACCTGGCGTCCAAGCTGAACCGTCCCATCGTGCCGGTCGGGCTGGCGGGCACCGAGGACAAGGTCATCCTGTCGAACCTCAAGCGATTGAAGCGCTCGCACATCGTCGTGAAGGCGGGACCCGCCTTCACGCTGCCCGAACTTCCGCGCAAGGATCGCGACGCGGCCCTCAAGGGCTACACCGATGAGATCATGTGTCGCATCGCGGCGCTCATCCCCGAGAAGTATCACGGCGTGTACGCGGGACATCCGCGCTTGAAGGAGTTGCTGGCGCAGCACGCGACTGGCAATTAGCCATTAACCACAAAGGGCACAAAGAACACAAAGGGTCATAAAGAATCTTCGCGGCCTTAGCGTGCTTTGCGGTACATAAAAACTGGCCTGGAGATCATCCAGGCCAGTTTTATTTTCCTGTCACCTTGAGATTGCTTCGGGCTAACGCCCTCGCAATGACATGGCGAACTTATGTCAACAACTCCACGTCATGCGGACCCGACTCGCGCAGGCCCGCGCCGGTCATGCGCACGAAGATGGCCTTCTGCGTGAACTCCTCCAGCGTGGACGCGCCGCTATAGCTCATGCCCGATTGCAGTCCGCCGACCAACTGGGTCAGCACCTCACGCGCCTTGCCGCGATACGGCACGGCCGCTTCGACGCCCTCGGCCACGTACTCTTCGATCTCCTCCTGCGTCAGGTCGCTGCCTTCGCGGTGGTTGCGGTCGATGGCGGCGCCGCGCGAAGCCATGCCGCGCGAGGCTTTATAGCGATGTCCGCGGCGGGTCAGGATCAAGCCCGGGCTTTCGTCGGTGCCCGCCAAGAGGCTGCCGATCATGGCTGTGGACGCGCCTGCCGCCATGGCCTTGGCCAGGTCACCCGGCTGACGGATGCCGCCGTCCGCAATGATGGGAATCCCGTACGGGCGGGCTGCCTCCACGCATGCGATGACCGCTGTCAACTGCGGGATGCCTGATCCCGCCACGATGCGCGTGATGCAGATCGAGCCAGGTCCCACGCCCACCTTGACGGCGTCCGCCCCCGCGTCGATCAGGCGCCTGGTCCCGTCCGCCGTGGCGACGTTCCCGCCGATGATCTGCGCCTCGGGGAAGGCGCGGCGGATGCGTTTGATCATCTCGATCTCCAGATGTGAGTCGCCGTGGGCGATGTCAACCACGATGCAGTCCGCGCCCGCTTCGAGCATGGCTTCCACGCGGCGCATCTCCTTTTCACGCACCCCCACCGCCGCGCCGACGGCCAGCCGTCCGCGCGAGTCCTTGGTGGCCTTGGGAAACTGCGTGATCTTCATGATGTCCTTCAAGGTGACCAGCCCCGTGACCTGACCGCCCTCGTCCACCAGCGGCAATTTCTCGATGCGGTGATCGTGCAGTAATCCCTCAGCCTGCTTCAAGGTTGTATCGCGCGGCGCAGTGATGACCTTGCGCTGCATGATGGCGGTGACGGGTTTGGCGGCGTCGTCTTCGAAGAGCAGGTCTCGCGTGGTAACAATGCCAACCAACTGCTTCCGCGCGTTCAGGATCAGGATTCCACCCGAGCCGGTCTCCTGCACCACGCGCTGCACCTCGCCCACGGTACTGGTCTCGGGCATGGTGATCGGGTCGTCCACGATGAAGGACTCGGCCTTCTTCACCCGCTGGATCTGGCGCGCCTGCTCGTCGATGGACAGGAAGCGATGGATGATGCCGATGCCGCCCTCGCGAGCCATGGTGATGGCCATCTCGCTCTCAGTCACCACGTCCATGTTGGCAGAGACGATGGGGATTTGCAGGGTGATCTTTTTGGTCAACTGCGTACGGGTCGATAAGATACGCCGCGAATCGGCTTCCGAATATTGCGGCACGAGCAGTACGTCGTCATACGTCAAGGCGGTATCAGGCAGGATTTTCATGGCTCTCTCCTCATGGAATCAAACGCCCGAATTATAATGCGGGTTGACTAGACTTTTCATCATTCACCGCCCTTCGACTCCGCGCAGGGCAAAATCAGGAGAAACAATGTCTGTTACCGCAGTGATCGGTTCGCAATGGGGAGACGAAGGCAAAGGCAAGGTCGTCGATTTTCTGGCCGAGAGCGCCGACTACGTGGCGCGCTTCAATGGCGGGAACAACGCAGGCCACACGGTCATCAACGAGTTCGGCACGTTCAAAATCCACCTCGTGCCCTCGGGCATCTTCGCACAGAAGACAACAGGCCTGATCGGCGGCGGCGTGGTCATCGATCCCGCAGTGCTGCTCGACGAGATCGAGTCGCTCAACCAGGCGGGCGTCGGCCTGGATGGCCGTTTCTGGGTCTCGCCGCGTTCACACCTGATCATGCCGTATCACAAAATTCTGGATGGACTGTACGAAGAGGCCAAAGGCGCGGGCGCAACGGGCACCACACGCCGCGGGATCGGCCCCGTCTTTGCAGACAAGGTCAGCTACAACGGCATCCGCTGGACGGACTTTGCCAGCGACATGTTCGAATCGCGCCTCAAGGTGCAACTCGAATTGAAGAACAAGATTATCATCGCGCTCGGCGGTGAAGCGCTCAGCTTTGACGAGGTCCGCGCTGCGTATCGCGGTTACTATGCACGCATGAAACCCTATCTGCGCGAACTCTTCCCGCTGGTACAGGACGGCCTCAAAGCGGACAAGCACTTCCTGCTCGAACAGGCGATGGGCACCTTCCTCGACACCGACTGGGGCACCTACCCCTTCGTCACCGCCTCGACCACCATCCCCTCCGCCGCCTCGGCTGGACTCGGCATCCCGCCGCGTTATCTCACCCGCGTCGTCGGCGTGACCAAGGCCTACACCACGCGCGTGGGCGGCGGCCCGCTGCCGACGGAGATCCACGACACAGCCTCACAGGTCTACCAGAAATTCGGCGAAACCGCCGCCACGACAGGCCGCACGCGCCGCGTCGGCTGGCTGGACCTGGAGATCGTCAAGACGGCCGTGGCCCTGAGCGGCATCACCGAACTGTGCCTGACCAAGCTCGACGTGCTGAGCGGGCTCGAAGAGATTCAGGTCTGCACGGGCTATAAGCTGAACGGTCAACCCGTCAGCTATGCCGAATTAGATGCCTACAGCCTGGACAAGGTCGACCTGCAATATCAAACGGTCAAAGGCTGGAACGAAGACATCCGCGCAGCGCGCTCCTTCGAGAACCTGCCCCAGCGCGCGCGCGACTACGTGCAGATGATCGAATCCGCGACGGGCGTACCCGTCAAGTGGATCGGCGTCGGGCCTGAACGAGAAGCGACGATTCGCAGGTGATGGACATGCTCAAACCCGCTCATGCCCTTTTCGAAGACCTCGTCCACTGGCGGCGTGACTTTCACATGCACCCCGAGTTGGGCTTTCACGTAACGCGCACGGCTGAGATCGTGGCGCAGGAGTTGGAGAAGCTCGGCTACCGAGTCCGCCGCGGGGTGGGACGCACGGGCGTAGTCGCTGACATCGGCGACGGGAACGGCCGTACCATCGCCATCCGCGCGGATATGGATGCGCTGCCCATTCTGGAATCACAGGACCGTGAATATGCCTCGCAGAACTCAGGCGTGATGCACGCCTGCGGCCACGATTCCCACACCAGCATGGCGTTGGGCGCAGCGGCGCTGCTTGCAAAGGAAAAATTCCCTGGCCGCGTGCGATTCCTGTTTCAGCCGTCGGAGGAGACCGAGGATGAGGAAGGCATCAGCGGTGCGCCGCGCATGGTGCAGGATGGAGCGCTCGAAGGCGTGGACCTGGTCATCGCGCAGCACGTGGACCCGCACACGCCCGTCGGGCAGATCGGCATCAACGCGGGCGTGGCGGGCGGCGGAGTCACCACCTGGTACGGGACCCTCTTCGGGGTCGGCGGGCATGGCGCTTATCCCGACGAAACGGTCGACCCGTTCTTCCTGCTGAGTCAAGTCATCGTCGGGCTAAACGGCGTGGTCTCGCGCCGCATCGATCCGTTCGACCCAGCCGTGGTCAGCATCGGGCAGATCCACGGCGGGTTCACCGAAAACGTCATTCCTGAGAAGGTGGAGTTGAGCGGCACGCTGCGCTTCACGAGCGAGGCCTCGCGCCTGAAGATCGAAGCGGAGATGCGCCGCGCCTTCGAGCTGACCCGCGCCCTGGGCGGCGACTACCTGTTGAAGTTCGTCTTCGGATGCCCGCCGCTCGTTAACCACGCCAGCGCCGCGGACCTGATCCGCGCGACAGCCGTTGACCTGCTCGGCGCGGACAACGTTCACCCCATCCCGCCAACGCTGGGCGCCGAGGACTTTGGCGCGTTCATCGAGAACGTGCCTGGCGCGATGTTCACGCTCGGTACGTTGATCGAAGGCGATGAGCGCACGCTGCATCATCCGCGCTTCGACATCGACGAGCGCGCCCTGCCCATCGGCACGGCGCTGTTGGCCGAGACGGCGCTGCGG
This sequence comes from uncultured Anaerolineaceae bacterium, assembly GCA_964524485.1. Taxonomy (GTDB): domain Bacteria; phylum Chloroflexota; class Anaerolineae; order Anaerolineales; family Villigracilaceae; genus JACPVF01. The sequence continues at coordinate 2,838 of CAZGFR010000004.1, read as the reverse complement.
TTTTTACGAGGTAATTCTTAATGCAGAAAAAGAGCGGGCTGGTCAGCCCGCTCTTTGTTATTCGAGAATGCGCACATCTGGGAAGTAGACCGTTGGGAAGGAGAAGTTGAGTTGGGCGAACTTCCAGGCTGAGGCTTCGCGCACGACCACCGCCGTGAGGCGCAGCGGCCAGACGAACTTGTCGCCGCGGCTGATCTCGTAGACTGTGTTGGCCCCGCCGCGCAGGATGTAATGCAGCTTCTGCTGGGCGGGCAAGGTGGACTCGTCGAGGAACCTGCGCACAAAGTTGAGATATGACTCGTAGTTCTCTGCCCCGATGGTCTGGCTGACGGTGGCCGATGCGGCGATCCAGCCCACGTCGCCGCGGATGCGGATCGAGGTCGAGGCGAAGTCGAGGCGCAGGTCGCCCCAGCCTTCCCAGTCGCCGTGGACCAGCTCACGGGCGGAGGCACGGTCGAGGTACCACTCATCCACCCCGGGCTTGACTCCATTCGTGCCGATGACTTCGATGTCCTCGGTGAACAGGTCGAGGAAAGCGTCCACCTGAGACAGGTCCCGTTGGGTGTAACCATCCTGGAAGGCATTCAGCAGGGCGCGGATTTCTTGTTCAACGGTCATGGCTTAACCAATTGCAACCGAGATCATTTCGCCGTTCACGTAGCTGAGGATGGAACCATCCACCCGCAGGCGCGGATCGTTTTCATACAGGGCGCGGACCCGCTCCCATTCGGGGACGTCGCCCGAGGTCAGGGCCGCCGCTTCATCGAGCAGCGCCAGGTCAGACGGGTCATCCAGCGCGTCACTCAGGATGACGCCCCAGCAATCCCAGGGCAGCAACTCGAGCTTATTGAGCGAGGCCACGTCGCGCACCAGGTTGCCGCGGATGAATCCCAGCCCGTGCATGTCGAAGATGCCGAACTGTTCAGGATCAGCCGCACCCGAGCGGCACATGACCCAGGCCGCCCCACCGACGATGAACTGGTCGCGCGGCACGTCCAGCGGGTTGAAGGGAATCTTCATCACGTCGCATTGCAGCGCGTCGAGCTGGGCATCGACCAGCACCCAGCGGGCCTGGTCCTGATTCCAGTATTCGGTCACCCAGTGGTCTTCGTAATGGTTCGGCATGAAGTACGCGCCAAATCCGCAGCGGGCGCGGGCAGGCACACCCTGATGGCGCAGCATGGCAGCCAACAGCAGCGAATGGTCACGGCAGTTGCCGACCAGTTTTTGCTCCAGCGCACGGGGCTCGGTCAACGGACGCGGGTCCAGTTCGAGCGTGCGCTCCAGACGGCGCGGCATGGTACGCAACTGTACCTCGGCCTGGCGTTCGGGCGTGTGCTTCACGCCGTAACGCTCAGCCCAGAACACGTGGATGGTCGTCCCTTGCACGATGCGCACAAGGTCATAAATGGATGTGGGCAGGTCGTCAAACAGGGAGGCATAGGTCCCAGGGTCGGAGATCGGCCCCTGCTGGGAAAAGGTTGTCAAGGTTGCGTCCATTGGGTCTCCTGTTGTGTAAGTGGGAGGATTGGATTGTACTCTATTTACGCAAATTTAGCACAGATGTTTCATAAAAAATAGGGGCTGGTAAAATCCCTGGCTTTGTGGCAAAATGAAAGCAGAAATTTACGTAAGAAAGTTTCACACAAGGTTATCTTTACCCACATGAAAACCCTTTTGAACTGCATCTGTACACGGCGGGGTCCCTAAGCCACCGCCTCTATCCCAGAGATAAACGGCTGATTGCCGCAAACGGTGGGCTGGACCCCGCATTCTGAAAGTCGTCGTCATGACGACTTTTTGGTTCCCGCCCATCGTTTGCCCTGCTGTGGAGTCATTCACGGCTGGCAATCGGCCGTTTTATTTATTTCAACTCAAAGCCACAAGGAGAACTTAATATGAAAATCGCAAGCAATGTCACAGAACTGATCGGTAACACCCCGCTGGTGCGTCTCAACCGCGTCACCGAAGGCGCCAAGGCGGAAGTCCTCGCCAAACTGGAATTCTACAACCCCGCCCACTCTGTCAAGGACCGCATCGGCTTTTCCATGATCGACGCCGCCGAGAAGGCGGGACTGATCAACAAGGACACCGTGCTGGTCGAACCCACCAGTGGGAACACAGGCATCGCCCTGGCGATGGTCGCCGCTTCGAAGGGCTACAAACTCATCCTGACCATGCCCGAGACCATGAGCAAGGAACGCCGCATGCTGCTGCGCGCCTACGGAGCGGACCTGGTGCTGACGCCTGGCCCTGAGGGCATGGGCGGCGCCATCCGCAAGGCCGAGGAGATCGTGGCCTCCGACCCGAAGAAGTATTTCCTGCCCCAGCAGTTCAAGAACCCCGCCAACCCCGAGATCCATCGCAAGACCACCGCAGAGGAGATCTGGCGCGACACGGACGGCAAGATCGATTTTCTGGTGGCGGGCATCGGCACAGGCGGCACCATCACGGGCGTGGGCGAGGTCATCAAGTCGCGCAAGCCCTCCTTCCAGGCCATTGCGGTCGAACCCGATGCCTCGCCCGTGCTGTCAGGCGGGACGAAGGGTCCGCACCCGATCCAGGGCATCGGCGCGGGCTTTGTCCCCGAGGTGCTCAACACCAAGATCTACGACGAGATCATCCGCGTGAAGAACGAGGACGCCTTCCAGACGGCGCGGCGCATGGCGCGTGAGGAAGGTTTGTTAGTGGGCATCTCCTCGGGCGCGGCGACCTGGGCGGCGCTGCAGGTGGCGAACCGCGCCGAGAACGCAGGCAAGATCATCGTGGTCATTATCCCCTCCTTCGGCGAACGCTATCTTTCCACCCCGCTCTTCGCCGACCTGGCTGACGCACAGC